>SVSO01000063.1 GCA_015064195.1 Oscillospiraceae bacterium
CCCCTCTGTTAGCGATAGCGTTGAATAAAGCTTTTTGCGGAGCTTTTTCTCGAAAAAGCGACCGTTCCCCTTATGCTAACAATCCCCGCCAAATCACTCCCCAATATGCTCAATTCCCATAGAAATGATCGTTTTTACATGATCGTCAGCGAGAGAGTAACAGATCTGTTTGCCGGCTCGGCGGGATTTTACGAGACGGTTGTGGCGGAGTACGCGGAGCTGGTGGGAGATTGCAGATTGGGTCATACCGAGAATGGCGGCAATGTCGCAGACACATAACTCCGATTCGTGGAGAACGTAGAGGATCTTGATGCGCGTGCTGTCGCCGAAGGTCTTGAATAGCTCCTCCAGCTGATCGAGGACAACCTCGTCCGGCAAAGTTTCACAAAGCTCGCCGACCGCCGCCGCGTGAAGCTCGCACGGCTCGCTTGGATGCTCATGCATGGTTTCACCTCCCAACATTTGAATGAGTGTTCATATGTACATTATAACACATTGGGAGCGAAATGTCAAGCGATGGGCGATTTTCGATGCGATTCGACAATATATACCATAATGCATGGTATTCATCGCGTTATGCAGTGCATTCTGCCGAATCCGTCAAAATCCGGGAACGATATTCCCGCATTGCATTTTATTCGCATATACACGTATAAATATGACGTAAAAAATGTATAATATACTGATTTTTCCTGATATTGGAAATTTCGCTGGTAATTATTTGTAAATTTCGTATAATTTTATCCGCAAAATGCATGAGTTTTACAGCATAGTGAGCAATTTGACGAAAAGGGGTTGCAAAATTCAGAAAAAGGGTGTATAATATTATATGTCTTAGACCCTGCGGGTGAATTGTCACCATTTTCATTGGTATATTTTTCCCCGCCCCGGCATATCCTGTTCCCGGATGCCGACGAACGGTCTGAACCCGCCACCTCGGAAATTTGCCTTCGTGATTTCCGAACCCTCAAGGCGGCGAGACATTTACGAAAGGAAGCATTTTTATGAAAGCAAGCCTACCCACCGTCATTGCGCAAGGAGGTGATCGCCTGTGAGACAATTGCATAAGCATACCACGTCTGTCGTAATCGCGCTCGTTTCGGCGATCGCTCTCGGCAGCATCGCCGCTTCGGTGATCGCCGCCGCGCCATACGCCGAGGAAGAGCCGGTGCTCACCGCCGCCAATGAGCCGGTGCGCATCTTCGCTCCTGATGAGGTCGAGGATACCGCATATGACACGTTCCTGCTCGACCCCGCCGAGACTGTTCCGGAATGGGAGGAGATCTTTGAAGAATCCGAATCTCCGTCCGTTCACGCAAATGCGCCGGAAACAGAGGCCGCTCCGGTAACGACAAAAGCGCCCGAGACAACGGCCGCTCCCGAAACCACCAAGGCTCCCGAGACAACTGCTGCTCCCGAAACCACCAAAGCTCCCGAAACGACTGCCGCTCCCGAAACCACCAAGGCCCCCGAGACAACCGCCGCTCCCGAAACCACCGCCGCTCCCGAGCCTGAGCCGGAACCGCTCCCTTCCCTGCTGGCGGACGAGCTTTCCGTGGTACATACCATCAGCGATGTGTCCATTCCCGTAACGGATGAAGAAATCCGCTACGCCGCAACCATCATCCAGCTGGAGGTCATGGGCAACGGCTCCAGCCTCTACTACTTCGAGGATGTGAAGGAAAAATACTGGGAGATGATGGCCGTCGCGCAGTGCATCCGCAACCGCATGGAAAGCGACCGATTCCCCGACACGGCAAGCGAGGTCATGTTCCAGACCACCATCGTGAATGGCAAGACCTTCTACCAGTTCAGCCCCGCAACCACGCTGGACTACTACACGCCCACCGAAGAAGCACTCACCGCAGCCCGCGAAGTGCTGGTGAACGGCGTAACCGTTCTCCCCACCGATTACTACTATTTCTGCGCATCCCGCATCGAAGGCAATTTTGAAGAATGGAACGATTTCATGCTCATCAAAAAAGCCGACGGCACCTTCGATAAGAAGCAGGGTCATCTGACCACCTTCTACGCAGGCCACGAATAAGCTCTCCTTTTAAGCCCCGTTTCCCGGCACTCGCTGCGGAAGCGGGGATTTTCTTCTTTTAATGAATGGTGAATAATGAAGGATGAAGAATGAATAATCATGGAAAAAAACCGCGCGAGACTTTGGCCTCGCGCAGTTTTCTTCCTATTATTATATATAGCTGTTTACATTTAATTTGTTAAACGACTTCTTTCATTAAAATTCATTTAATTTCGATGTCGATGCCGTTGACGGTGACGCCGGAATCTGCACGCACCAGCACGTATTTCACGCCGTCGATCACCCGCGTTTCCACCAGATCGCCCCGCTCCGGATTCACTTTAATCGAAACGTCCGGCGTTTTCACCTCGAACTGCTTCGGATTGACAAGATTGCGCGGGAGCAGCTCGGCAAGGTCGCCGTATTCGCTGTCCAGCCTTCCCTTCAGGTCGGCGATCTTGTCCTCCGAGATTTCACAGGATTCCAGCACCGCCGCAATGTCCGTCCGCGTGATGGTCAGCGGCTCGGCGATGGCGAGGGTTTTATGCTCCTCGATGCGCTGGGCGATGTCGTCGTGGATGGCCTGCACCACCTCCAGCGTGCATTCCTCCGCCAGCGCGTGGGAGAGGGATGCGCCGAAGATCTCCTTCTGCTCATCCGCAGGAAGCGGAAGCTCTGCGCCGAATACACGATCCGCGAAGCTCTGGCAGTTGTCCGCCGGATTTTTCACGTAGTAGAGCGCGTTGTAAATGTTGGTCTGGCGGGAATCGAAGGCCGGGAACAGAAATCCCAGCTCCGGCGCGGACACGTTCCATTCGCAGGAGCGGGTGTGGAACGCTTTTTTCGCCGCATCGTAGGAGAGGGTGGATTTCGCTTCCTTCACCGGGCAGACGGCGCACATGATGTAGGTGAACATCTGCTCCGATTCGCCGGCGTCGCCGTCATCGCGATGCTTTTTCGGCACGTCGTATGTATCCACCATCAAAAGGATCAGGGCGTTGCCCTCGATGTTGATGCCGGAAGCGGCGGCATCGAAAAATTCCTTCGCCGCTTCATCGTCCCGCAGGCGCGAATCCCGCAGCTTGGTCAGCAGGCCGTGCTCCTTGCCGGATTCCACCTGCGGAATGGAAAAGGCCGCATCGATGAGATTTTTGCCGTTGGTGCCGGACATGGCGCGGCGGAAGATGGCCAGATATTTTTCGATCTCCTCCATGGGCAGAAGGGCGAAGGATTCGGTAAATTCGTGGATGGTCTCCCGCTGGCTGTTGACGTAACGGCCGCGGAGGGTGGCGATGTTGTTTTTATCGGGGTTCAGCCGGCGTCTCAGCTCGGCTATTTCTTTATCGATCATGATAGCACCTCGCAAAAAATGGGATGCTACTATTATAGCGGAAAAAATCCGGGAAATCAAGCGGAATTTGTTAATTTAAGGGTTGCATTCCGGAAGAAAATGTGCTATAATGGAAGCGTCAAAACCCGACGAAAGGAAGATCTATCATGAATCTGAACAAATTTTTAGCAGATCCGGCGGAACTGCCGCTGGAACGCATCGTTGACGACGGCGGCTATACCGCCATTTTCCGCACCATCGCCTGCATCGGCGACAGCCTGTCCTCCGGCGAATTCCAGTCCACCGACGAGGCCGGCATCAAGCAGGGCTATCACGATTATTTTGAATATTCGTGGGGGCAGTACATCGCCCGCGCCGCCGGATGCACCGTGTACAATTTCTCCCGGGGCGGCATGACAGCGAAGGAATACTGGAATTCCTTTGCGGAGTCCAAGGGCTTCTGGAGCGAGGATCTGCTGGCGCAGGCTTACATCATCGCGCTGGGCGTGAACGATCTGTTCAACCAGCATCAGGAGCCGGGCGAGATCACCGACATTGATCTTGCCGATTGGAACAACAACAAGGAGACCTTCTGCGGCTATTACGGCAGAATCATCCAGCGCATCAAGTCCATGCAGCCCCACGCGAAATTTTTCCTGATGACCACACCCCGCGGCGGCCGTGACGATGCCATGCAGAGAAAGCACGCGGAGCTGATGCATCAGATGGCGGAGCTGTTCGATTACACCTACGTCATCGACCTGTACAAATACGCGCCGGTGTACGATGCCGAATTCCGGAAGAATTTCTACCTCGGCGGCCACATGAACCCCATGGGCTACCAGCTGACGGCGAAGATGGTCATGAGCTACATCGACTGGATCGTCCGCAACAATATGGAGGATTTCTCGCAGGTCGGCTTCATCGGCAAGGGCGTGCATAACTATACAGCCAAGTGGTAGACCACTTGGCTGGGCCAAAATGGTAAACCATTTGGCTGGGCCAAAGTGGTAAGCGATTCCAAAAGCAAGAGACTTTTTCGAGCCAATGCCTTTAACTTCAGATAAACGAAATGAATTGTAGGGACCGGCGTCCTCGACGGTCCGCCGTAAAATTTCAACCATTCGTCATTTTGTGGTAAAAGTGAACGTGTGATTTGTTGAAATAAACTTAATCCATGTCATAAGTAACGGACCGTCGGGGACGCCGGTCCCTACAGTTTTGTCATTTTCATGTATATCACAATTGTAAACCCGTTAAGTTAATGTCATTACTTTCCAAGTCCCCTGCTTTTTTGCGAAAATACAGAATATCCCTTGACAAATGGGCATAACTATTGTATAATAGTAGTAATATCATTTGAAAGGAAGTGAAACAAGAACCATTATGGACAGCGGAGGTCATAGTAGCACCCCTCCTTTATGTCGAAAATACCTGCTCGCTGAATGGATTCTGTTCCCGTGGCAGAAACTGCCGCGCCGTGAATGATTCCCAGTCAACGTCAGCAGAATTTTCATAAAACATAACGGAGGAAACGAATTTTGGACGGCAACATATGGCTCATGCTGCTTTTTCAGCTCGCGCTTATCGCCTGCAACGCCATCTTCGCCTGTGCGGAGATCGCGGTCATCAGCATGAACGAATCAAGGCTCGAAAAGCTCGCCGATGAAGGCGACAAACGTGCCAAACGACTATCGAAGCTTACCGAAAATCCCGCAAAATTTCTTGCAACCATTCAGGTGGCCATCACTCTGGCCGGCTTCCTCGGAAGCGCATTCGCCGCAGAGAACTTTTCCGGCCCTATTGTTGACTGGCTTGTCTCTCTCGGCGTAACAATTCCCGAAAAGACCCTCGATACCTTAGCGGTTATCGTCATCACCCTCATCCTCTCCTATGTCACGCTCATCCTCGGCGAGCTTGTTCCCAAGCGCGTCGCTCAGCGTAAGGCGGAGTCCATCGCCCTCGCCATTTCCGGTCTTGTCTGCGGCATCGCGAAGCTGTTTGCACCCATCGTGTGGCTGCTGACCGTGTCCACCAACGGCGTACTGCGGCTGCTTGGCATTGACCCCAACGCGGAGGAAAACGATGTCTCGGAGGAGGATATCCACGACGTGGTGGATTCCGCGGTCAAAAGCGGCTCCATCGACGATGAGGAACGCGATTTCATTCAGAATGTGTTTGAATTCGACGATCTCACCGCCGGCGATGTCTCCACCCACCGTACCGATGTGGAAGTGCTGTGGCTGGACGAAACCGATGACGAATGGGCGGCAATCATCCATGAGAGCTGTCATATGTTCTACCCCGTCTGCGGCGAATCCGCCGACGATGTGGTGGGTGTGCTCTATTTAAAGGATTATTTCCGTCTGGACGAACGCAGCCGCGAGGCAGTCATGGAAAAAGCAGTCAAGACCCCCTATTTTGTGCCCGAAAGCGTCAAGGCTGACGTGCTGTTCCGCAATATGAAATCCGGCGGCAAATCCTTTGCCGTGGTGCTGGATGAATACGGCGGTATGCACGGCATCCTCACGATGAACGACCTCATCTCCCGTCTCATCGGCGACTTTGGCGGCGAGGATTCCCCGGAATCCGGCAAGCCCGCCGTGTCCCTTGAAAAGATGGAGGACGGAAGCTGGCGTCTCACCGGCAATATGGAGATTTCTGATATCGCCGAGGAGCTGGATGTGGAGCTTCCCGTGGACGATTTCGATACCTTCAGCGGCATGGTGTTCGCGGAGCTTGGCGCAATTCCCGACGACGGCGAGACCTTCTCGCTGACCGCATGGGGACTGAACATCGAGGTCACGGAAGTGCGCGACCATCAGGTGAGCGCCGCAAAGATCACCGTCATCGCTCCTGCCGAATCGGAGGAAGACGACGATGACGACGACGATGATGAATAGAATTCGGAGCTGCACGATCGTGCAGCTCCGTTTTTATGCCCCCGGCAGTCGTCTCTCCACCCGAACCAGAATCACGTCATCGCCGATGCAGTCGATGTCGTTCCAGAGAATGCGGATGGGATCGCATTTCGGCTTGCCGAAGCAGATAAGCTTGCCCTCCGGTGGAACGAGGATGGAGATGAGCTTGCCGCAGTCTAAATCCACCTCCGCGTCGATGGCAAATCCCAGCCGTCTGCCGTCGCACAGATTGATGACTTCCTTATTTTTCAGCTCCGATATGGTGCAGATCCGCATTTGCTATCACCTCATTCCTATTCTTTATTCTACTTCTGCGAGAATTATGCGCAAAACCTGTGTTTGTTCACACGCTGTTCATGATTTCGCGGTATAATAAGACAAACGGATTTCCGTTTAGTTCTGTGAAAGGATAATTTTACCATGATTTGGAATTTAGGCTACTCAAACGCCATCGACGTTATGCCCGCGGAGACGGTGACGATCCCCGAGCGCAGGATCCCCGGCGAGGCTCAGGTCGTCTGGTGCGAAGCCGGCAAGCTGCCGGATTACAACTTCGGTGACAACTGCAAGGAATATAAATGGACGGAGGATGTGTACTGGCACTATACCTCCACCTTCGCTGTGGAAGCGCGGGAAGGCTTCGAGCCTTTTCTCCACCTGGAAACGCTGGATTATCGCTATTCGGTCTACATCAATGACGAGCTGGCCGCCGACGGTGAGGGTATGTTCACCCCCGTCACCCTTCCCCTCTCCGATGCGGTTGAGGTGGTGAATGTGCGCGTTGTCATCCATCCGTCGCCCAAGGATCCCACCGGTGCGCCGGATACCCGCGATGAAGCCCGCATGAGCGCAAAGCCCCCCGTTTCCTACGGCTGGGACTGGCATCCCCGTCTCGTCACCGCCGGCATGGCTGGCATCGCCGAGGTGCGCTATCTGCCGGTGAGCCGCATCCGTGAGCTTGAGGTGAGCTATGAGCTGAACGAGGAGCTGACCGAAGCCCACATCCAGCTTCTGGCATTCACCGCCGGAAACGACGGCGCATCCATCCGCGCATCCCTCATCGGCATGGACGGCGAGACGGCACTGTGCGAGGAGATCGCGCTGACCAAGATCCTCGGCATGACCCTCCCCACCGCCGATTTCACGCTGAATTTCAAGAATCCCCGCCTTTGGTGGTGTGCGCGTCAGGGCGAGCAGTATCGCTACACCCTCCGCGTGGAGCTGCTTGACGAAGCCGGCGCGGTGCTTGACACGCAGGAGAGAAAGCTCGGTTTCCGCCGGGTGAAGCTGGTGATGAATCAGGACGGCTACAATGCCAAATCCCCCGCCACCCGCGGAACTGCGCCCTTCACCCTCATGCTCAACGGCCGCAAAATCTTCGCCAAGGGCACGAATTTCGTCAGCCCCGACATTTTCTTCTCCAAGATCACCGACGAGCATTATCACAACCTCGTCGCCCTCGCCATCGAAGCGAACATGAACATTTTCCGGATGTGGGGCGGATCTCCCGTCAATCGCGACGTGTTCTTCGACTACTGCGACGAGCTTGGCATGATGGTCTGGCAGGAATTCCCCCTCTCCTGCAACCGTTATCCCGACGACAAGCATTATCTCTCCGTGCTGGAAACGGAAGCGGAAACGGTGGTCAAAAATCTCCGCCGCCATCCCTGCATCGTCATGTGGTGCGGCGGCAATGAGCTGTTCAACGGCTGGTCGTGCATGACCGATCAGAGCCATCCTCTACGCCTGCTGAACAAGGTCTGCTACGAGCAGGATCAGAACACGCCCTTCATCATGACTTCCCCGCTGTACGGCGTGGGTCATGGCCCGTACTGCAACATCGTGGACGACAATACCGGCAAGGAAGCCATCGAGCTGTTCGCCGAATCCCCCCGCACCGCCTACACCGAGTTCGGATGCCCCGGCCCGTCCTCGCTGGATTACATCAAAAAATACATCTCCGAGGAGGATCTTGCCATCTTCTTCGATGCCCAAAAGCGTGCCAACTCCGCTTGGAAGACCCATCACGCCATTCAGGGCCATTATCCGAGCGACACATGGTTCCGCACCCGGGAGATCGAGCAGTATTTCTACAAAACGGAGGATCTTGACGAAGCCTGCCGCCTGGGACAGATCATCCAGAGCGCGGGCTACAAGGTGATGTTCGAGCACGGACGCCGTCGTTGGCCGCTCACCTCCATGACCATCAACTGGTGCTACAATGAGCCGTGGCCCTGCTTCGCCAACAACTCCATCCTCGTATGGCCGACCATCAAAAAGCCTGCATTCGATGCAGTCCGGGAAGCTCTGCGGGATCAGATGCTGTCGGTGAAGCTGCCGAAGCTCCGTCACAATCCAGGCGATACCGTGACCGTGGAGGTCTGGGCGCTCAACGATCTGCCCGCCGAGCTTGCCGGTGCGAAGTACACCGTGGAGCTTGTATGCGGCGACCGCGTGATCCCCGTGGGAGAGGGCGCATTTGACACCCTCGCCGCCACCTCCGCAGCAAAATCCGGCGAATTCACCTTCACCGTTCCGGCGGATGCACCCAAGACCTTCACCCTCCGCGCCGTCTGCGAAAATGCTGCACTTTCCAGCGAATATACGCTGTTCCGCATCGACTGAACCGCATGAAAAGGAGGTGTTGCACTTAGGTGCAACACCTCCAACAAAATACGGTTTTGGACCCATCGAGGGTCCAATTTTTGTGGGCTATGCCCACCAAAAACACCGTATTTGGGCGCGTACGCGCCCGAGGGTGTTGCAAATTTTCAATTTGCAACACCCTCTTTTTCGTTAAAGATTCATCAGCACGATGGATGCGATGCCGAGAAGGATCGCCGCGGCTTTGCGGGGCGGGATCTTTTCGCCGAGGAAAATGCGGGAAGCGATGATCGATACCACCGGGCCGCCGCCCTGAATGACCGGATAGACGATGGAGCCGTCCATCATCGTTGCCAGCAGTGCGACCACGTAGTTCATGCCGAAATTCGCGCCGCCAACGAGGACGATCAGGCCGAGCATGACCGGCGTGAAGTATTTCCGGGGTGCGATGCGCATCTCCGGTGTCTCACGGCGATTCATCACCGCCGCAAGGATGAGGGAAACGATCGTGGCGACAAGATAGGAATAGGCAAGGAACGACGATGCATAGACGTTGTCCGTCGCCATGGCGAAGATCTTCTGGATGATGGACAGTGCACCGTTGCAGAACATGGCAAGCAGAGTCAGAACCAGCCATTTCACCGACATTTTCTTCTCGCCTGTCACCTTCGGATTGTTGAACAGCAGCATACAGATGACCAGCAGTCCGATGCCGATGACGCGGGGCGGCGTGACCGGCTCTCCGAGGAAGCAGAAGGAGTAAATGAGCGGGAAAACAAGGCTGAAATTGACGATAAGCCATGTCAGCGACAGCGGGCCGTGCTCCAGCGCCGCCAGATTGAGAAATACGCACAGGGAGAATATGGTTCCCCATACCACGGATACGAGGAGCGCGGAGGGGGGCATCCCCATGGAGCCTTCCGAAATGGCGACAGCCATTGCACCGGCCATTGCCACAAAGGTGAAGCCGGCGTTGAACAGCTCCAGTTCAGCAAGCGTACGGCAGCGGCGATTGGCCGGGCCAAGCCCGAAGCCATAGATGCCGCTCATAAATATGCCGAGGATGAGAAGCAGGATTCCGATCATTCTGCAATAAAGTGCCAGACTCGGCTCTCTGCATCCTTCCAGCCGCCGCCAAGCTTAAGGCCTGCATTCATCAGAAGTGCGCCGGAATACTTGCGGCCGGTGCCTTCTTCCACGTAGATCTTTTCGGGATCGAGACCGCGCATCCGGATGTAGTGGGTCACGTTGACGGCAGTGCGGTTGACCACATAGGTCAGCAGTGCCTCATTCTTGTCTGCGGATACGGATTCCCATGCCGCCGCGGAATCCATGGTTCCCTTGGATTCGGTGGGATTGACAAGGCGGTAGTAATCGCCGTTCTGGATGAGATCGTAATACTTGTGATAATTTGCCACCTGCTCGCGTACCAGTGTGCGCTCCTCATCGGTGAGCGTGGTCAGATCCAGCTCATAGCCGAATGCACCGGCCATTGCCACATCGCCGCGGGTCTTGAAGGAGGAAGAACGGCGGGTCTGATGGTTGGGGGATGCGGAGACGTGTGCGCTCATGGTGGACGGCGGGTAGACGATGGACGTGCCGTACTGGATCTCCAGACGCTCCATGGCGTCCGTATCATCGGATGTCCAGATCTGGGGGCTGTAGTAGAGCATACCGGGGTCAAAGCGTCCGCCGCCGCCCGAGCAGCCTTCCAGCAGCAGCTTCGGGAATGCGGTGAGCAGACGCTCCATCAGCTCATATACGCCGAGGATGTAGCGGTGCGCCACTTCCTTCTGACGCTCCGGCGGCAGGATCGCACTGCCGACCTCGGTCAGGTTGCGGTTGAAGTCCCACTTCACATATTCAATGTTGGCACTTGAAAGGATGGCGTGCATCTGATTATAGATGTTGTCGCGTACATCCGCTCTCGACATATCCAGCACCAGCTGACGGCGGCCGAGGGAACGCTCCCGTCCGTCCACGTGCAGGCACCAGTCGGGATGCGCACGGTAAAGGTCGCTGTCCGGGGAAACCATCTCCGGCTCGAACCAGATACCGAACTTGAGTCCCAGCGCATTCACGCGCTCAACCAGCTTGGAAAGTCCGCCTTCCAGCTTTGATTCGTTGACATACCAGTCGCCGAGCGAGCAGTTGTCGTTGTTGCGCACGCCGAACCAGCCGTCGTCCATAACGAGCATCTCGATACCCAGATCCGCCGCATCGGAAGCGATGGCCACCAGCTTATCCGCGTCGAAATCGAAGTAGGTGCCTTCCCAGTTATTGACGAGGATGGGACGCTTTTTGGTCTTCCACTCACCACGGCAGAGATTGTAGCGGTAGAGCTTGTGGTAGGTGCGGCTCATACCGCCCACGCCATCCCGCGAATAAACCATTGCCACCTCGGGCGCATGGAAGGTCTCGCCGGCTTCCAGATGCCAGCCGAAGGTCTCGGGATTGATGCCCATGAGCACACGGGTGGTGCGGAAGCAGTCAACCTCCACCTCAGCCGCGAAATTGCTGGAATACACGAAGGAGAAGCCGTAAACCTCGCCGGTCTCCTCGGTATAGCCGTCACGCGCCAGTGCGATGAAGGGATTGTTGTTGTGGGAAGACGAGCCGCGCTTACTGTGAATGCCCTGCAGACCGAACTCCAGATGACGCTTGACGAGGGTTCTCTCCTTTGCCCAGCGGCCCTGCAGATGGAGCAGCTCGAAATCCATGCCGTTCATATCAACGCAGGTGGAATGGAGACGCTCGATGTCGAATGCCGCCTTGCCGGTGTTGGTCACGCGCACGCTGCGGGTGATGACATCCAGCTTTGTGAAGGCGGTGTAGATGAGCACGACTTCAGCACCGGTCAGCTCATCGCGCATGGTGATCTCCAGCGTATCAGCCTCATCATCGGTGTTGGTGTAGGTTGCGGGCAGGCCGGGGATCGCGGGCTTGCCGGCGTAAATTTTGTGAGAAGCATAGCGGATATCGGTGGCGCTGTTGCCGTCCTCGCCGCGGATGGAAAGGGCCGTGCTGCGGAAGTCGCCGGTGCCCTCAGCCGCGTATTCCACAGTGGTGGTATCGAGGGACATCCACGGATCCTTGGGGGATGCGACCACTGCGCTGAAGGATGCATTTGCGGCGGTGGGACGGAGATAATCCAGATCCAGATCCGGCACATACGCACCATAATAGAGATGGAGCAGATAGCCCGCTCCGCTGACACGCATCACATAGCTGGAATTCGGGGTATCCAGCTTGAATACCTGTTTTTCGGAATCAAAAATAATTGCCATAAGAAACCTCCTTGGAGAGTAAATTTCACTTAATTATATCACATTTTTCTGCCACGGTCAAGCATATCATGAATATTTTGGTCGGAAAATGTAAAAAAATCGTTATAGCCGATCTGCACCTTGATTTCACCGGAAAAAGCTGTTATAATATAGGTATGCCAAATTCCTTCCAAAATTTAAGAAAGGCTGAAAATCTATGAATCTGAACCCAAAACGGCTGATCACCGTCCTGCTCAGTGTCATGATGCCGCTCACGGCCGGTATTTCCGTCCGGGCTGATGAGCGTGTGGACGTGATCGTCACACTGACGCCGCCCGACGGTGAAGCTGCCGGTTATGCCGCCGGTTTTGCCCATGCCGTGGCCGATTATTACGGCTTCACCGGCGATTATATTTATGATACCCTTCTCTGCGGCTTTCATCTGGAGCTGCCGGAGTCGCGGATCCCCGAGCTTCTTTCCCTTGACGGCGTGGAGAGCGTGATCCCCTGCGGAAGCTTTTCCGCGCTGGAAGCAGAATCCGTCTATACCTCCGCCGATGCCGTTGCATCTGCCCGCACCCTCGCCGGGCTTGACGGCGTTTCCTACACCGGCGACGGCGTGACAGTGGCGGTGCTGGACGACGGCTTCGACGTGACCCATCCCGCTTTTTCCCGGAATGTGACGGAGGTGCTGTCGATTGATGCCCTCGACAGCGCGCCCATCAACAGCCGCCTGTCTGCTCTCCGGTATGTGGACTCCGCCGCGGATTTTTATGTGAATTCCAAGATCCCCTTCCGCTTTGACTATGCGGGACTTGACACGGATGTGGCCGCAAACAGCAGTCACGGCACCCATGTGGCGGGCATCATCGGTGCGGGAAGCGGCACGGCTCCCGACTGCCAGCTGCTGCTCATGAAAATCTTTGATGATGCGGGACGCGCTTCCGATCAGACGCTGCTGGCAGCACTGGAGGATGCGTATCGGCTGGGCGCAGATGTGGTCAACCTGAGTCTCGGCGAATATGCAGGCTCAGCCACAACAAGCCAGCTCTCCGGCATCGACCGGGTGCTGGAAAAACTGCGTACCGCCGGATGCACGGTGGTCTGCGCATCGGGAAACTATTCCGTCACCACTGCGCGGGGTGAGCTTGCGGGGACGACCGTGCTCCCCACCGTCGATTACACGGATTACGGCACGCTCAGCACGCCCGCCGCATCCGAAGCTGTGATGGCCGTCACCAGCGTTGACAGCGGCTTCACCTTCACCGAATATTTCCTCCATCCGGCCACCGGTACGGCCTTCCTCTATAACGACACCGGCGACGATTTCGGGCTGACCGAGGACGGC
>SVSO01000064.1 GCA_015064195.1 Oscillospiraceae bacterium
TTGGCACACGCCATACCATTGCCCGGGTGCGCAATCCCGAATATGCGGATCAGATCGCCTTCATGCGCAAGGAATTCGGCCTTTCCATGGCGGTCAATCCCGAATATGATGCGGCGCGGGAGATCCAGCGCATCATCCGGTTTCCTGCGGCGCTCAGCATCGACACCTTCGCCAAGGGCAGAGTGGATCTCGTGGAGGTGAAGCTGGACGAGGGCCATCCCATGTGCGGACGGCGGCTGTCAGAGCTTTCACGGGTATGCAGTGTGAACATCCTCGTCTGCGCGGTCAAGCGCGGCGACGAGGTGACGATCCCCTCCGGCGACTTCATCCTGCGTGCCGGCGATGTGATCCATATCACCGCGCCCCATGATGATCTGGCCGCATTTTTCCGGGAGCTTGGCATCGCGGAGAAGCGCATCCGCAGCGTCATGCTCATCGGCGGCGGAAAAATTGCCTATTTCCTCGCAAAAATGCTGGAGGAAACGGACATCGACGTGAAGCTTATCGAGCTTGACCGTGCCCATGCGGAGCGGCTGGCGGAGATGCTGCCCGCCACATCCGTCATCCACGGCGACGGCTCGGACAGCGAACTGCTGGACGAGGAGGGCATCGATAACGTGGATGCCATCGTGTCGCTCACCGGTTTTGATGAGGAGAACATCATCACGTCTCTCTTTGCCGCAACGCGCAAGGTGAGCAAGGTCATCACCAAGATCAATCGGCTGAATATCATGAAGCTTCTGGATTCCATCGGCCTTGAATGCGTTGTCTCGCCGAAATCCATCACGGCCAACAGCATCCTGCGCTATCTGCGCGGCCTTGAGAATTCCCAGAGCAGCAGCATCCAGACACTCTACAAGATCGTTGACGACAAGGTGGAGGCGCTGGAATTCATCGCGGCGGACGGCTTTGAGTTCGTCGGTGTGCCCATCAAAAATATGCACATCCGGAAGAATATCCTCCTCGCCTGCATCATCCGCGGCAGCCGCATCATCTATCCCCACGGCGATGATACCATCGAAGCGGGCGACAGCGTGATCGTGGTCGCCAAGAGCGAAGAACCGGTGCTGGAGCTTGAGGATATCATCGCGAGGTAGCCTATGAATTACAGAATGATCGTCTACATCATTGGACAGATCGTGCGGGTGGAGGGAATCCTCATGATCCCCGCTCTCATCTGTTCGCTGATCTTCGGCGAAGAATGTCTTCCGGCATTCCTCATCCCCATCCTGTTCTCTGTTGCCGCCGGAACGCTGTGTACACTGAAAAAACCGGCGGATACCAATATTTTTGCCAGAGAAGGCTTTGTTACCGTGGGTCTTGCATGGATCCTCATGTCCCTTATCGGCGCACTGCCCTTTGTCATCAGCGGCGAGATCCCGTCCTTCATCGACGCATTTTTTGAAACGGTCTCCGGCTTCACCACCACCGGTGCCAGCATCCTCACCGATGTGGAGGCACTCAGTCACGGGATGCTGTTCTGGCGCAGCTTTACCCATTGGATCGGCGGTATGGGCGTGCTGGTGTTCGTGCTGGCCATTCTGCCGCAGGCGGATACCCGCTCGGTCAAGCTGATGCACGTTATGCGCGCGGAAGTTCCCGGCCCCAAGGTGGGCAAGTTAGTGTCCAAGATCAGCCGCACGGCGCGGATCATGTACAGCATTTATATCGCTCTGACGATGGTTGAGGTCCTTATCCTCCTTGCCGGCGGAATGCCGTTCTTTGACAGCCTGCTCAACTCCTTTGCAACTGCGGGAACGGGCGGATTTGGCATCAAAAATGCCAGCATTGCGGCTTATGACAGCGTTTATGTGGACTATGTGATCGGCATTTTCATGTTCCTGTTCGGCGTGAACTTCAACCTCTATTATATGATTATCATCGGACAGGGCTTCCAGGCCATCAAAAGTGAGGAGCTTCGCTGGTACGCCATCATCGTGGGCGGTTCGACGGCACTCATCGCGTGGGATATTTTTTCGATGTACGGAAATGTGGGGGAGGCCATCCGCTACGCCTTCTTTCAGGTTTCGTCTATCATCACCACCACCGGCTTTGCCACTTATAACTTCGACACATGGCCGGCACTGTCCAAGATCATCCTTGTGTTTCTCATGTTCTGCGGTGCCTGCGCCGGCTCGACAGGCGGCGGCATCAAGGTGGGGCGTATCATCCTGCTTGTGAAATCAGGCCTGCGGGAGATCAAATATATGCTTCATCCCCGCGCAGTCGTATCCGTCAAGGCGGAGGGAAAGCCTGTGGAAGCGGATGTGCTCCGCGGCGCATCCTCCTTCATCATTGTCTATACCATGCTGTTTGTCGTTTCGCTGTTCTTCGTGGAAATGATCGAGGAATGCGACCTTATCACAGGCTTTACGGCAGTGTCCGCCTGCATCAACAACATCGGCCCGGGACTCGGCGAGGTCGGCCCATCCGGGAATTTCGCCGGCTTTACCGACATTACCACCCTCCTGCTGTCCTTCAATATGCTGGCAGGACGGCTTGAGATTTTCCCCATGCTGATGCTGCTTGCACCCTCCACATGGCGCAAGCGTTAATTCAAAACACCGCCGGGATCCGGCTGTGATATAAAAGAAAATTGAGAAAGGATATTTTTCATTATGGCAGAAGTTCTTCTTAAAATCATTTCTTCCTGCGAAAAATGCTTCCTCGATGACAAGATCGAGGACAAAAAAGAGCTTTCGGAGGTCACGATGCTGAAAAACGAGCGGCTGTCCTTCCAGCTGGCGTACACCATCGCCGGCGAAGGTGCAAGCGTTCGTCTGCATTGCCCGATCTCTCTGGATAGCCCGCTCGCTGACAAGATCAGCGTTGCCAAGGTGGAGTGCGTGCCGGTGACGGTGCCTGCATATCCGGGCAACACCGACCCCAACTATCTGCGCAAAACGCCGGGTCTCTATCCCGATATGCTCGTCCCCTTCACGCTGGAGGGTCAGCCCCTGTTCATCGCCGGCAACCAGCTGCGCACCTACCTGTTCACCATCGAAGATCCGGAGGGTATTCCCGCCGGTGAATATCCGGTCAGCATCAGCATTCTGTGGGGCGATGTGACCAAGACCGTGACCCTGAAGGTCAAGGTCATCGATGCCATGCTTCCCGAAGCGGAGCTGATCCACACCGAATGGTTCCACAACGACTGCATCGCCACCTACTACGGCTGCGAGATCTTCTCCGAGCGTCACTGGGAGCTGATCGGCAACTTCATGGAAGCGGCGGTCAATTGCGGCGTCAACATGATCCTCACCCCGGTTCTCACGCCTCCGCTGGATACCGGTGTGGGCCGCGAGCGTCCCACCGTTCAGCTGGTGGATATCGAGGTGAAGGACGGCGGCTATGTATTCGGCTACGATAAGCTGGACCGCTACATCAAGCTGGCGCAGGAAAAGGGCATGAAGTATTTCGAGATCTCCCATCTGTTCTCCCAGTGGGGAGCGATCCATGCTCCCAAGACCATGGCCACGGTGGACGGCGAATACAAGCGCATTTTCGGCTGGGATACGGATTCCACCGGCCCTGAGTACACCGCATTCATCCGCGCATTTACGTCCGGACTGCTGGAGCATCTCAAGGGACTTGGCATTGATAAGCAGTGCTATTGGCACATCTCCGATGAGCCGACGCTGGAGCAGTTGGAAAGCTATCAGAAGGCCAAGGCACTGGTGGCGGATATCCTCGAGGGCTGCAATCAGATGGATGCGCTCTCCCGTTACGAATTCTATGAGACCGGCGCGGTTGGAACGCCCATCCCCGCAACCAATCACATCGAGCCGTTTCTCGAGCACAATGTGCCGAATCTCTGGACATATTACTGCTGCGGTCAGGACAACAAGGTCTCCAACCGCTTCCTGTCCATGCCCGGTCAGCGCACCCGCATCCTCGGAACCCAGCTGTTCAAGTTTAAAATTGCCGGATTCCTCCAGTGGGGCTTCAACTTCTGGTACAGCCAGTATTCCATCCATCCGCTCAATCCCTACGTGGATACCTGCGGCGACTACTTTGTTCCGGCAGGCGACACCTTCATGGTCTATCCGGGCAATGACGGGAAGGCGGTCTACACGCTCCACGCTCTGCACGTCTACGAGGGCCTGCAGGATCTGCGCGCACTCAAGCTGCTGGAAGAAAAGATCGGTTACGATGCGGTCGTGGCGATGATCGAAGAATCTGCAGGCGCACCCATCACCTTCTCCGAATATCCCGCATCCCAGGAATATCTGCTCAGTCTGCGTGAGAAGATCAATGCGGCCATTGCGGAGAACTAAGAAAATCGACAGAATTTCCGAAAAATCGCAACATAATGCATCAAAAGCCTGCGGCGGTGTTGACAAATACCGCCGCAGGCTTTATAATAATATTAGAATAATTTATTGGGAGGACTATTTATGTCAAAGGTTAAAGTAATGCTGGCGGGCATCGGCGGCTATGGTGCTACCTATCTTGATCCGATGCTGAAAAAAGCGGATAACGGCGAGATTTCCATCGAAGGCCTCGTGGATCCCTTCCCGCAGGCCTGTAAGTATCTGGATCAGATCAACGAGCGCGGCATTAAGATCTACGCTTCACTTGAGGAATTCTATGCGGAAAAGAGCTGTGATCTGGCGATCATTTCCACGCCCATCCAGTTCCACACAAAGCAGACTCTGACTGCACTGTCCCACGGAAGCAACGTGCTGTGCGAGAAGCCCATGACCGGCGATCTCCGCGATGTGGAAGCTCTCATCGAAGCCCGGGAAAAAGCCGGTAAATTCATCATGATCGGCTATCAGTGGTCCCACTCCAAGGCGATCCTCGATATGAAGCGGGATGTACTGTCCGGCATCTACGGCAAGCCCACCTTCTTCAAGACGCTGATCCTCTGGCCGCGCAACAAGGCGTACTTCAACCGCGGCAGCGGCTGGGCAGGCAAGATCAAGGCGGCAGACGGCACGCTCATCTACGACAGCGTGGCAAACAATGCGGCGGCGCATTATCTGCACAATATCTTCTTCACCATGGGCGATGCGCTGGATGCGGCTGAGACGCCCATTGAGACGAAGGCACAGCTCTACCGTGCAAATCCCATCGAGAATTTTGACACATCCTTGATCTCCTGCAAATTCAAGAGCGGCGCAGAATCGCTTTATATCGCGTCTCATTCCACCGACATAACGCTCAATCCTGTGTTTGAGTATCGCTTCGAGAAGGGCGTGATCTCCTTCGACGAAAATGACAGCGCAGGCCGCTGCATCGTCGGTCGTCTGGCAGACGGCACAGAGCGAAGATATGGCGATCCCTTCAGCGATCAGACAAACAAGCTGAACATTGCCATTGCCAACGTGAATGCCGATGTGCCCTTCATTCCCTGCGGCGTGGAGACGGCAACTGCGCAGGTTCGCTGCATCGCAGAGTGTGCAAAGCAGCCCATCATCAACTTTGAGGACGAGAAGAAGCGTCTCGGAAACGGCGAGCTGACCTACATCGACGGACTGTATGAGGTGCTGGTCGATTGCTACAAGACGGAGCGGATGCTCTGAGCTTGACAGATTTCGATGGAAAACAGCGCCTACGGGAGCTGTTTTCCATTTGTAGATTTGCCAATAACGACAAAATAAACGCCCGAAATTGTGAAAATTGTTAAAAACACTCATTAAAATTTACAACTTGCGCAGAAACTTCGGCATAATTGATATTTACTTAAATGGCGAAAAATGATAAAATATATAGTATTGTAGTTTATTCTGTTTCAGTAATATCATCATGAATCCCGAGGTGTTAAAAATAGAGAACAATATTACCCGCAAGGTCGGAATTATGACCCTTGGCTGCAAAGTGAATCAGTATGAAAGCACGGCCATTGCCGAGGAATTCGAGAAGCACGGCTTCACCATCGGCAAATTTTCCGAAAAATGCGGCATTTACATTATCAATACCTGTACTGTCACCGGCGAATCGGATCGCAAGACCCGCCAGATGATCCGCCGCGCGGCAAGACACAATCCCAATGCATATGTCCTCGTCACCGGCTGTTATTCTCAGCTCAATCCCGGTAAGACTGCCGGAATCGACGGCGTGGATTTTATCTGCGGCAACGGCAACAAAATGCGCCTTGTCGATGCGGCACTGGGCCTCATCGCATCCGGCGAAAAGAACGGGGCGGCGGACATCAAGGTGGACGACATCATGAGCGCGCCCTTTGAAGCGATGACCATCCATTCCTCCGAGCGTACCCGCGCTTATGTGAAGATCGAGGACGGATGCGACAATCACTGCACCTACTGCATCGTCCCGCAGGCGCGGGGCAAGGTTCGCTCCAAAGCACCGGCAGAGATCCTCGACGAGGTGCGCGGACTCATCGCCGCCGGCTATCGCGAGGTGGTGCTGACCGGCATCGAAACCGCGTCCTACGGCAAGGATTTTCACGATGGATACAGCCTTGCAGATCTTCTGGAGGCCGTGGACGGGCTGCCCGGCATTGAGCGTATCCGGCTCGGTTCGCTGGATCCCTCCATCCTGCGCCCCGAATTCGTCTCCCGCATTGCAAAGCTGCAGCATTTTGCGCCAAACTTCCACATTTCGGTGCAGTCCGGCTGTGACCGCATCCTCCGGGAGATGAAGCGCAAGTACAATGTGGAGATGATCGAGCGGTACGCGGCGGATCTGAGAGAAAAGATCCCCGGCGTCACCTTCAATGCGGATATCATCGTGGGATTCCCCACGGAAACCGAGGAGGAAGCCCGCGAAACGGAGGAATTCGTCAAGCGCTTCGGCTTCACCCATCTGCATCTGTTCCCTTATTCGAGACGGGCCGGAACGCCTGCCGCCGAGATGGACGGACAGCTGCCGGATACTGTCAAGGCAGAACGGCTGGCGAGACTGGATGAAGTTCAGCGTGCCTGCCAGCTCAGAATGGCAGAGAGCTATATCGGTGAGATGCGTGAGGTGCTCTTTGAGCTTTGCGAGGATGGACGCGCCATCGGCCACACGCCGGAATTTTTAGAGGTCGCGGTCATCACGCCGGACGATCTCCACAACGAAACACGTATCGTCAAGCTCAACGGTTTTGACGGGACGATGTACACCGGTTTTATTGTATAAAATTATGAAAATTTGATAAAGGAGTCGGAATATGGTATACAGAATATTTGTTGAAAAACAGCCTGCCCATGCCGTGGAAGCGCGGTCGCTTTTTGCGGATATCCGCGAAAACCTGATGATTTCCTCCATCACCTCCCTGCGGGTGCTCAATCGCTATGACATCGAGGGAATTTCCGCGGAAATTTTTGAGAAGGCGAAGAATACGATCTTCTCCGAGCCGCAGAGTGATATTATTTTTGATGAGCCGACGTTTTCTGCGGGCGACCGGATTTTCGCAGTGGAATATCTGCCCGGCCAGTTCGATCAGCGCGCCGATTCCTGTGCGCAGTGCGTACAGCTGATCACCTATGAGGACAGACCCGCTGTCCGTACCGCCCGTGTATACATCCTCTCCGGCGATGTGACGGAGGAGGAGCTTGCGAAGATCAAGGCGTATGTCATCAACCCGGTGGAGAGCCGCGAAGCATCCCTTGACAAGCCGGAAACGCTGGCGGAAACCTTTGAAATTCCCACCACCGTTGAAACCATCGAGGGCTTCATTTCCTATAACGAGGACGAGCTTGCGGCATTCCTGAAGAAGTATGCGCTGGCGATGGATCTCGACGATGTGAAGTTCTGCCAGAAATATTTTGTGGAGGAAGAAAAGCGCGATCCCACCATTTCGGAGATCCGCCTTATCGATTCCTACTGGTCTGACCACTGCCGTCATACCACCTTCCTCACCGCCATCGACGAAGTGAAGATCGGCGACAAGTTCATCGAGGAAACCTACGAGGATTACATCGAAAAGCGCAAGCTGGTGTATGGTTCGCGCAAGAAGAATATCACGCTGATGGATATGGCCACCATCGCCGGCAAATATTTAAAGAGCATCGGCGCACTGAAGAATCTGGACGAATCCGAGGAGATCAATGCCTGCTCCATCAAGATCAAGGTGGACGTGGACGGCGAAATTCAGGATTGGCTGCTCATGTTCAAGAATGAGACGCACAACCATCCCACGGAGATCGAGCCCTTCGGCGGTGCGGCAACCTGTCTCGGCGGTGCAATCCGCGACCCGCTGTCCGGCCGTGCATACGTATATCAGGCAATGCGCGTCACCGGCTGTGCAGATCCCCGCGTTCCGGTAGCGGAAACCATTCCCGGCAAGCTTCCTCAGTCGAAGATCACCCACGGTGCATCTGCCGGCTATTCCTCCTACGGCAACCAGATCGGTCTTGCAACCGGTGCGGTTTATGAGCTGTATCATCCCAACTATGTGGCAAAGCATCTGGAAATCGGTGCAGTCGTCGGCGCGGCTCCCGAAAAGAACGTGGTTCGCGAGCGTCCGGAAGCAGGCGACGTGATCATCCTGCTGGGCGGTAAGACCGGTCGTGACGGCTGCGGCGGTGCAACCGGCTCCTCCAAGGCACACACTACCGAATCCCTGACCACCTGCGGTGCGGAGGTTCAGAAGGGCAATCCCCCCGAAGAGCGCAAGATCCAGCGTCTGTTCCGCGACGAAAATGTCACCCGCCTCATCAAGCGCTGCAACGACTTCGGCGCAGGCGGTGTATCCGTAGCAATCGGCGAGCTGGCAGACGGTCTGCTCATCGATCTTTCCAAGGTTCCGAAGAAGTATGAGGGTCTGGACGGCACGGAGCTTGCTATCTCCGAGTCGCAGGAGCGTATGGCAGTGGTCGTTGCCGCTGAGGACGCAGACAAGTTCCGCGCATATGCATCCCGCGAGAATCTGGAATCTACCATCGTTGCCACCGTCACCGAGGAAGCACGCCTCAGAATGCTGTGGAACGACAAGTTCATCATCGACCTGTCCCGCGAATTCTTAAACTCCAACGGTGCGGAGAAGCATACAAAGATCGAGATCACCAAGGTCAACACCGACGGCATTCTTGACGGCTATGCGGCATCCCTTGACACCGCCGACACCGAGGGCGCACTCAAGGCACTCATCACCGACCTGAACATCTGCTCTCAGCGCGGTCTTGTCGAAAAATTCGACAGCTCCATCGGCGCGGGCACAGTTGTTATGCCCTATGGCGGCAAATATCAGCTGACGCAGCCCCAGTATATGGCGGCGAAGATCCCGGTGCTGTCCGGCGAGACCGACACCACCTCCGTTATGGCGTACGGCTATGATCCTTTCCTGTCTGAAAAGAGCCCCTACCACGGCGCACTTTACGCAGTTGTGGAATCCGTGGCAAAGCTGGTTGCGGCAGGTATCGACTACAAGACCATCTATCTCACCTTCCAGGAATATTTCGAGCGCACGAACGGCAAGCCGGAGCGTTGGGGCAAGCCCATGGCGGCTCTGCTCGGCTCGGTGAAGGCTCAGCTGGAGCTTGGCATCGCGGCAATCGGCGGCAAGGACAGTATGTCCGGCACGTTTGAGAACATCGACGTTCCGCCGACGCTGGTATCCTTCGCCATCGCTCCCATGGATGCCAAGAAGATCGTCACCCCCGAATTCAAGCAGGCGGGTGACAGAGTTTACCTCATCAAGCCCGCATACAACGAGGACAAGCTGCCCGACTTTGCAAGCCTGCGTGACGTATTCGACAAGGTTTACGCCATCGCATCCTCCGGCAAGGCCAAGGCGATCTATACCGTGGATGCCGGCGGCGTGGCGGAAGGTCTCATGAAGATGACCTTCGGCAACCGTGTGGGCTTCAAATCCGAGGGCATCGACGCGGATACGCTGTTTAAGCTCAATTATGGTGCGTTCATCATCGAGACGAACGAAACACTGGATGCCGAGCTGATCGGTTACACCACCGGCGACGGCAAGCTTACCATCGGCGATGTTTCCCTTGCAGTGACCGAGCTGTCCGACGCATGGGAAGGCACGCTGGAGAAGGTATTCCCCACCAAGACTCCGGTAATCAAGGCGGAGACCGTGGAGGCATTCACCTGCACCGAGCGCGCTAAGGCACATCATGCGGACACTTTCGCAAAGCCCCGCGTGGTCATTCCCGTATTCCCCGGCACGAACTGCGAATATGACACCATGCGCCGTTTCAAGGCGGCAGGTGCAGAGGCGGATATCTTCGTTCTCCGCAATCTGGATGCCAAGGCTCTCGGCGATGCGGTTGACGAATTCGTAAAGCTGCTTGACAACGCACAGATGCTGATGATCCCCGGCGGATTCTCCGGCGGTGACGAGCCGGACGGTTCCGGTAAGTTCATCACCGCTGTCCTCCGCAATCCCCGCGTGAAGGACGCTGTCACCCGTCTGCTGGAAGAGCGCGACGGTCTGGCACTTGGTATCTGCAACGGCTTCCAGGCACTGGTCAAGTCCGGTCTGCTTCCTTACGGCAGAATCATGGACGAAATGCGCGCGGACTGCCCGACGCTGACCTTCAACACCATCGGCCGCCATCAGTCCATGATGGTACGCACCCGCATCGCATCCAACAAGTCCCCGTGGCTGGCGGGCGTGAATGCAGGCGACATCCACTCCATTCCGATCTCCCACGGTGAGGGCCGCTTCTATGCAAGCGAGGAGCTGATCCGCTCTCTCGCGGCAAACGGTCAGATCGCGACCCAGTACGTTGACATGGACGGCAATCCCACCATGGACATCCGCTACAATCCCAACGGCTCCATGTTCGCCATCGAGGGCATTCTCAGCCCCGACGGACGCATCCTCGGCAAGATGGGACACAGTGAGCGTATCGGCAGAAACGTGGCTGTCAACATCGAAGGCGACAAGGATCAGAAGATCTTCGAGTCCGGCGTCAAGTATTTCAAATAAAAATCGGCTGGAAACAGCAAAACCGCCCGGACATTCCGTTCGGGCGGTATATTTATGAGGTGATTTGCAATGAAAATCGAAAATAATATCTTAAAGCATTATCTGCGGAATGTGTATTTCATCACCGGCACAGCCTATGCGGGAAAGTCCACCACGGTGAAGATGCTGGCGGAACGGTATGACATGGTGTTCTGCGGCGAGAATTATCATATCGGCGTGTCGGATGCGGTGGCGATGCCGGAGATTCAGCCGGATCTCTGCTATCGGAGAGAGCTTACGGATTGGAAGGATTTTGTCCGCCGTTCACCGGAAGAATACGAGCGATGGATCTACAATTCCGGCAGAGAGGGCGCGGGATTTGAGATCGCTGAGCTGATCTCGCTGGCAAGAGATCGCAAGGTCATCGCCGATACCAGTATTCCCCTCGATATCCTGAAGGAGATCTCGGACTATCATCATGTGGCGGTCATGCTGTCGCCCATGTCCATGAGCGTGGACCGCTTCTTTGATCGGAGCGACCCCGACAAGCAGTTTCTGCTGAATGTCATCGACAGCTGCGACGACCGGGACGCCGTCATGGAAAACTACCGCCGCGGACTGGCGCGCATCAACAGCAAAAAGCATTATGACGAATACGCGGAGAGCGGATTTTTCACGGTGGTGCGCAAGGATGACGGGCGGGATACCCGGGATGAGGTCTGCGATACTATCGCGCGGCATTTCGGGCTGATCAGCTGACCCATACATCGATCTCCTCCCGCGCCGGCATTTCAAAGCGGGAATGGAATTTTTCAGCCAGATTCTTGTCGATATAATATGCCTCGCATTCTCCGGCGAGGACGGCTTCGTTGCGTGACCGGATGCGCGCCTGCCAGACGGCATCGGGAATATCGATGCAGTGAAGCTCGCATTCGATGCCGCTGTCGGCACAGAATGCGCGGATCTCAGCACGTCCGGCGGCTGTCCAGAAGCCCCAGTCAAGGATCACATCCATGCCGCTCGCCACAAGCTCTGCCGCTTTTCTGAGCAGATATTCCTTCGTCCGGGCGGCATAAGTATCATGCATCTCTCCGGTGTGCTGACCGAACATGGTAAGCATCACTTCGTCCACCGAAAGAAGTG
Source organism: Oscillospiraceae bacterium (assembly GCA_015064195.1). The sequence goes on from SVSO01000064.1 coordinate 11,966, forward strand.
CGGCACGGCGCTCGTTTTTCAGCTTCGCGGCGTAGGTGGTCTTGCCGCTGCAGATTTTGCCGCAGACTGCAATGAGCTTTGCCATGTCAGTCCGCCAGCATTTCCACGGTAATATCCTTGCCGTGGGAAACAATGTAATAATCGCCGTTCTCGTCGGTATCGCAGAGGAAGCCGTACTGCCCCTCCTCCTCGGCGGAAGTGTAGACAAATTCGATGACCAGTGCCGCATCGTCATCGGAACGTCCGCCCACATTGGAACCCACGATGTCGAAATCGGTGAGATGGGCGAAAATGCGCCCGCATTCCGTTTCAGCCAGACGGAACGGCTCCTCGATATCCTTGCCGGGCACGAGGATGGTGGACGAAAAATCATCCGCGCCGCCGCATCCGGAAAAAGTGGTGCAGATGCAGAGAAGAAAAATCAGGAATGCTTTCATATTGACCTCCGTTGATTGGGTGTAATGGCAGAAAGATTTTTATACAGTTACAGAGAAAAGCCCGAAGGCGGCTTCAATCGACAGATCGGAAGTGTTTCCGCCGCACATAAATGAATTCTTATCGTCAAACACAAATAAAACAGAGTTGTCAATGCTTCCGTCCGGAGATAAATCCACCGAAAGAATGTAGTTCCTGCCTGTCGCAGAATCTTGGTATTCATAATAACGCAGCTTCAAGCCTGTCTTCAAACGGGTGTTGTATGTACACTCATATGCGATGCCGGAATTGGTTGGGATATCTGTTTTTACAACATCATGAATCAGATCATTTGCGAGAAGATTCTCATATGTTCCGTGGTTGCTTAACCAATCATCCTTCATCGCAGATGCGGCACTTTCGGATTCAAAAGGCATAAATGCAATGACTTCATCCGCGCTTACATAATAAATATAATAATCTGTTTGCTCTGCCCATTCAACACCGGATTCTGCATAAGCATCCGGTAAGCCCTGAAGCTCATAAAACGATACGGTATCTGCCTGCGAACTCTGCTCCAGTTCTGCTTTCATGGCACGAATGCTGTCAAATGTGCGGGTCTCCGTGTCGTAAACCAAGTGATCCGATTGCACATGATCAGCAGAACTGTCATAGCCGGGATCTCCGGGGAGCGTGGGCATTGTGTCAGCAATATCATCAGATATCAAGCCGGGATGATCGGACTCCGCTTGAGATGCGGCAGTATCATCAAAAAGGCTCGTAGTTGTCATAGAATTACTGCACCCGATCAACCCTGCTGTTAAAAATAATATTCCCAGAATTGCTGTACACTTTTTCAAGTACATTCCCTCCTTCTCTGACTGGTTCTGAACGCATTTATTTTGCAGTCGTACCACCTGAATTTATTATACAAGGAAACCTCGAAAATTTAGGTTCCAGTATTAGAATTTGCGATTCAACGACAAAAAATGAAACAGAAGCGGCGAATCGCGTACCGACCTCGAATTTCATGTGTGAATCGGGGTGGAAA
>SVSO01000065.1 GCA_015064195.1 Oscillospiraceae bacterium
AAATTCGAGGTCGGTACGCGATTCGCCGCTTCTGTTTCATTTTTTGTCGTTGAATCGCAAATTCTAATACTGGAACCTAAATTTTCGAGGTTTCCTATAGTATTTTCACTTTGAGAAGTGTTCGGTTGGTCTCCTGCCAACTCTGCCTCAGTTGTCTGAGTTATGGATTCCTCTCCGGATTCAGCCTGAGTCGTTGGTTTCGTTGGTGTTTCCACGGGAGCGGGTGTAGTCTCAGTCATGATATTTTTTTCTGATTTGCTTTCGCCACAGTTTTTGCATGTCCTTAATCTTTATCCCCTTTATAGGTGTCAGGATGATACTTTTTCGCCAATGCCTTGTATGCTATGTGAATCACTTCGTCTGATGCAGTTGACGATATTTCGAGATCTCATAATAATTCATTTGTTTCATAACTCCTTTGTATGAATTTATTTCTTATAGATAGTATATCATATTTTATCGTTCCTGTCAACACCCGTGAAAATATTGTATAATAATACATATCGTGAGGTGATGACATGAACCCAATCTATGAATCCGAATACCGCCAGATCGGCTTAAAAATCGCATACTACCGCAAACTGCGTGGGTTGACGCAGGAACAGCTTGCAGAGAAGATCGACCGCACACCGGCCTTCATTGGTCATGTGGAAGCGCCGAACATCAACAAAGCCGTGTCGCTCGACACGCTGTTCGAGATTGCATCCGTGCTGGATGTCCCAGCGCACAAGTTTCTGTTGTTCGACGAGTGAGTCATACCAGCTTCCATCAATTAAGTATCATAAAAGTGATCCTCCGGACGGACTCCGGAGGATCATAATCTATTTATCTTGGAGGACACTGAATCATGCATTCCCGGCGAATCATTTTTCTCGCCGCTGCGATTGATACAGAAGCATAACAAAAGCATCCATCCGCGGCAGAATAATGTGCCGTGGATGGATGCTTTTTGTCGATTCATCAATCAAACGGTATGTGTACAGATGTCCGCTTATTATTCGTAGAAATTGCGGGAGAGCACCTCTGCCTGCCATTCGGGGGAAAGACTGGTGAAGCGTGCGGAAAATCCACAGACCCGGACGATCAGATTGCGATGATTCTCCGGATGGAGCTGAGCATCGCACAGCTGCTCGCGGGATACGCAGTTGAGCTGAAGCGATTGGATGCCGGAACGTGCAGCGGCTCTGACGAAGGCTTCGCAATGCTCCATCCCGATTTTTCCGCCGGGCAGAATGATGTTGACCACCGAACTGCCTGCCATTTTGGACGGATCGAGGGCGGAGAAGCTGTCAAGCACCTCGAAAACACTTCCAATCTTATGCAGGCGTGAGGGGGTCAGTCCCTGTGAAAAATACTCACCGTCATGCCGACCGTCGGGTGTTGCACGGGTCTTTTCTGCCCAGAAACGGATTTCGGTGTAGGTCAGATGACCGATCTCCGTCTTTCCGCCCCAGACTGTAGGCGGAAGCTCCTGCGCCATCCGGTACATATCATCATTGAAGCGGCGCGCGAGGGTGTTCGATGCATCCGATCCGTCGCCCCAGCAGGGTGAATGGATGGCCGCAGCCCGCAGATGCTCAGCGCCTTCCCAGTTGCGGCGCACTGCTGACAAAAGCTCATCGAGGGTACAGATCGAATCCTCGAAGCACAGCTTGCGGATGGCCAGCAAAGAATCCACCACGTTGGGAAAGCCCACCAGATGGAATTCTTCATCGTGATACTTTGCGCCGCCGGCTGTCAGATCCATGCGCTTGTCAAGGCAGGATTCCATGGCCGCGGAGACCAGCGGAACCGGAACGATCCTGCTCCAATACCCTTTTCCCTCGCGCCCGATGGCTGCCCGTGCTTCGAATAGTCTGCGCACATTTTCGCAGGTAATGGCATAAACATCCTCAAAGCTCTGCGCATCGTCGATCGGCAGGAAGCGGATTCCGATCTCCGCCATCTCACGCTCGGCACAGTGGACAGAATATTCAAAGGCTTTGAGAATATTGACATAGTTGCCGTTGTCCGGTTTTTCGACACTGTTGACCTCCATGCCCCAGCAGCCGGCCGAGATGTAATCCCGCGCCTCCGTGAGTGTACGCCCTTCTCTGAGAAGTGCCGGAATGCACGCATCATCATTGTGATACAGAATAGTTGTAGTACCGCGGATAATGCTCTCGTTGATCAGATCCAGATATTCCTTGGGAGAGGATTCGGAATAACGGCACATGATCTTAGGATAGATAATGACCTCATCCCGTGCCGCCTGCAAAAAGAGCCGTGTCAGCTCATTGAACACCGGCTGACCGTCTGCATCGCATCCGCCGATGACATAGGTATTCTCCAGCTCGTGATCGCTGTATCCCACCATCTTGGAATCGTGGTCGTAATGACAGTCAAACATCAGCAAAAAGCGGGTGATCAGATCCAGCGCATCCTCCCGCGTCAGTTTTCCGGAGGCAATGTCATGCTCATAGAAGGGCAGCAGCTCAATGTCAACCCTGCCAAAGGTATTGAAGCCTGCGCCCTCAATGGTACCGATGGCTTTGCGGAGAAATGCCAGTGTATTGAGTGCCTCATAGAAGCTTTGCGGTGCTTCCCACGGCACACGGGCGGCAGTGTCAGAAATGCGGCGGAGATTCCGGCACTCCTCCTCATCCTGCGCCTCCGGCATACGTGCAATTGCCGCCTCGGCAAACTTTTCACCGATGCGTTTGATCGCCATGAGTCCGGTGCGGGTTGCCTCAAGATATTCTCTTTCTTCATTGTTTGCACCATCCAGCTGAGCTGTGGCTTTATCATACAGCGATTTCAGGCCACCTTTCAGAATCGGCGCGTAGTTGAGCTTGAAATGCTGGCTGTTGTCCATGAAAATGCCGCAGATGAGGTACAGCTGATGGTTGCCGTGAATCCATCGGCGTTCCAACGTATCCGGAGCGAAAACCTCTGCCAGATGCTTTCTCCTTGCCATCGTCCAGCCGCCCGCCTGAATCCTGCCGCGATAGTTCGGTGAACCGTCCGATCGGGCGTGAAGTGCTCCTGTTTCGAAATAAAACGGATTCGTGCGGAAAAGAACAGGTGAAACCGCCTCGGAGATCATGCGGTACTGCAATGATTTCATGGCAAACGCGCTCATGTTTTCATCATATTGCGCATCAAGCTCAGAGAGCAGCCGATCGGTAAAATCCTGCGAGAGGGTGTCGGCATAATTGAGGTAATGTGTCAGATGTTCTTTGCGAAAGTTTTGATAGTCCATGCTAAGTCCTCCTTCCTGTGGGTGATTCCATTATAGCAGGAAGACGGTGAAATGTAAATATCCGCTTTGAGCAACTTGTACTTTTCGGAAATGAAACTGGGACGCACCTGTTGACAGGCGAAAAAAAGTATGGTATGATGAGATAACGACCCGATGAGAAAAGGAGAAGGCCATGGATTCCCTGATCAAGCTGGAGCAGATCCTTATCGTAACAAGATTTAAGCCGAATCACCGTCACTGGATCGGTCAGTCGGGCGGTGCACACATTCTGACCTATGAGTTTGACGGGCTGTATGAGCATCGCTATCAGGATGTGGGGTATGAGGTGAAGGAGAATACCATTCTCCTGATCAATGCGGACGATCGGTATGAGGTGACGGTCAAAGAGCCTGGCGACTGCATCGCGGTTCACTTCACTACCGTCGAGCCGCCGGATTTCCATTTCACCTGTCTTTCGTTTCCCAATATCCAGTCCCTCCGTCCGGATTTCATACGCCTCTTTTCCGCGTACAACCGCCGTGATGAATCGTCGTGGTATGCCTGCGCATCCATTCTGTACGGCATCTTCGACAAGTTAAGCCGCTTTACCGGTGAAAAATCTCCCTATGTCTCCCGCGCGCGTTACGACGATGTGTCCGCTGCACGGGATTATATATCCGAAAATTTCTGCGATCCCCTGCTGCACATGAATCAGGCGGCAGCGGTGGCAGGCATGAGTCCGCGGCGGTTCAGTGAGCTGTTCCGTAGCTTCTACCACATCTCGCCCCGTCAGTATGTGACACAGCTGCGCATCGAAACCGCCAAAAATATGCTGAGAGACGGGCAGTTCACATTAACAGAGATCGCGGAAACCGTGGGCTATACCAGCGACAGCTATCTCTGTCGGGTATTCAGCGAAATCGTCGGCATCTCGCCTGCAAAATGGGCAGAACAGAAATGACGTGAGTTGTCTTTTTTGGAAATAATTTTTGAAAGAATGAGGTATAAATCATGAAAAACGCAAATCGTATGCACACACTTGCACTGATCGTTGTCCTGCTTCTCTCATCCTGTGCATCGGGAGGCACGGCTGAAACTACGGACGCCTCGTCGCAAACAGATACGACGCAGGCTGTCCCCGCCGATCCGCTGGAAGCATTGGATTTCGGAGGGCAGACGATAACCATGTCCGTCTCCGATTACGACGGCGTGATGAAATGGGAAATGTCATCGGAGGAGGAGACGGGCGATGTGGTGAACGATGCCATCTTCACCCGCAATCAGAACGTGGAGCAGCTTCTCAATGTGGAGCTTGAATTTGAGCCGTTCACCTACACGATGTCGGTGAAAAACACATGGCAGAATCATGTCCGCACCTCCGTAATGGCAGGAGACGGTGCGTATGACATCGTTCACAGCGACTCTTATCTGGGCACCGCATTCCTCACCGACGGAATCTTCTCCGATCTCAGCACCATGCCCCACATCGACATCAGCCAGAAATGGTGGAATCGCAGTTTCATGGAGGAATCTGCCGTCAACGGCAAATATGTCTTCGCCACCGGCGATATTTCCATCATCCTCATCAAGAGTCTGTACGGTGTGTTCGTCAATCTTGACCTGTACGACACCTTCGGTTATGAAGAAAATATCTACGAGCTGGTTCACAGCGGGAAATGGACGGTTGACAAAATGCGTGAGATGGCAGCCGGAGCTTATCGCGATGACAACGGCAATCAGAAGCCGGACAGCGGCGATATGGTAGGCTTCCTTGTGGAGTCACCCAATGAGCTGACCGGATTTCTCGGTGCAAACATGGTGGATATGACGGAGCGTGAAGGCGATGCAATCCGCCTTGTCTACGGAAACGAGCATAATGCCGAGGTGGTGGAAAAGCTTTGCCGGGTGTTTCATGAGACGGAGGGCGTGCTGATCGCATCCGGCGTTCCCATGGCGGATTACGGCGAGAACAGCATCTTCAAAAACGGCAAGGTGCTGATGCATCCCGGACTCTTTCAGGTAGCCGACGCACTGCGCGATGTGCCGTTTCGCTATACGATTATCCCCTATCCCAAATGGGACGAAATGCAGGCGGATTACGCATCCACTGCCTTGCAGAATTTCTCAATCTTCAGCATTCCCGCAGATGCGAAAGATCCCGAATGCTCTGCCGCAGTGATGGAAGCCTTGGCAAGGGAAAGCAGTCGTCTCGTCACACCGGCCTATTATGAAACCGCACTCAAAATCAAATACGCTGCCGATAACAAAATGGCGCAGATGGTGGACATCATCAAGAACGGTCTGACCTTTGATTTTGCGTATATTTATTCCTATTTGCTGGGCAACATCAACAATGAATTCAAGGATTGCATTCGTCTCAACGATCCGAACTGGGCATCCAAAGTCGCCGGTAAAAAGAACGCATGGGAAACTTCCATCGCGCAGCTGCTGGAAACCATCGGCAGTTGAACAGTTTGATCGGTGATCCTGACCGTCTCGGAGCAGCTGTGATGATCAATTCTGCCCCTGAATTGTTGTTATATCAGGTGTAGCTTGGGAATCTGCTGGAGTTGAACCACCGCAGGAAGCGATGGAATACAAGGCTGCGCGCGATGATGCTCCCAAAAATGCTGAGAGGCAAATAATAACAGAAAAACCGAACCGTTCATATCATTGCTCGGTTCGGTTTTATTTGGCTCAGTATTCGATTCCTGTGCCCCATGCCGCTTCGTATGCATGGGCGGAGAATTCTGTCAGCGACAATTCTCCGTCGCCGGAAAACAGGACGGTCACATGATTGAAACCGGCAGTATGCTTCGGCTGTGTATGCACAACGGAATCGTCAACAAGCAGCGTCACCGCAGACTTATCCCATTCGATTACCCATTCGCCGGAAGCGTTCGGCACAAGCTCCGTATACGGCTTGCCGATAACTTCTTCGTAACCGGCAGCACGGCGGTTGGGCATGAAATTCAGCCGGTCAAGGTAACAATCCGACAGCAGAATCCGGCAGTTTTCCGGAAGCGTTCCCGCAGTCGTCAGCTTTATGCGGCCCTTCGTGCCGTAGGGGAAGCTTGTGATGGCGTGTGCCACATCATCATCCGTCGTGCGCATGACGATGCCGGCTTCGCTCTTGTCAAGATCGCTCACCCATTCGGCCCAGTTGTTTTGTACATCGGTTTCCTCCAGAAAATCCGGATCAAGCAGGGTCAGATACGCCTGCACCGATTTCCATGTGGAGCCATTCTTGCCCCACACGTCAAAATACTTCAACAAAATCTCTTTTTCGTTTGCCATTGCCGTGGTCGGATAGGCGTTGTGTACGCCGTTCTGATCGCCAATCACCTTTTTAGCAACAATCCGCGCACCATGAACCGTGCGCAGTCCATCATCCGAGATCGCCGCATGGAGGCACTGGCGCGCTGAGCTGTAGCGTACATTGGCCATGGGATGGCCGAGACAGTCGTTCCAAACGAGGACGATACGGCCGTCCGGCATCTTCTGAAGCGTCGCCGGGGAGTTTGAGGATGGCAGCTTCGTCGGCTTCGGCTCACTCCAGCGCTCACCGCTGTCGTAGGATACCGCATACCACAGCCGATCCAGCACCGTGCGGATAAGCATGACCAGCACGCCGGGCTTCACTTCGGCAACCACCGGCTCCACCGCGCCGGATTCGCAGTTGGTTTCTTTATCGACAATCGTCACATCGGTGGACGCGTACCATGTGTCACCGTGATCGTCCGACCAAATGGTGTTTGAGACAAATTTTCCGTCCATATAAGTGGAAAACGGCACAACTATCCGCCCGGCATCTGTTTCGATGGCGTTGTTCAGCGAGCCGGTGTAGCGATAGAGGGCGGGAATGTCGGAGTAGAGCGGATTCTCGCCGCGATAGCTGTCGAAGCGCACATAACCGATATGTCCGGCAAGCTCGTTTTTCTCCGGATTATACACAGTGATCGCCGACGCAAAAACGTGGATGTATCCCTTGTGATCGGATTTCCACCCCTGCACGCAGAATGCGGTGTTCCTTTCCGGCCATTCATAAAGGAAATAAGGATGTCCCCATGTTTTTCCGCCATCCTCGGAGATTCGTCCGAACAGATACTGCGTGCTGGGAGCAGCACTGCGTGCGTCATCCGGCTTTCCGTGTGCCATCAGCGAAAACAGCCGTCCGTCGGGCAGCTTTTCTACCCACTGGAGATTGTTGATAGAATCGGTGTATAAGAATGTGCAATTTTGATGCTTACGTTCTTCCATAATAATTAGTCCTTTCGGGGAGTACGATAGAATAAATGATACGCGATGCCGCAGTAGAGCTGCGTCAGTCCGGCGGTCAGCATGAGAATCAGCGCCGGCAATGTTCCGTCAAAATGATCCAGCACCTGACCTGCGATCCAGCTTGCCAAGGCCGTGCCCGCCATGGTTTCCATCATGCGCAGGGACGTACAGCCGCCCGCGATTCGGTATGGCGTAAATTTTGCCAGCATGACCGGAATCGTGCCGTTGATGATGACATACAGGATCTGAATGATGACAAACAGAACGGCAAATCCTATCCAGCTTCCGGTAAGCACGGAGGCCGGGCCGAGAACGAGCAAAATCACGCTTGCGCCAAGGCAAAGCAGGCTTAAATACCGCGTTTTTCCGGCGACGGAATAGACGAGATTGCCAAGCACCGAGCCGAGAGTTGTCAGACTGACCAACAAAGAGAGTGCCACCGAGTCAAGCTCGAACAGATGGGATGCCACCAGCGTCAGGCTGATGATGATACCCGATGAAACACCGCGAAAGAAATTGGCGGCGGCGAGATGGGTAACGCTTTTGTCGGATAACAGCTCGGCAAGACGCGGGCGTGTGGTGGCCGGCGGCTCGGCGATGGCTTTCATTCGCGAATTGAGAAAGGAGGTCAGTCCCGCGAATACCGCGCAGACGATGTACAGAATGAGCATACCGCTCATATAATCCACTGCGTCAAGAAAGAGCGGAATTCCCACGCTGATGACGATACAGAACAGATTGGAAATCAGTCCTGACACTGCCATCAGCCTCCCGTAATGCTCCATGTGGATGACAAGGTACGGGATTTTGTAGGCGAAAATCGTCCGGAATCCGAAGGCGGCGTAATAAAGAATCACGCAGCCGAGGAGAATCGGAAAGACGAACGCCGTCTCTCCGATAAAGCAAAGGACAGCAATCACGCCGAAAAACAGCAGAATGGGAAGATTTGCCAACGCCATGACAAGGATGGGATTTTTGAACCGGTCACACAGCACCGTATTCAGCCCCATAGCCGCCACCTGCGCTGCCTGTCCGATGGCGCCCAGTGTTCCGATTTCGGCGGGGCTGCAGCCGTTGTGCAGCAGCAGTCCCTGCCAGAGCGTACCGCCGATGAACAGCGCCGCAAAGCAGGAGCAGATCTCCATTGCCAGATGCCGGGCGATGTTCCTTCGTTCGGCAGGATCGACCGTCGCTTTGGGGAAATGCGGTTTCAGGGTCATTTTGCGTTTTTGATTGCCTCGAACAGCTCGTTATATTTTTCCGTGACTGCCGTTTCGATTCTCGCCCAGCGCGACATGATGTCGGTGGACTGGATCTTGACAAGCACATTGATCATCGCGAAGTTCTGGAGCTGCGTGCCGGAGGCGTCAAAGTTGCGGGTGAAGTCGTAGACACGGACATCGCTCGAATTGAGAAGACGGAACATTTCGATGTCATCCTCGGAATTCAGGAGCTTGCCCTCGATGTACTGATTGGTGACCGCTTCGGGCATATATTTGTGCGCGGTCGAGTAGAGCGCCTCGATGACAGCGCTGGTCATGTCCGCATCGTCGATGCTTCCCGGAACGAGCATCAGGCCGCCGGCCGAGAATGCGCGGTAATTCTCCTGCGTCTCATCGAGCTTCGGAACGGGCAGGATGCCGAACTCGAACGGCAGATCGCGGAGCGTATCCGCGCCGGAGCCGTAGTAGCAGAAGAGCGAATTGCCGTCAAAGAAGTTGTTCCAGTTGCCGTAATAGCCCGCATCGGAGGATTTTCTCAGTCCGATGATGCTTTCCATAATGCTGACTGCCCTCTCGGTATTGAATCCGAAGGTGAAGCCGTTCTCGTCCGACTTTACCGTCTCACCGCCGTAGCCGCAGTAGAGATACTGGAGCATGATCTCCTGCGTGGAGAAGCCGTAGAAGTCGGTCACATCGCGTGCGGAGTTGCCGTCGAGGTCGCGGTAGCTGTCCTTGATGAGGCCCATGAACGTATCGTGCGTCCATTTGCCCTCGCGGACGGTGTCGTATAAGCCCTCGACGCCAAGCTCCTCTGCCGCATCCTTATTGTAAAGGAAGCTCGACGGAAGCGAGGTCGGCATCGCATACGAGCCGGCGAGGCAGATGATCCGATCCGCGATCGTGTACGCATCGACTGCGCTCTTTACATAATAATCCTTGTCGAGATCGATGTATTTCAGGTCGGCGATGTTGTAGAGCATATTCTGCGAGAGAAGGGGCGTCATGTTGTCGAGCGTGAACGGCATGATCATCTCATATTCGCAGTCGTCGGCGAGATAGGCTTCCGTCACCGTCTGAACAACGTTCACCTCGGTGGTGGATTCCGCGCAGACGAGATCCACGCCGAGGCGGTCCTCCACCTCGCGCGTGACGCGGTAGCCGGCGTCGTTCATGACGTCGCCGTTTTCGGTATCGACAACCAGATTGAAGTAGTTTCTGCCGGTCGTCTCTGCGAGATTGCCGCCGAGATAGCAGAGGATATCAAAGGTCTTGCCGTCGAAGCGGAGATCGGACGGGAGGTCGTCGATGCCGGGGCCGGTCTCACGCGGCGCGGCAGTCGTCTCGGTCGTATCCGGAGCGGATGTCTCAGTGGTTGTGTCTCCGGAACCGCAGGAAATGCTGGCAAGCAGCAGAGCCATACACAAAATCGCGCTTGAAATTTGTCTAATTTTCACAAAATTATACCTCTTTTCAAATTAATTATTGACATTATCATGCCTGTGTGATATAATTATACCACAATCGACCTGGAATGTAAATCAGCGGCGCGGACATTATACAGATAAAATGTCCAAATAATTAATGTATGGTTCGGAGGCATTATGGAACCTGCTCAGTCACAGCTTATTACGGCAGACATCGGCGATCTGCGGACGATGTTCACAGGCAATCTTCCGCTTCGCGAAGTCTTTGCAGATAAGGAATCCTACATCCACTTTCACCGCCATTTCGAGTTTCATTATACCCTCTCGGGCAGCTTTCGGCTGGTGTCCGAGAAACCTTACGAGCTGTATCCCGGCGATATGGTTCTGATTCCGCCCGGCGTTCTGCACGCCACATCCGCAAGCCCTCACAAGCGTCTGGTGCTGGGACTTTCCCTCAATCGCGGGGAACGTCAGAACCGCACTTTTTCCGAATACCAGTATTACAGTATGATTTTCAGCACGCTCCATGAACCGCTCATCTTTCAGTCGGAGGAAATCGCCACCTATCTTGATTCCATGATGAAGCTGTATGCCAATGAAATTTCTGTTCACAAGCAAAAAATCATTCTGTCGATGCTGTTTTTACGCCTGGCAGAGCATATCGTGACATTAAAAGAACCGCCTGTGGACAAACTCATGTCCGGCGATATCCGCAGTGACAGCGATCGGCGTTGGCTCATCGAGAATTATTTAAGCAGCAATTATGCTGTACCGAATTCCATTGATGGACTGTGTGCGCAGCTGAATCTTTGCCGCCGCCAGACCGACCGCACCATCAAGCGGCTGTTCGGCGTGAGCTATCAGACGCTGATCGGACGGCGGCGTATGGAAGCGGCTGAATTGCTCATCCGCCGCACATCCATGCCTTTTCTCGATATTGCTGAGAGGATCGGATATGAATCTTATGCCGGATTTTATCTGGCAATCAAAAATCACTTTGGCAAAACGCCGGAGGAACTACGGGAGGAAACAAGTGAACATCATTGATATTGACGCGCATCCGCCGCTTGACGAAAAAAAGCGCACGGAATTTACAAAAGCACTGGCGGCACTTGGCATCAGGACTGCGCTGGGTGCGCCGCAGACGGAGGGGCTGACGGCACGGGAATGCAATCGCCGGGCGATGGCAGATTTCAACTGCCGTTCTCTGTGGGGACATCCCGACTGCGCGGATATGCTGGAGTCCGCCTCCCTCATCACCGTGGATGCGCCATGGATGGCCGATGCAGGGGAAGTTCTCGCCATTGCCGAGAATCGGCGCATTCCGGTGCTTTTGCAGAATGAAACCGCCGAGCAGATTCGTGCGCTGGCAGAAACCCATCCTGCCCTTACCCTCATCGCCGGCGGATTTTCTCCCCGCCCCATCATGCCAGCTCCCATGGCTGAGCTGATGAGCGTGCATCCCCGGCTATTTCTGAATCTGTCCGGCCTCATCTGGCACGGAAATTATATCATGCACGAATGGATCAAAAAACTGCCAACGGATCGGATTTTGTTCGGTACAGCCTATCCCTTTGGCAATCCCGCCTCGAAGCTGGCTGGACTGCGCTGGGAGCTTCGGGATACGGATTCTTCCGTCATCGACGGAATTTTCGGCGGCAATGCCAGCCGGCTGTACACGGAGGTAAGATAATGGAAATTATTGATTTTCACTGCCACCCGGGATACGATTTTCATCTCGGCAATCATGGAGTTGCCATCGATCCCAGACGCTTCCGCCATGATCTCATGGCAAACGGCATCACAAAATGCTGCGGCAGTATCATTGACCGCGCCATGTGCGGACGGCCGGTGAGCGAATATGAACAGCTTATTCCGGTGCTTAACAATCGTGCGCTTGCAATGCGGGAGCTGTGGGGCGATTTCTACGTTCCCGGCATTCATGTACATCCGGCATTTGTTGAGCTTTCCTGCCATGAGATTGAGCGCTGCCATGCAAAAGGCGTGCGGCTCATCGGGGAGCTGGTACCGTACATGATGGGCTGGTCGGTATGCACATCACCAGAATTTCTTACCATCATGGAATGCGCCGCGGCGCATGAGATGATCGTGAACATCCATCCCACAAACACTGCCGATATGTACGCACTGTCGGCTGCGGTGCCGAGGCTGAAGCTGGTATGGGCACATCTCTCCGGCTACGGTGGATTTGACGACCATATCGAAATGCTCAAGCGGCATGAGAATGTGTATTTCGACATCTCCGCCCACGGAACGGATACGGTTGGCACGCTCCGCCGGACGATTGATGCAGTGGGATGTGACCGTCTGTTGTTTGGTACAGATTATCCCGGCGTCGGCCCTGCATCGGACATTGCGGCGGTTCTGTTTGAGCCGCTCACCGATGATGAGCGTGAGGCGATTTTTTCACGTAACGCAAAGCGGCTGTTGGGAATATGAAGAGAATAGGAGTCAGATGCTGAACAGTGTGATTGGCAGGAACTGAATGTGCTAAAAATAATGCGTTTTTTCGCTGTTGTTGTGCAGCAACAGGCAAGAGTCGTTCGTAATGTGTTTACATTTCACTCAGTCAAACTCCCCTCCTTCAATTATATATCATAAAAGTGATCCTCCGGATGGACTCCGGAGGATCATAATCTATTTATAATGGAGGACACACACATGACCACCTACGCAACCTGCAGCCTTTGCTGCGAAAGCTATCCCACAGATGACCTTATCGAATACGAAGGCCGCCTGCTCTGCCGCGCATGTTACGATGAGCAAACCAGCGCCGACCACACCATCCACGAATACTACTACAAGCCCTCTCCGATCTTCTTCGGTGAGGGCTTGCGCTATTTCGGCGTGGAATTGGAAGTCGATGCCAGCGGGAAAAATGATGACAACGCTGAGCAGATCATCGACATCGCAAACGCCTGCGACGAGCACATCTACTGCAAGCATGACGGCTCTCTCGATGACGGCTTCGAGATCGTCACGCATCCGATGACGCTGGCGTATCATCAGCAAAATCTCCCTTGGAGCGATATTCTCTACGAGCTGCATGAGCTTGGATATCTCTCCCACCAAGCGAATACCTGCGGTTTACACATCCATGTCAACCGCGACTCACTCGGCGAAACTTCATATGCGCAGGATTCGTGCATCGCGCGAATCCTGTATTTCTTCGAGAAGCACTGGGACGAGCTGCTGAAATTCTC
>SVSO01000066.1 GCA_015064195.1 Oscillospiraceae bacterium
TGTGCAGTTTGAGAAAGCGCGTGCGGATGCTCCCGGCGCGTACCCCATGATCAATCGGGAATTCGCCCGGTACCTGCGGAAAAAATTCCCGGATCTGCGGTATCTTGACCGGGAGGAGGACATGGGCATCGAGGGACTCCGCCGCGCTAAGCGGAGCTATCATCCGCACCACATGATCGAAAAATTCCGGGCGATCCCCGCAAACTATGGCAATGCGCTTTGATCATCCGACGGCGGCGGATCTTCCGGTACTCCACGCACTCTGGCGGGAGGCTTTCGGCGATCCGGACAGCTTCATCGACCGATTTTTTCGCACGGCGTATCATCCGTCCCGCTGTCGGTGCGCCTTTGCGGACGATGTACCCGCCGCCGCCCTCTATTGGTTCGACTGCGAATGCGAAGGAAGGCGGATCGCCTATCTCTACGGCGTTGCCACATTTGCGGCCTTTCGCGGTCAGGGCATTTGTCGGGCGCTGATGGCGGACACCCATCGGATGCTGACCGAGGACGGATACGCGGCGGCCATCCTTGTGCCGGGCGAAGGCTCGCTGTTCGATTTTTACGCCCGCATGGGATATAGCACTGCCTGCACTGTGCGGGAATTCACCGTGGACGGCGTGCCCATGCCGGTGTCCATTCGTTCTGTGGATGCGGCGGACTATGCGGCTCTGCGGCGGAAGCTTCTGCCGGAGCGGGGCGTGATTCAGGAGGGCGAAAATCTGGCGTTTCTTGCCGGTGAATGCGGACTGTTCGCCGGGGAAAACTTCCTGCTTGCGGCGCGTATGGACGGCGATCGGCTGACGGCGGCGGAACTGCTCGGCGATGCGGATGCCGCGCCGGGAATTGTGACGGCGCTCGGATGCCGACGGGGACGCTTCCGCACACCGGGAGACGGCCGCCCCTTCGCCATGATGCTCCCGCTGTGTGAGGATTTTTCCCCGCCCGCATATTTTGGGCTGGCATTTGATTGACAAGGAGGTTTGCCATGTTTTACGAGTTGAAGCACTCCATTGAAGCGGATTACTGGACGATGGAGGACGGACGCGATCTGACCTTCCCCCTGCACATTCACGCCTGCTACGAATTTTTCCTTGTCACCGAGGGCGAGCTTGAGATGACCATCGACGGCGTGACACGGACGATGGGCCGGGGCGAGGGCGCCATCGTGTTCCCTTATCAGATGCATGGTATGCACACGGAGTGCCGCAGCGCACATACGCTTTGTGTCTGCTCGGCTACCCTTGTCGGCTATTTTCACAGGCAGGTACAGGGACGACTGCCCGAGGACAATTTCTTCCGTCTGCCGGAACCGCTGGCGGAGCTGTTCGCCGGACTGCATCCGGACAGCGATATTCTGTCAGTCAAGGGCGTGCTGTACCTCATCTGCGGCGAATTTGCAAAAACTGCCGTCTATCGTCCCGGCACCGGAATCGCGCCGGATCAGCTGCTGCTCCGGATTCTCACCTACATCGAGGAGAATTTTTCGGGAAGCTGTTCGCTCAGGGAGCTTGCACAAACAATGTCCTATGATTATTCGTATCTGTCCAAGTATTTCATCCGCAAAATCGGGTTTTCATTTCACGATTACGTCAACGAGCGCAGGCTGAGCAATGCCTGCTATCTTCTGACAAATACGGAACGCTCCATGCTGGAAATCAGTCAGGAATGCGGATACAATTCCCTGCGCAGCTTCAATCGCAACTTCAAGGAGCGATTCGGGATATCGCCGACGGAATATTGCAAAAAAGACAAATAATGTCCATAAACGCCGCCAGAGATGGCGAGAAAATTTCACTCATTTTATGTACAATAGAAGCAGGAGCATTGCTCCGATTTCTGAAAGGAGATACATAAAATGAGTGTTTTTTTTGATAAGATCCCTCACGTGCGCTATGAGGGCAGAGATTCTGTAAATCCCTTCGCTTTCCGGTGGTACGATCCCGATGCGGTCATCGAAGGCAAGACCATGCGCGAGCAGCTGCGGTTCGCTCTGTCCTATTGGCACACCATGTGCGGCGAGGGTACGGATATGTTCGGCCGCGGCACGTACGATAAAAGCTTCGGCGGCAGATCGGCAATGGAAATTTATAAAAATAAGGCAGACGCGGCATTTGAGCTGATGGATAAGCTGGACGTGGATTATTTCTGCTTCCATGACCGCGACATCGCACCGGAAGGCGAAACGCTTGCCGAAACCAACGGATACCTCAGCGAAATGGCGGATTACATTGGCGCGCTGATGCAGAAATCCGGCAAAAAGCTGCTGTGGGGCACGGCAAACTGCTTCAACCATCCCCGCTATATGCACGGCGCGGGAACTGCTCCCAATGCGGACGTGTTCGCATATGCGGCGGCGCAGATCAAGAAGGCGCTGGAGGTCACGGTGAAGCTTGGCGGTAAGGGCTATGTGTTCTGGGGCGGCCGCGAGGGCTATGAGACACTGCTCAACACCGACATGAAGTTAGAGCTTGACAATATGGCCTATCTCATGCGGCTGGCGGTGGATTATGGCCGCTCCATCGGATTCGACGGCGATTTTTACATCGAGCCGAAGCCGAAGGAGCCGACTAAGCATCAGTACGATTTCGACGCGGCTACGGTCATCGGCTTCCTCAAAACCCACGGGCTGGACAAGGATTTCAAGCTCAACATCGAGGCCAATCACGCCACTCTCGCCGGTCATACCTTCCAGCATGAGCTGGCAGTGGCGCGGGTGAACGGTGCATTCGGTTCGATTGACGCCAATCAGGGCGATATGCTCCTCGGCTGGGACACCGACCAGTTCCCCACGGATGTGTATACTACCGCCATGTGTATGCTGGAGGTGCTTCGTGCCGGCGGATTCACAAACGGCGGCCTGAATTTCGATGCCAAGACCAGACGCGGCTCTTATACGCCGGAGGACATTGCCCATGCTTACATCGCCGGTATGGATGCCTATGCGCTGGGACTGCGGATCGCGGCGGCAATCCGTGCGGACGGCAGAGTGGATGAATTCGTGGATGCTCGCTATGAAAGCTACAAGTCCGGCATCGGTGCGAAGATCCTCGGACGGCAGACTTCCCTTGCGGAGCTGGAATCCTATGCCCTTGCCATGGGCGAGGTGACAACCAACATCAGCGGCCGTCAGGAATATCTGGAGAATATCGTCAACGCCGTCATGTTCGGCGGCAAAATCTGAGGAGGGCGCATGGATTTCAAGGAAGCATCCCGGCGAGCGGCGGTATTGGTGGAAAAGATGACGGCGGAGGAGAAGATCTCCCAGCTGCTGTACAATTCCCCTGCCATCGAGCGGCTGGGAATCAAGGAGCACAACTGGTGGAATGAGGCACTGCACGGCGTGGCGCGTGCGGGAACGGCCACCGTGTTCCCCCAGACCATCGGCATGGCGGCATCCTTCGACCCGGATAAGCTGCGGGAGGCGGCGGATGTCATCTCCACGGAGGCGCGGGCGAAATACAACCAGAGCGACAAATTCGGCGATCACGGCATTTACAAGAATCTCACCTTCTGGTCGCCCAACATCAACATCTTCCGCGATCCCAGATGGGGACGCGGTCAGGAAACCTACGGCGAGGACCCCTTCCTCACCGCAATGATGGGATGCGCATTCATAGGCGGCATTCAGGGCGACGGCGAGTTCCTGAAGGCGGCGGCGTGTGCCAAGCATTTCGCCGTTCACAGCGGCCCGGAAAAGGAGCGTCATTTCTTTGATGCGGTGGTAAGCAAGCAGGATCTGTGGGAGACATACCTTCCCGCATTTGAATGGGCGGTGACACGGGCGAATGTGCGCGGCATCATGGGCGCGTATAATCGCACCAATGGTCAGCCCTGCTGTGCCCATACCGAGCTGATGGGTGAGATCCTGTTCGGCAAGTGGAATTTCGAGGGATATTTTGTGTCCGACTGCGGTGCGATCCACGACATTTTCGCCAGCCATCACTACACCGATTCCCATGTGGAATCGGCGGCGGTATCGCTGAAGCGGGGCTGTGATCTCAACTGCGGTGAGATCTACACGAAGCTCATCGATGCTTACGAGACGGATCTCATCACCGACGAGGATCTGACCCGAGCGGCGACCCATCTTTACGCCATCCGCTTCATGCTGGGCGAATTTGAGGAGGAGCGGCCCTATTCGGACATTCCGTTCACCACCCTCGACTGCCCATCCCATCGCGCACTGAATCTGGAGATGGCGAAAAAGACGCTGGTTCTGCTGAAAAATGAGGACAATTTCCTGCCCCTTTCGCCGGAGAAGGTGAAAACCATTGCGGCAGTCGGCCCGAATGTACAGTCCGTGCGCGTGCTGGAGGGCAACTACGAGGGCCGCGCATCCCATTATATCACCGTTGCGGACGGCATCCGGGACGTGTTCACCGATTCCTCTGTCTATGTGGCGGACGGCTGTAAGCTGTCCAGCGGCGGCAAAGGAACGCACGCCGACTGGTTCAGCGTCGGTTCGGCGGCGGCATCCAATGCGGAAGTCACCGTGCTGTGCGTGGGACTTGACAGCTCCATCGAGGGCGAAGAAGGCGCGGCGGACAGCGTGAAGGGATACTGCGACGGCGGCGATCGGCTGGTGCTGACCCTTCCGCCGGTTCAGCGTGAGCTGGTGGACAAGATCTGCGATGTGACCGACAATCTGGTCATCGTTATCATGGCCGGAAGTCCCGTTGACGTGGGCGAGCGGGCAAGAGCGCACGCCAAAGCCATCATTCAGGCGTGGTATCCCGGTGCTGTCGGCGGACGTGCCATCGCCGAGCTGCTGGCAGGCAGATTTTCTCCCAGCGCACGGATGCCCATCACCCTTCCGACGGAAGGTACACTGCCGGATTTCACCGATTATTCCATGGACGGCCGCACCTATCGCTTCTTAACGGATGCACCGGAGTATCCCTTCGGCTACGGCCTCGGCTATACGGATTTCCGCTATGAAAATCTGCGCACGGAGCGCACGGATGAGGGCGCACGGGTGACGGTGACGGTGACGAATACGGGCGGAATGGCCGGCGAAGAACCGGTACAGATCTACGCGAAATATGCCGATTCCCGCTTCCGCACGCCAAACTGCCAGCTCTGCGGCATCAAAACGGTGAAGCTTGCGCCCGGCGAGTCGTCGGATGTGATCGTGGATGTGGATGACTATTGGCTGAAAACTGTGGATAATGAGGGCAATCGCGTCGATCCGGAGGGCGGCGTGACGCTGTACGCAGGCGGACATCAGCCCGATGCGCGCAGTGACGAGCTGACCGGATACGCCTGCCTGCGGAAAAAATTGGAGAATTGATATGAAAAAACTGATCGGAATTGACGTTGGAACGTCGGCACTCAAAGCGATTTTAATGGATGAAACCGGCGCGATCATTCGCACCGAGAGCCGGGAATATCCGCTGTATCAGCCGAAAAATGGCTGGGCAGAGCAGAATCCCGAGGACTGGTGGGATGCGGCGAAATCTGCCCTCGCCGCCATCAGCGACGGGGTTTCGGATATCGCCGGTATCGGACTCACCGGACAGATGCACGGTCTTGTCATGCTGGATGCGGCGGGTGAGGTGCTTCGCCCGGCCATCATCTGGTGTGACGGGCGCACATCGGCGGAATGCGACCAGATCCACGAGATCATAGGCCGGGAGCGGCTGATCGCCATCACCGCAAATCCTGCGCTCCCCGGCTTCACCGCATCGAAAATTCTCTGGGTGAAGCATCACGAGCCGGAAATTTTCGCAAAATGCCGCCATATTCTGCTGCCCAAGGATTATATCCGCTATAAGCTCACCGGCGTTTTCGCCACGGAAGTGTCGGATGCGGGCGGAATGCAGCTGCTGGACATCGCCGGACGATGCTGGTCGAATGAGGTGCTGGATGGGCTGGAGATTCCCCGGGAATGGCTGGGCGAGGTGTACGAAAGCCCGGAGATCACCGGTTATGTGACGCTTCCCGGCGTGTGCGAGGGCGTGCCGGTGGTGGGCGGTGCAGGTGACAATGCGGCGGCGGCAGTGGGATGCGGTGTAGTGGAGGACGGACGCGCGTTCACAACCATCGGCACCAGCGGCGTGGTATTCGCCCATACCGACAAGCCTGCCATCGATCCGCGGGGCAGAGTGCACACCTTCTGCTGCGCCGTCCCCGGAAAATGGCACGTCATGGGCGTGACGCAAAGTGCAGGTCTCTCCCTCAAATGGTTCCGCGAGCAGTTTGCCGCCGAATTGTCCTACCGGGAGATCGATGAACTGGCGGCGAAGATTCCCGTGGGATGCGACCGGCTGCTGTATCTGCCCTATCTGATGGGCGAGCGCACGCCCCATCTGGATGCCAACGCGCGGGGCGTGTTCTTCGGAATGTCCGCCATCCACACAAGAGCGCATTTTCTGCGTGCCGTGCTGGAGGGCGTGGCCTATTCGCTCCGGGACTGTGTGGAGGTTCTGCGGGAAATGGGCATTGAGGTTGACAATATGACGGCAGTCGGCGGCGGTGCAAGTCCGCTGTGGTGTGAGATCCTCGCCGGAACTTTCGATATTCCCATCCGCGCCACGATTTCCGAGGGCGGCCCGTCGGTGGGCGCAGCGATCCTTGCCGGCGTGGGTGCCGGCGTGTATGAAAGCGTGGAGTCCGCCTGCCGGAGTCTCATCGGCTTCGGTGAAGCACGAATTCCCGCAGACACGGCGGCGTATGATGGATATTATCAGCTCTACCGCAGGCTGTATCCGGCGCTGAAGGACAGCTATTCGGAGCTTGCGCGGATGTAACGGCATTTCTCACGGCTTTGAAAACTCTACGAATCGTTTACTCCACGAATCGTATAGTTGCGCGGGATTGACAAAAATTGCAGATGATGGTATAATATCATTGGGTGATTTACCATCATCTGCATATTTATATCAAAAGGAGACCAATATGAAAAAAGCAACGTATTTTCTTCTTTTGACATCTTTGTTGGTATCGGTTTGTTCCTGCGGCTGAGAAACGTCGTCGGATACAACGGATGCTGCGACAACCGAGGCAGCAAACAGCAATTATAACGTGCAGGATTTCGGCGGCAGAACCTTCAACTACATGACCAGCGATATGTATATTGACGATCAGTACGTGGAAGAAGCCACCGGCGATGTTTACGACGATGCGATCTATAACCGCAATGTTTTCATTGAAACCACCTTCAACGTCAAGCTCAACTGCATTGCCGAACCCTTTACATGGGCGATCCGCGATGAATACATGGGCAAGATCCGCAGCTCGGTCATGGCCGGTGACGGTGCGTACGATATTATCTCCCAGCATTCCGTCAGCGTCGGCTCCATGATGGGCGATAACCTGTTCATGAACCTGAACGATGTGGAATCTCTGAATCTGGACGCGGACTGGTGGTCGAAGCTCATCCGCGACGAGCTGACCTACAAGGGCAAGATCTACGGTATGGCTGGCGATATTTCAAACAATCTGCTGAATGCTTCCGAGGTGTTCTTTTTCAATAAGCAGATGATGGAGGAATTCCAGCTGGAAGATCCTTATCAGCTGGTGCGCGACGGAAAGTGGACCATCGACAAGCTGCTGGAGATGATTACCGGCACGGCACAGGATCTGGACGGCAATTCCACCATGGATCAGAGCGATATCTGGGGCATGGCCATCGAGGATCAGCAGACATATGTTGACCTGATCACTGCGTTTGGCATGACCTATTCCTTCTATGAGGGCGACGTGCGCAGACCGAATGTGGAATCGGAGACATTCCTTGACAGCGCCGAATTGATCCGCGCTATGCTGATGGACAATGAGGATGTTCTCTACCGACAGGGCGATGCGGCAACAACGAAGGTATTCCCGGAAGGCCGCGCACTTTTCTACACAGGACAGCTTCATTACACCGATTCCTTCCGCGAGCTGGAATTTGACTACGGTATTCTGCCGCCTCCCAAGAGAAATGAGGCTCAGGAAAACTATTATTGCACACCCCGTGACTCTTTTGTGCTGTACAGCATTCCCACCGACGTTCCGGATGCGGAATTCGCCGGCGCGATCATGGAGGCACTGGCTGTGGGCGGCTCGGAGTACATCATCCCCGTTTTCATCGATAAGGTCTGCAATATAAAAAATGTGCGTGACGAGGACAGCGTGGAAATGCTGGAGCTGATCCGCAAAAACACGACGGTGGACTTTGCGATGGTATTTTCAACCGACACCGGCAGAGTGGCTCATGTCATCTGCGATGCCATCAACAACAAGAAGGAATTGACCACCTACTGGGCGGCAAACAAAGATGCAAAGCTGGCAGAGTGGGAAGAATTTCTCAAAGCATATGCGGGAGAGTAAATCAATAGATGGCAGGCTTGCGCGGATGTAAAAAAGCTATTTAAACTATCAAATTTTCTATAGAGTATTGACAAAATATGCAGATCGCGGTATAATGGAGTTAGATATTATACTGCTATCCGCAGATTATAAATTAAGGAGATCGATTATGAAAAAACTGACGACATTTTTTCTTTTAACATCTTTGTTGGCATCCGTCTGTGCCTGCGGCGGTGAGACTCCGACTGTCACTGAGGATACGACAACCGCGGAAGAAACCCAAAGCAATTACAATATTCAGGATTTCGGCGGCAGAACCTTCAACTACATGACCAGCGACTATTATGTCGATGAGCAGTATGTGGAGGAAGCCACCGGCGACGTTTACGACGACGCCATCTACAACCGCAACGTTTTCGTTGAATCTGCCTTTAACGTTAAGCTGAATTTCATCATTGAACCCTTCTCGTGGGCAATCCGCGAAGAATATATGGGCAAAATCCGCAGTTCCATCATGGCCGGTGACGGTGCGTATGACATCATCGCACAGCATTCGGTGAACGTCGGCTCCATGATGGGCGATAATCTGTTCTTCAATCTGAACGATGTGGATGCGCTGAATCTGGATGCGGACTGGTGGTCGAAGCTCATCCGGGATGAGCTGACCTACAAGGGCAAAATCTACGGTATGGCCGGCGATATTTCCAACCAGCTGCTGAAATATTCCGAGGTGTTCTATTTCAACAAGCAGATGCTGGAGGAAAATCAGCTGGAGAATCCCTATCAGCTGGTGCGCGACGGAAAGTGGACCATCGACAAGCTGCTTGAGATGATCGTAGGCGTGGCGCAGGATGTGGACGGCAATACCAAGATGACGACTAACGATATCTGGGGCATGGCCGTGGAGGATCAGCAGCCCTATGTTGACCTGATCACCGCGTTTGGCATGACCTACTCCTACTATGACGGCGATGAGCGCAAGCTGAATGTGGAGACGGAGGAAATGCTGGACTGCTTCACTCTCATCCGTGATATGCTGAAGAAAAATGAGGATGTCATCTATAAGCAGGGCGATGCTGCCACCAAGCAGATTTTCCCGGAAGGCCGTGCACTCTTCTTCCCGCGTCAGCTGGGTTCCACCGATTCCTTCCGCGAGCTGGAATTCGACTACGGCATCCTGCCGCCTCCTAAGAAAAATGAGGCACAGGAGGATTATTACTCCACCTCCCGCGACACCTTCGTGCTGTTCAGCATTCCCACCGACGTGCCGGATGCGGAATTCGCAGGCGCGATCCTGGAAGCACTGGCCGTCGGCGGCTCGGAATACATCATCCCCGTCTACATTGATAAGGTCTGCAACGTGAAAAATGTTCGCGACGAGGACAGCGTTGAAATGCTGGAGCTCATCCGCAGAAATATGAAGGTAGACTTTGCGGTGGTATTCTCCACCGACACCGGCAGAGTAGGTCACGTCATCTGCGATGCCATCAACACCGGCAGAGAGCTGACCACCTACTGGGCGGCAAACAAAGAGGAAAAGACCACAAAATGGGAAGAATTCCTCAAAGCTTATGCGGGCGAATAAAAGATTCGGCAGCGGACTACAGTCCGCTGCCGATGTGTTTTTCGCGCCATGCTGTGGGGGACAGACCCGTATGCTTTCTGAATACCGTGCTGAAATAGTATACGCTGGTGAAGCCGCATCTGTCTGCGATCCCGGTGATGGCAAGATCGGTGGAGCTGAGCAGATCCTTGGCATGGCTGATCCGGAGATTCTGGAGATAATGAGAGGGTGCGGTGCGGTAATAATCCCGGAACTGACGGCGCAGATAGCCTTCGGAAAGCCCTGCCTTTTTGGCGATCATACCGATGCTCAGGGAAGGGTCTCCATAGTCCCGCTCCATAATGGCGGCGGCATCGATGATAGGACGATGGCGCGCACTGGGCAGATATTTTTTGCTTGCTGTGCTGAACATGGTGATCAGGATGCTGCCGAGAATGAGCCGGCATTCCAACAGATAGAGGGAACGTTTGGCATAGTAGGTATTTTCCAGCTTGCCGAACAGCTCCAGCAGCTGACCGCTGCTGTTTCCCATGCAGAGATCGGAGCGGAATGCATCCTGACAGAAATCGGACAGGATGAAATTCACAAAGATATAGGAAAATTGCCCGGGCTGCTCCACATCAATGGTGTAGCTGTCATGCTGTGCAAGATAAAAAACGTCATCCTGCCCGACAGAACAGCTGTGCTCACCCACATGGTAAACAGCCGTGCCGGACAATACGTAGATGAACGCACTGGATGACCGATTGACGATCGAATAATGGGGTTTTGTATGAACGTCCTGTTTTACCATGAGCACGCGGTCGATGACGATATCCTCCGGAATGTGTGAAAAAAACAATAATACCAGCCTCCCTTCCGCTATTATTATAGCGAATATCGGATATTTTGTCAATTCTTTTTGAAAAATACAGGTTCGGAATTCGCAAATGATGCGATTATTGAATTGACTTCCTGATAGCCTTTATGATATACTGAATAAAAATTAAAGGAGGCATTCATTATGAAAAACACAAAAATGGCGACAATTCTCATCTTATTTGCATATTTGCTGGCAGGCTGCGGCGGCGAAGCGGCTGCTCCGGAAACATCCGCGCCCGATACCACCACGGCACCGGCTCCGGAAACCGAACTGACAGACGGCCTTGAGGGTTATGATTTTGATGGCAGAACCTTCCGCATTGTCTACAGCGCGGATCAGCTGGGCGCGGCCTGGCCCTATGATGCCGAGACGGAGAACGGCGATCTGCTCAACGACAAGGTGTTTGCACGAAATACTGCGGTGGAGGAGCGTTTCAATGTATCCATTGAGATGTATTCCACCGGCGGTACTACGGGAGAAGTACCGACTGCGCTGCTGAATTCCATCATGGCGGGCGATGGGGAATATCAGCTGGCTATCTCTCACACCTTCAACCGTGTTCCAACGCTGATCTCGGAAGCTGCACTGGCAGATTTTAATCAAGTGCCGAACATTGACCTCGAAAAACCGTGGTGGAATGCATCCGTTCGGAACAATCTGTCCATTCTGGGAATTCTTCCTATTGGTGTATCCGATCATGTCTACAGCTACGCAGACGTTATCTATGTCAACCGTGATCTGATGGAGGAGTTCAAGCTGGAGGACACCTACGATCTGGTGAATGACGGAAGGTGGACATGGACGAAGCTCAGTGAAATGGCAAAGGCGGTCTCATCGGATGTGAACGGCGACGGCCAATTCAAAAAGGGGGATCGCTTCGGCTTTACATTCCCGGGCGAGACGGAATCTCTTACCTCGCGGATGATCCATTCTAATGGTATGCTGCTTGCAGAATTGAATGAGGAGGGACTACCTGTTCCGATGCAGATGTCAGACCGGCTTCAGACGACCATCGAGCGGTATTACGATCTGCTTTATACCGGAAATCAGACATATATCGGCACGAAAACCGATGCGTCCACCAGCGTGGAGGCATTTATCGAAGGCAATATCCTGTTCATGCATCAGACTACGCTTCAGCTGCCGTCCATGCGGAATACGGATGTGAATTTCGGTATCGTACCGCTGCCAAAGTTTGATGAGGCACAGGAAAACTACATGTCCATGCTCTCCTCCCAGATCCTGCTCATTCCCAATGTGGATGATGCTGAGCTGGAATTTATCGGCACGATCACCGAAGCGCTGTCCTACGAATCATGGAAGCACGTTACGCCGGCGGTGTATGAGTCGATTTTCGAAAACAAATACCTGCGCGATGCTACATCCTACGAGATGTATCAGCAGATCCGGGATTCGCTTGTGTGCGATTTCAACTGGAATTACGGCGAGAGCAACGCACTGACCTATCTGATCCGCGATGTGGTATATAAGGGAAAATCCACGGATGTTTCATCGAAGCTCGCGTCGGTCACGCCCGCTGTTCAGAAGAAATATGATGCACTGATAGAGTCCGTCAGGGAAAATTATCTGAAAAACTGATCGTCCTGTTGAAAATTCAACAGACTCCGGGGGGAATGTATGCTATAATAATAGCGTAATCAAAACGAACCGGAGGATAACCCAATGATCAGAAAAATAATCAAAATCGATGAAGAAAAATGCAACGGATGCGGCGCTTGTGCGAAGGCTTGTCACGAGGGGGCTATCGGCATGGTGAACGGCAAGGCGAAGCTGCTCCGCGAAGACTACTGCGACGGCCTTGGCGACTGTCTGCCCGCCTGCCCCACCGGTGCAATCACCTTCGAGGAGCGCGAGGCTCCGGCTTACGACGAGGAAGCGGTGAAAAAGGCGAAAAAAGATGCCGCGCCGCTGCCCTGCGGATGTCCCGGCACCCATGCGAAAGCCATCAAGCGCCCCGAACGCAATGAGCCGGAGGCGTGCGGATGTGACGGCGGATGCAGCAGTGACCAGCCCGCGCCCGTCAGCCGTCTCGCCCAGTGGCCGGTACAGATCAAGCTTGTGCCGGTGAGGGCGCCCTATTTCGACGGCGCGAAGCTGCTGGTTGCGGCGGACTGCACGGCATATGCTTATGCGAATTTCCACAATGAATTTATGAAGGACAAGATTACCCTCATCGGCTGTCCGAAGCTGGATATGGTGGACTATACCGAAAAGCTGACCCACATCATTGCAGAGAATGACATCAAGAGCGTTACCGTGGTGCGCATGGAGGTGCCCTGCTGCGGCGGCATTGAGCTTGCGGTGAAGAAAGCGCTCATGGCCAGCGGCAAGTTCATCCCGTGGAGCGTTGTCACCGTCTCCACCGATGGACGGATTCTCGATCGATAGTCAAAGGTGCTGCACTCGGGTGCAGCACCTTTTTTGATTGGTAATGAAGGAAAACCCCCGGCAGAGCCGGGGGAGTCCCCATAGCTTTAGCTGCAAGCAAGTAGACAAAAGAAACCTCCTGTGTTATAATAGAAGAGGTCTGCCAACCAAAACTAAAATAACAA
>SVSO01000067.1 GCA_015064195.1 Oscillospiraceae bacterium
AGCTGCCGGGACAGTATCCTCAAATGGAGCTGAGCCACGGCTTCGACGGCGTGATCATCGACGATTTCTTCGATTCCAACCGGTTCACGCTGGAATTCGCCATCAAATATTTTGATGAGGAAGCACAGCCCACGGAGAATTTCGGCGATAATTTCGCGAAGGGCGACGTGGAGATCTTCGACATCGGCGGCAGTTCCTACGGACGCTTCTGCCGGGGCGAATGCATCGACGGACGCTATACTGCCGAGGCGGAGATCACCATCCGTGACGAGCGGTATCATTTCGCCCTCACCACCGCCGATCCCGAGCTTGTGGATATGGTGCGGGATTCGCTGTTTGCCAGCCGTTCCATTGAGGAGTGGTATGACGATTACGGCGGGGAAGAATTCGATCCCCACGCCCCCGGTGCAACCTTCTGCATCAACGGCGATCTGCTCGATCCGGCCATGAACAATCCGTTTCCCGACGATCGCTACGACGCGTTTCTTCATCCGCTTCCCGAGGACGAAATGGCGGCGGAGGAGCAGTCCCAAGCAAATGAAATTGAGGCGCAGCTGGAGCAGGCGGCATCGGAGACTTCCGAAACCTTCCAGCCCATCACCTTCCGTCCCATCGCCGACAAGCTGGCGGAATCCAAGATCGGCGGCTCCCCCTATCTTGAGGAGGGCGCGGAGATCCCGCCCCTCGACTTCATCGGCCAGCTGAACTTCGCGGATTTCGATCTGGAGAATCTTCCCCGCGGCGGAATTCTCACCATCTGGGGCAAAAAGGATGCATCGCTCGCCCGCAATCTGATGACCGCCACACAGGACGTGTTCCGGCTCATCTATTTTCCCGGTGCGCCATCGTCCGAGGCCACGGCGTTCATCGATATGCTGCTGGGGATCGCGCCGGATGCGGACAGCAAGATCCGCGCCATCATACCGCACCGCCCCATTTTCGGCAAGGCGGCGCACTACACCGGCAACCACATCCGCGGCTGTCGGATCGGCGGAACACCCCATTTTCTCGCGCCGGAGCTGATGATGCATTACGACACCCTGCTTCTGCGGCTTGACAATCTGAACGTGCCGGAGGACGGATGGACGCCCTTCGCCCTCGACAAGCACTATGCGCTGGAGCTTTGCATCAACGGGGAAGCGCTGAAAAACGGCGATTTTTCCGATGTTCTGCTTACCTTCATCGCCGGGTAATATCCCGACGCGAACCGAATATACATAGAACGTGAGGATTTCCTATGGCAAAATTTGAGCGTCAGCTGAATACGCGCTTCTCTGAGGTCGTGCGCCGCCTCGATGCCGGACTGGCGGCAAAGTTTCCGGAGCTTGAGCTGGTGGATTCCGCCGTCTCCCGCTTCGGCGCAATGACCGTCTGCCTTTACTGCTACCGGCTTGCCACTCTGCAGATCGTAGGCTCTGAGCGAAGCGCGGTCAGCGTCACCGCCATCGCATCTGCCGGCGGCGAACCATTCATTCAAACAGTGGAAGCTTTGCTGGCGGAATTTGCACCGATAAAATAAAAACGAGGAAAACAAAATGAAAACAATCTTCAAAAACGCGCTGGTCATCACACCGGACGGCGCATTCATCGAAAACGGCGCAGTTGTCGTTGACGGCGCGCGCATTGTCTATGTGGGCGAATCCGCACCGGAAGGCGCATACGATCGCGTCATCGACTGTGCGGGAAAATTGCTGTCCCCCGCATTTTACAACATCCACTGCCATGCCGCCATGACCCTTTTCCGCGGCATTGGCGAGGATCTGCCCCTCGGACGCTGGCTGGAGGAGAAGATCTATCCCGCCGAGGACAGACTTACCCCCGAATCCGTGCGCGTCGGCTCGGAGCTGGCCATTGCGGAGATGATCCGGAGCGGATGCGTGTCCTTCTCGGATATGTATTTCTTCTGCGATGAGACGGCAAAAGCGGCCATCGAGCTCGGCGTCAAGGCCAACATTTCCCGTTGTCTCGTCTCTTTCGCCGACGATGCGGCAATTCACGGCGATTCCCGATTTGAGGAAGCGGTGCGCCTTGCCGATGAATTTCACGGCGCGGCGGATGGGCGCATTCTCATCGATATGTCCGTTCATGCGGAGTACACGAATCGGGAGAAGTATCTGCGCCAGGTGGCGGAATACACCCGTGAGCGCGGACTGAATATGCAGGTTCATGTGTCCGAAACCGAATCGGAGCATCTGGCCTGCATGGAACGGCACAACGGTCGCACGCCGGTGCAATTTCTCGCCGACTGCGGCATTCTCACCCCCTCGGCCACCGGAACGGCAACCGCCGCGCACTGCGTCTGGGTGAGCGAGGAGGACATGAAGATCCTCGCCGAAAACCGCGTCAGCGTGGCCCACAATCCGGTGAGCAATCTGAAGCTGGCAAGCGGCGTTTCGCCTGTACACAAGCTGATGGCGGCGGGCGTGAACGTGGGCCTCGGCACGGATGGCGCGGCTTCCAACAACTGCCTGTCCGTCCTGCGCGAATTGCAGACAGCCGCCCTCATTCACAAGGGCGTGAACCGTCAGGCGGACATCATCAAAACCGCCGACATCTGCAAAATGGCGTGGGAAAACGGCGCGAGATCCCAAGGCCGTCCCGACTGCGGAAGGATCAAAGAAGGCGCACGTGCGGATATCATCCTTCTCGACCTCGACGCGCTGAACAACATCCCCATGTACGACCCCTACGCTTCCATCGCGTTTTCTGCGGATTCCCGCGACGTGGCACTGACCATGTGCGACGGTAAGATCCTCTATGAAAACGGCGAATTCAAAACTTTGGACGTTGAAAAGCTCCGCCATACGGCGAAGCACACTATTGCGCATTATTTCGACTGATGCGCCGTCTGGAGTGAGAATATTTGCAAAAAAACACCCTCGCACGCGGTGTCATTTTCATGACAGCCGCAAATCTCATCGTCAAAGCCGCCGGACTGCTCTTTAAAATCCCGCTGACCGCCATGATCGGCGAGGAGGGAATGGGCTATTACAGCGGCGCGTATACGCTGTTCACATGGCTGTATATGCTCAGCGCGGCCGGACTTCCCGCCGCCGCTTCCATGCTCATCTCCCGCCTTCCCGAAGGACGACGGCGATGCGGCGCGATGAAGATCTTCCGCGTGTCGATGGTCATATTTGTCCCCGTGGGACTTGTCGGCTCGGCACTGCTCATTCTCGGTGCCGGGCCGATCTCGTCTCTGATGAAGATCGAACAGTCCCGCCTTGCCATCATCGCCATCGCTCCGACGCTGTTTTTCATCTGCCAATCCGCCGCGCTCCGGGGCTATTTTCAGGGCTTCGGCGAATTCGGCTGGCATTCGCTCTCCCAGATTGCGGAGGCGGTGGGCAAAGCGGCGCTGGGCGTGGCATTGGCATGGCGCGCATTGGAGCGGGGGTGCAGTACCGCCGAAGCCGCGGCATGGGCGGCAGTCGGCATCACCGTTGGCGTTGCGGCGGGGATGCTGGTGCTCTATCTGGCCATACTCATCCGCCGCCGTGAGCGCGGCCTCCCCGATGAAACGCCCACCCGCCGCATCGCATCCCAGCTGATGCGGGCCGCATTGCCCATCACCCTGTCGTCCTCGGTGATGAGCCTGACCAACCTCATTGATACGCTCCTCATGACCCGCTGTCTCCATGCCGCAGGGCTTTCGCAGGCGGAAACGGCGGCGATCTACGGCAATTACACCTCTCTCGCCGTGCCCATGTTCAATCTGCCGCCGGTCTTGACCGCGCCCATCGCCGTCGCCCTTCTGCCAAGTCTCGGCGCGGCAATGGCGGCGAGGGATACCGCGCGGGCAAAAAAACTGGCGCAGGATGCACTTTCGGCCACGATCTTTCTCGCATTTCCGTGCGCCATGGGACTTTCCGCCCTGTCGAAGCCCATTCTCGCCCTGTTTTTCGCGCCGGATGTGGCAGAGCGTGGCGCAATGCTGCTGACCCTTCTCGCGCCATCGTCGGCACTCCTTTGTATGCTGGGCGTTACCAATACCATCCTGCAGGCCAGCGGGCATGAGCGTGTGCCGCTGTTTGCCATGCTTTGCGGCGCGGCGGTGAAGCTTCTCGCCACGTGGACGCTGACGCCGGTGCTGGAACGGTACGCCGCGCCGGTTTCCACGCTGATCTGCTATCTCACGGTGCTGGCCATTTCCGCCGCGGCCATCGGTGCGCTCACCCCCATGGGCGGTATCTTCGCGGTGCGGCGGATGATCCTGCCCCTTGTCATCTCCACACTCGCCGTTCTCGCCGCCGTCATGGTGCGCCCCATCTTTACGGGCAGAATGTCCGTCCTCATCGCCATCGCCGCCGCCGGATTCGTTTACGCGGTGCTGAGCGGCGTGTGCCAATTAAAAAAGTCAGGCAAAGCCTGACTTTTTTGTTACTCGCTGAATCCGAGATGCAGTTCGTGTACCATCTTCACCGCGCCCTGCAGAAAGGCGTTGATCTCATCGCCGCCCTTGTCAAGATCGGTGAAAACCGCCAGCACATAGGGATTTTTGTGCAGGACGATGGCGGCATCGTGGTAAGCGTTCGTGTCCCAGCCGTATTTGTGCATGGTTCCTGTGGGGTAGACCGCGTAGGGAATGATCACCGTATGGCCGGCTTTTCTCATGGATGCGGCCATGATCGGGCCGTAGGTGTCGTCATTTTCCGTGAATTCCCAGATGGCGCGGAACAGCTTGCCCGCATCGGCGGCGGTCATGTTGCGTCCGCTCTGGAGCACGGATTTCGCACCGACTCTGCTTGCAAGATTGGTCATGCGGGTGAAGCCGTAGCGTCCGCGCAGTGCCTGATACGCCACGTTGTCGCTGGCTTCGAGGGTGTACTGGATGAACTGCAGCCACGTGAATTCCGTGCCGTCCGCCATATCCTTGATCTTGCCGGAGCCGGTTTTGTGCATGGTCTCCTTGTCGTAAATGACCGTTTCGCTGAGATCGTAGGTGGGATCGGAGTAGGCGATCTTCACCTTATCCGGCGTACCGTCGCCGTTGGTGTCGATCTTTTCCAGCTCCGTCTTGCCGCTCATCACGTTGGCGGTGTATTTTTTCTCATCCGCGGAAACCGCCTGCAGAAGGGAAAGCACCCACGGCGCTTTGATCACGCTGGCGGAATCGTAGACCACATCGCTCTTGTAATCGAAATGGAATCCGGAGCGGAGATTTTCATAATAAATGCTGATGGAAGGGTAGAACACATCCTCCCGTGCGAGAACGCGGGCGCGGAGCGTGCGGGTCAGCTGTTCCTCATAGGCAGTCCGCGCACCGTCCACCATCCCGGCAAGCTCCTCGTCGGAACGGATGATTTCATCCTTGGCATCCACGGCTTTTTTGCGCTCCTCCTCGATGAGATCGGCGACGGCCACCCATTTGTAGGTCTTGATCTCGCCGGTCTTATCGTCCACCTTGTCCGCCATGCGCACATAGGGGCACATGGTTTCGATGTAGGTGACGATCTCCTCGGAAAGTCTGGCCTGCGCCACAACATCCACGCCGAAGGAATTCTTGAAGTTGGCAAGATCCGTCTCAAGAAGCCAGATCTCGTTGTTTTTCTTTGTAATCTCCGCGCTCAGACTTTCCGCCGAGGTTTTAGCAGCCTTCAACGCCTCGGAAAGCTCATGCTCCAGCTTTGCAAGCTCGTCCTTGGCCTTTGCAAGCTCGGATTCCAGCCGCGCCTGTTCCGATTCCAGCCCGCCGATGGTCAGCTCCATCTGACTGCTTTCATCGGAAAGCTGCTTGCGGAGGGTTTCCAGCTCCGTCTCGTGCCTGCGGTCGCCGGTGATGACCAGCACCGCCGATGCCGCAATTGCCGCAGTCAGCAGCACAGCGAGAATGATGCAAATGATGAGGGATTTATTTTTAGCCATTGGTGTAAACCTCATTTCCGTCGATGATAACGGACAGAATCTCATAAGAAAGTCCCAGCGGATCGCCGTTTGTGATGACGATATCCGCATCCTTGCCCGGCTCGATGGTGCCGACGCGGTTGTCAATGCCGAGGATCTTCGCCGGATTTACCGTGATCGCCCGAAGTGCATCCTCGCGGCTCATGCCGTTTTTCAACGCCATGGCCGCCGCAAGGGTCAGATAGGGCAGCGGCGTCACCGGATGATCGGTGGTCAGGGCGCACAGCACGCCGCTTTCGTTGAGAATGCGGGGGTTGTCCATGGTCTGACCGCGAAGCTCGGGCTTGGAGCGGTCACACAGGTTCGGGCCGGCGATGACTGGGATGCCGGAAAGCTCGTCCGCGATGAGATAGCCCTCTGTGCCGTGAACGATGACCGGGCGCAGGTTGAATTCGTCGGAAATGCGCAGTGCCGTGCAGATGTCATCGGCGCGATGGGCGTGGAAATGGGCCGTGATCTCGCCGCGAAGCAGGGGAAGCAGTGCCTCGCTCTGCATATCATACTCCGGCTCGTCGAAATCCTCATCCTCCGCCGCGCGCTCTTTGTCGGAGAGATACCGCTGCGCCTTATAAAGCGTCTCGCGGATGATGGCCGCCGTCGCCATGCGCGTCACCGGGGATTCGTTTTTCGCGTGATAGGTGGATTTTGGATTCTCGCCCAGCGCGAATTTGATGGCGGCTGGAGCGAGGATCGTCATTTTGTCGATGCGCCTGCCCACGGTTTTGACGACGCACACCTGACCGCCGATGGGATTGGCACTGCCGGGTGCAACGGCCGCCGTGGTGATGCCGGATTCCCGCGCCTCGGCGAAATACCGGTCGAAGGGATTGATGCCGTCGATGGCCCGCAGATGGGGCATGGACGGCTCGCTGTCCTCGTTGGTATCGTCCCCCTCGAAATCCAGCGAATCCTCGCACAGACCGAGATGGGTGTGGGCATCAATAAAGCCGGGCAGGGCATAGCCGCCGTGTCCGTCAATGATTCGCTCGTCAGCGGGCGGCTGGCCCGTGCCGACCGATTTGATTTTTCCGTCCCGGATGAAAATCCATCCGCCGCGAATGATGCCGGCGGATGTCAGTGTTTCTATGTTTACGTTTGTAATGATCATGGTTATTGATCGCGGCGGCGGCGTTTTGGCACCTCACCGCGGGATTTGAGATCCGACATTTTATCGCTGCTTGCCGATAAAAATTTGCTCATCATATCTTCAAAGCTGCCGGACTCCTGTGGTTTTTTCTCGTATTCGGCCGGGGCTTTCTGTGCCTCAGCCTGCTTTTTCGACAGATTCACGCGCCCTTTTTCATCGATGCCGATGACCTTGACGCGCACCTCGTCGCCTTCCTTTAAAAATTGCCCGATATCCCTGACAAATTCCGAAGAGATCTCCGAAATATGTATCATGCCCGTCTGATTCTCCGGCAGGGAAACGAACGCGCCGAAGGGGGCGATTCTTGTTACCGTTCCGCAAAGTATCATTCCGACTTCAAGCTGCATAGCTTTCCTCCGTTTGTGGCAATGTGGGATGTTTAATTGATCAGATCGTTGAAAAAGATGATCTCGTCAGGCCTGCAATAGCCCAGCTTCTCCTTCGCCAGCGCGATGATATACGCTTCATCGAAGGGCGTGTTCAGCTTGCTGTTCAGCTCGTCGATGTCGATCTGCACATCTTCGATCTGCGCCACCAGCTTTTCGCGTTCCTCCTCCAAGGTGTTGTACTGAATCTGCACGCTCACGAGGGTCACGATCATGAAGACGAACGCGAGAAAGATCGCGAGCTTGACAGGTATGGACAGTCTTACCTGATTCATCAATACTTCCTTTCCTTTGGTAATCCACGGATGCGCAGAATCGGGTAAGCTCCCGCGCCGTCCGATTGGTGATGCGCCGCCGTATTCTGCGTTGAATGAACGCAAAAACGCGCATCAGCGTCATTTTGTAAAGCCAGCCCATGCATCGTGCGGCAAGCCTCAGCATCGGGTGCAGAAGATGCCGCCACAGCAGGGAAATGATATGCCGGATGAGCCGGCAGATCGCGTCCGCCGCCAGCTTTGTAAGTCTGCCGACGGTATTGAGATAGAGAAAAAATCCGAGGATCACGCCGACTAAAATGAAGCCGCGGGACGTGCCGTAATTCGTCTGAAAGACGAACAGCACCACCGTCAGTGCGGCAGTAACAAAAAACGCGATATCCTCGAAAAATGCGGCCACGGTGATCACCGCATCGGACGCTTTTTTGAGAAACCCTTCCGTGCGTGAAATCCCGAGAAAGACTCTGGAAATGCGCAGGACATCGAACACCGCGCCAAGTGCAGCACCGATGAGAAGGGCATACGCGGCCAGCGTCCACTGCGCCGCAAAATCATAGCCGATGGCTTCGAGCGTCCGATTCATTTTCGCCCGAAGAATCGTTTTTTCTTCTGCTCGGTGGGTTCAAAAAAGAGAACGCCGCCGATCTTGCCTTCGATCACAAGCTCCCCCGTTTCAACGGACAGGCTTTTGATGCGAAGCTCCGCCCCGTCCACCGCGATGGAACCGAAGCAGCTTTGCAGAATAATACTGGTATCGTCGAAGGACAGAACGTCCTCCACGCCGCCGATGGAAAGAAATGCGCGATCCACCAGTGAGATTTCCTGATGCGCGCGTACAGTTTCGTCATTCATCCGGATGCCCGCTCCTCTGCCTTAATGAAATAGTTGACTACTTCATATATATGGCAGAGGAAGGGAAACTATTCATCACGGAATCACTTCGTACATAGATGCGGCATCAGCCTTCGCGGTGAATTCGCGCACATCGGCGACCTTGATTCTCGTCGTACGCTGACCGAAGGAAATTTCGATCACATCGCCCACCTTGACATCGTAGGAAGCCTTAGCGGTGCGGCCGTTGACCGATACGTGCTCACTGTCGCAGGCATCGTTGGCGACGGTACGCCGTTTGATCAGCCGCGAAACCTTGAGAAACTTATCCAGCCGCATGAGAATTACTTGTTGTTGAGCTTAGCCTTGAGGGTCTTGCCAGCAGCGAAGGTGAGATGCTTGGAAGCGGGGATGGTAATAGCCTCGCGGGTAGCGGGGTTGATACCAGCGCGCTCGGGGCGATCCTTAACCTCGAAGGTACCGAAGCCAACGAGCTGAACCTTCTCGCCAGCGAGGAGGGTGCTTTCGATGATAGCGAATGCAGAGTTAACAGCTGCCTCAGCGTCTTTCTTCTTGATGCCGGTATCCTTAGCTACCGCGTCGATGATCTGTGTCTTGTTCATGGTGTTAATCCTTTCAAAAATAATTATGTTCTACCGTGAATTGAATCGGCACTTATTAGTATACCATTTTTTTCAGGAATTATCAATACTTTTTGCGAAATTTTTTTGAAAAAAGCCGCTTTTTTTCTGGATTTTTTCAAAAAATTCCTGATCTTTGCCATTTACTGGCAAAATCACTCCTCCGGCACGGCGCTAATGTAGGCATCGAGGGTATCGGACAGTGCTTTTTCGCAGTCCACGCCTGCCTCTTTTGCCGCCGCGACGATGGCAAGCAGCGTTTCGCCCACCGTATCCGGATCGATTTTAGCGGGGGCAATGGGAGCTGTGCCCAGCTTTTTCGCCTTACCGCAGATTTTATCGGCGCGGATGAGTGCGGGCAGGGCATGGGACACGGCATCCAGCACTTCCTTCGGATTCTTCTGATTTTTCTCCACCTTTTTAATGGCATCCCAATTCTTCAGCACCTCGTCCGCAGTTTCCGCCACAACATTGCCAAAAATATGCGGATGTCTGAGGATAAGCTTTCTGCAGATCCCGTCCGCCACGTCATCGAGGTCAAACCGTCCCGCTTCCTCCGCGATCCGCGCATGGAACACCACCTGCAGCATAAGATCGCCCAGCTCCTCTCTCAAAATCGCCGCGTCATCCTTATCGATGCCCTCCACGACCTCATACGTTTCCTCAATCAGATCCCGTCGGATACTCTGATGCGTCTGCTCCCGATCCCAAGGGCATCCATCCTCCGCTCTCAAGAGTTCCATAATCTCCCTGAGATCATTCATCGTATAACTCGTTTTTTCTGTAAGTCTTTTTGCTCGTTCGTTCATGGTTGTACTCCTTGATTTTGTGATTCGTGGGTGTTTGTTTAAGGGAACGGTCGCTTTTTCGAGAAAAAGCTCCGCAAAAAGCTTTAATCAACGCTATCGCTAACAGAGGGTTTGTCTCTGCGCTGAATAACTACAGAGGCAGCCGGGTCCCCTACCCCGGCAACTGTCTCTGCGTAATTGTTTGATTTTGTTTGTGCGAACATGGTGCGTGATGGGTTAGAGGGCTAATGTTACTTCGCCGGCGGTCAGGGCTTCGAGGCGGCCGTCTTCGTATTTGACTTCGAGGCGGCAGGCTTCGTCGATGCCGATCACGGTGGCCGGGAGCGATTCGCCGTCGTGGATTTGGTGGACGTTCACTTTTTTGCCGATGAGCATGGAGCGGCGGCGATATTCCTCGTAATGCGGCTCGTTTGTGCGGATGATCCCTAAAAATGTGCGGATAATGGTTTGCGCGAGGGGGATGCGCATGGCCATTTTCGATGGGTTGTAGTCGTACAGTGCGCCCGCTCGGTCGGCGATCTCGGCGGGGAATCCGTTCTCCGGCGCGATGATGTTGACGCCGATGCCGACGATGGCGTATTGCAGTCTGCCGCCTGAAATTTTCGCTTCGGTGAGGATGCCGCAGACCTTGCGGTCGCCGATGTATACGTCGTTGACCCACTTGATGCAGGCGCGGTGGGATGTCAGCTCCTCGATGGCGCGGCAGACAGCGACAGCGGCGGCGGTGGTGAGAGAGAGGGCATCCGACGGTGAAAGATCGGGCTTTAATAATAAGGAAAGATAAAGCCCACCGTCGGGAGAAAAGAAACTGCGCCCTAAACGCCCGCGCCCACCGGTCTGCCGACGCGCAGCAATGGCGCATTCAGAAAAATCCCCAGCCTCCGCCATCCGCCGGGCTTCCAGATTGGTGGAATCCAGACAGTCAAATTCAAGCAAAGGAAAATCAGACATACAATCACCTCTCCTACTATTATACCATCCACGAGAAAAAAAGTAAATAGGAAAATTAAAACAAAATGCAACCACGCGATGAATTTGACGAGTAGTATAACAACCCCACCGAAGCCCCTGTTCGCACCAACAAAGACGCCGCGCCCGTGCGGCAGCACAAAACAGAGACAGCGCGATAGTCGCGGCGCAGATATTGCAATTAGTTCACGTAAGCCGCAACAGAAACAAATCCAGCCCCCAACGCCACGTCAGGAGCTGAATAAAGGATAATAGACCGCAAAAACGGAGGAGAGCTGATGAAGCGAGACGGAAAGCCCTCGAGTGGAGCGTAAAATGCCCCCTCTTATAAAGCTTTTTGCGGAGCTTTTTCTCGAAAAAGCGACCGTTCCCCCGTTCCCCTTAAACCCGCTTCAGCTTCGCATACGTCGCCATAAGCTTCTTCGTGCCAACGGAGTCGAAAATGATCTCGTACATGATGTCAGCACCCATGGGCTTGGCGGAAATGATCTCGCCTTCACCGAAGGTGTGATGACGAACGCGATCGCCGGGATCGAAGGTCTCGGAGGTTTCGGCGCGGCCGACTTCGGAAGCAATGTCAGCCTTTTTGAAGAATTCCTGAGAGATGACAGGCTTCTTGCGGCTGGCAACCTGCTCGGGATCGGGCTTCGGTATGTAGCCGAGATCGATGAGCTCTTCCGGGATCTCATCAATGAAACGGGAGCGGGGATTGAATTGGGTCTTGCCGAAAATAAGACGCTCGCGAACGTGTACACAGAATAAACGCTCCTTCGCACGGGTAATGGCAACATAGGCGAGACGACGTTCTTCTTCCAGCTCCTCCGGATCCATGGCCGATTGAATGGAGGGGAAAATGCCGTCTTCAAAGCCGGGAATGAATACGATGGGGAATTCAAGACCCTTCGCAGAGTGAATGGTCATCAGTACAACCGCATCCGCATTCTCGTCGTAGTTGTCAACATCGCTGACAAGAGCGACATCTTCCAGGAAGCCTTCCAGCGACGCTTCCGGATTGTCTGTCTCGTAGGCAACAGCATTGGAAATAAGCTCGCCCACGTTGGCAATGCGCTCAAGACCTTCAATGCCGGAATTCTGCAGCATTTCGCTGTAGCCGGTGCGATCGTAGACACGCTTGATCAGCTCGGATACGGATAATGTCTCCGCATCGGCGCGGAGCTCGCGGATCATGTGCACAAAATCGGCAAGGCGCGGCGCGCTTTTCTGAATGGAGATGTACTGAGAAGCGTGCTCCATTACTTCAAAGGGCCCGATGCCGAGACTGTCAGAGAGACGGAATACCGCATCAATGGTGGTCTCGCCGATCTTGCGCTTGGGCTCGTTGATGATGCGGCGGAGTCGTACCGTGTCGTTCTGATTGCGCAGAATGCACAGATAGGCGATGAGATCCTTGATCTCCTTGCGCTCGTAGAACCGTACACCGCCCAGCATCCGGTAGGGAATGCCGCTGCGGGAGAAGTAATTCTCCAGATTGTTTGATTGGGCGTTCATGCGGTAAAGCACGGCGAAATCGGAATATTTCCGCTTTTCACGGGTCACACCGTCAAGAATTTTGTTGATGATGTATTTCGCTTCGTCATTCTGACTCTGCAGCTTCTTGACGCGGATCTTGTCACCCTCGCCCTTGCTGCACCAAAGCTCCTTGCCGCGGCGGGCGAAATTGTGCCTGATGACCGCATTGGCGGCGGAGAGTATGTTCTGGGTCGAGCGGTAGTTCTGCTCCAGCTTGATGATGCGCGTGCCGTCGAAAACCTTGTCGAAATCGAGGATGTTTTCAATGGTGGCGCCGCGGAACCGGTAGATGGACTGGTCATCGTCGCCCACGACCATCAGATTTTTGTAGCGGCCCGAAAGAAGGCGGGTCAGCTCCAGCTGGGCGCGGTTGGTGTCCTGATACTCGTCCACGCAGACATAGCGGAACCGGTTCTGATAGTATTCCCGCGCCTCGTCGGATTCCCGGAGCAGACGCACGGTCTGAAGGATCAGATCGTCGAAATCGAGAGCATTTGCGGCGCGCAGACGGTCGGCGTACATCCGGTATACCTGGGCGATCTTCATGAGACGGTAGTCCGATCCGGTCTCCATCTCGAATTCGTCGGGCAGGATGAGCTTGTCCTTGGCCCGGGAGATGGTGTTCATCGTGGCGCGGACAGGGAACATCT
>SVSO01000068.1 GCA_015064195.1 Oscillospiraceae bacterium
GTTAACAAATGGTGAAATTATATGAATTTTGTATGAATTATCTTCGGGAGGGATCGTTATTCAAGGGGGATATTTGATTTGTGAATATTTAGAGGTTCCCTTGTATAAAAATTCAATCAAGTTTTCGTCGTTTTGCCGCACAGCGCGTGTGCCGCAGTTCCTTTAAATCGTGTTTGTTTCATTATAGCACACCACACTCTGCTTGTCAAGAAAAAAATGCTGATTTCGTCCGCTTTTTTTACAGAAAACTATTGCAATTTCAATGAAAATCGTGTATAATATTTTTGATAAATTCCCAACAAACCTTGGATAAATCAGTAAATATTACAAATATGTCAAACACCAATCCCAAACATAAAATTCTGCGCGAGCTTCTCACGCACGCGGGTCTGTTTTTGCTTGTGATCCTCGTTCTGTGGGCGGCACTCACCACCTCCGCCGCCATTCCAAACGCGGCCATCAAGGAGCATATGCTGGAGAGTGCCATGGGCTACGGCAATGCGGATGCGTTTGCATTCGGAAACGACTCCCGCTGGGACGGCATCACGGACAATTACGCCGATGCGATCCTGCTCGGCGTCACGTGGAATATGGGCGTTGGCGATCCCATCCCCGCCGCCCTTAATACCCGTTACTACGACGGCGACGAGCTTGGCGAAAACGGCGGACTTTATCTCTCCGTCACCGAAAACATCCCCGCCAATACCGACTACACCCGCTACTGGCACGGCATGGCGGCACTCATCCGACCGCTTATGCTGGTGATGAACGCGGACGGCATCAAGCTCACCGGCTTCATCGTCCTGCTGGCCCTCATCCTTGTGTCAATGGCCATCCTCGTGCGGCGCGGACACTGGCAGCTCGCTCTTATGCTGGCCCTCTCCCTCATCCTCGTGGATGTGTGGAATGTGCGCCTCGCCATGGAGTATCAGCCGGGCTTCCTCGTCACCTTCGCACTGCTTCCCTTCTGGCTCATTTTCGAGCGCAAAAGCGATCGCGCGCTGACCCTGCTGTCCGTCATCAGCGGCACCATGATCGCATTCTTCGATTTTCTCACCACCGAAACGCTGACCATCCTCCTGCCCCTCATCCTCATCACGGCGATCCGGGCCAAGGAAGATCGGCTGGCCGGCATGAAGCCGATGCTCCGGCTTTTGCTGTTCTGCGGCATCGCGTGGGGTGCATCCTACGCCGCCGCGTATCTGGTCAAATGGACGGCCGCAACCTTCGCCATGGGCGATAATGCCTTCGCGCTGGCATTTTCCGGCGCGGCGGAACGCATCGCCGGCGAGATCAACACATCGGATAATTCGGTGGCGAAAACGATCTTTTCCTCCATCACCGCCAACTTCTCCATCCTGTTCACCGCGAGAGCGCGGGTGGAATATCTGCCCACCTACCTCTTCACCGGCGGCTCGATGCTCATCCTTCTTTCCATCTGGTACATCTTCCGCGCGGATACCGGCAAGCGTGATGCGGCACTGCTCCTGCTCATGCTGGGCGCACTCGTTCCCCTCCGCTATTTCGTGCTGAATAACCACTCCTTCCTCCATTGCTTTTTCACCTACCGCGCGCTGGCATCCACCATTCTGGCGGCATTTCTCGCGCTCTGGCTGAACATCCGCATGGGCGGGAAGAAGCCTGCGAAGGGAGGTCGGCGGCAATAGAATTCACCATTCTCCTGCCCTGTCTCAATGAGGCAAATTCGCTGGAATTTGTCATCCGCGAGGCACAGGCGGAAATCGAACGGCTGGGACTGGATGCCGAGATCCTCGTGGCGGACAACGGCTCCACGGACGATTCGGTGACAATCGCCGAAGCGTCGGGGGCACGGGTCGCGCACATCCCGGAAAAAGGCTACGGCGCGGCGCTCATCGGCGGGATCCACGCGGCTTTGGGCGAATACATCATCATGGGCGATTCCGACGGCAGCTATGACTTCGGAAATCTCGCACCCTTCGTGGATGCTCTGCGGGGCGGATGCGCGCTTGTGATGGGCAATCGCTTCAAGGGCGGAATCGAGCCGGGCGCGATGCCGACACTGCACAAGCTTGGCGTGCCGGTGCTGTCATGGCTGGCACGGATGAAATTCCGCACCACCGTGGGCGATTTTCACTGCGGACTGCGGGGATTCCGGCGAGAGGATGCCCTCGCGCTGGGACTGTCCTGCCCGGGCATGGAATTCGCCACGGAAATCATCGCGGCGTTTGCCAAAAGCGGCGCAAGGATCGTCGAAGTGCCGACCAAGCTCCGACGTGACCGCCGCGGCAAAAAATCCCACCTGCGCACCTTCCGCGACGGCTGGCGGCATCTGCGCTACATTTTATTCAAGTAAATTTTAAAAAGGAGATAAAGCTATGAAAAAACGAATCAAAGGTCTGCTCAGTCTCTGGCTGGCAATCGCAATCCTCATCTGCGGCACGCTTCCTGTGGCGGCGTTGACTCACGGAATCCAGCTTTGGCATTACTACGACAGAGGAGCTGCCCTTCCCGGCACAACACTCAGTGAAAGCGAGTGTTTAGCCATGGACTATGGAGCAACCAACACTGTTACCAGTCTTTGGACTTTCCAAGATCCTGATGGAAAAGCTTTAATTGGATTCAATGTCTACGACTGTACCTATTTAGGAGGAACGATTACTTTAAATGGTTCCCCCACCTTCTACAATAAGGATTCGACTCCTACGGGAAACGACTTGTATGATGTCTATGGTGAAGACGCGTTCATCGAGCCGGTGTATGAGTACAAAAACTACCGAATCCTCCAGTACCGCAATGACGGAAGTAATCTCACTTTCCGTGATTATTCCAATTACACCATAGTCTCGACCGATACGTTAGACGCTCCCACTCGTGATGGCTATACTTTCCTTGGTTGGTCAACGGATGAATCCGGTAGCGCTGTATTTAACTCTAATACAACTGCAGCTGTAGTTATCGAAGATATTATCCAAAGCAATTCGACTGCTGATGGAATTACCCTCTACGCAATCTGGAAGAAGAATCCTACCGTCACATTCAACTACAACGCGGCTGGCGACACTACGCTGGTGAAGAACGACGGCAATCCCGGCTATACAAACGATCAGACAACCGTTGAATACAAAGGCACTGTCACGCTTCCTCAGCCTACCCGTAACGGATATACTTTTGATGGATGGGATGGAATCTATAGCGGAAGTCCCTTCTATAGTGCAGGCACCACCACAAGCGACATGATTAAACTCGATACGACCATGGTCGCTCAGTGGACTGCAAACACCAACACCGCGTACAACGTAGAATTCTACTACGACGGCGTAAAGGATGATACCAAGACCGACACCCGCTACGGCACGACCGGCAGCGGC
The DNA here is from genome assembly GCA_015064195.1 of Oscillospiraceae bacterium. The sequence continues at coordinate 3,351 of SVSO01000068.1, forward strand.
GTCGGCGCAACCTCCGGCGACGTTGTTCCGCCTGCACACTTCACATTTGACAGCACTAATTCTGTAACATTCGCAACCCTCGCCGCATCCGGTACGGTGCTGAAACTTTACTTCACCCCCATCACCTATAAAATCAACTACGACGCAAACGGTACCGGCATTACTGTCCCCACACCCACGCAGTACACCTATGACAGCACACTGACGCTTACTGATCCGACCGTTCCCACCGGCTACACATTCAGCCACTGGTCGCTTTATCAAAGCGGAATGGCAGCAACCGAACAAGAGATCAAAGATGCTTGTGCCAACTCGCAAAACAATGAAATCACACTCTATGCATGTGTGACTCCCAATTCCAACACCGCATACACCATCCAGTACATCAAAGTAACCGACTCCGGTGAAATTACGGAAACCGAATCCAAGACCGGCACAACCGGTGATGCTGTTTCCATCGACACGACAAGCCCTGACATTCTGAACAAATACCCGCACTACAATTGGGAAAGTCGCTCCGGTGAAGTTCTCTCCGATAACATTGCCGCCGACGGTTCGACTGAGCTGGTGATCTATTACACCCCCATCACCTACACCATCAACTTCCACAGCGACGATCCCACTCAGACGATGACGTCCCTCACCTTCGACGTGACCGATGCCAACCTCAAGCTTCCGGCTTGCACCTTCACAAAAACTGACTATCGCTTCGCAGGCTGGGCGGTTGGCGGCACCAGCGGAGTGGTTGTCACGGATGAATCCTCCGCAACCGATCTGCTCTCTTTCGCAAGCAATAATGCCATCGACCTGACCGCAACATGGTCGCAGATCATCAACCACACCGTAACCTTCCACGTTGTGGAAAACACCATCACCGTTGCGGTTGAAGACGGCCAGCTTCTCACCGGCGCGCCCACTGTGACTGCACCCGAGGGCTACACCTTCGACGGCTGGAAGCTCCTTGACGGCACGATCTTCGATCCCGCAACAACTCCCATCACCGGTGACGTTCACCTTTACGCAGTCTTCACCGAGATCCCCGAAGAAGAACCCTCTCTGTTCATGTTCTTCTGGCTGCTTTACAAGGTTGACTTCATCGAAAACGGCGGCTCTTATGTCAAGAACACCATCACCAATGTTGACTGCACCGTTGACAAGCCCGAGGATCCCACCCGCGACGGCTACAATTTCGCCGGATGGTACACCGATGAGGAGCTGACGAACCTGTACGATTTCGACACCGTGAACGAAGACCGCATGGGCTTCGAGCTTTACGCAAAGTGGATTGAAATCGCTGAATAAGCGCAAAAAATTCGCCTGACGCAAGTCAGGCGAATTTTTTTCATTCCATGGAATGACTGTCGGTGACGGCGGCATCCGTCTCGCGGAACAGCAGGGATACGCACCACAGCGCCGCCAGTCCCACCACCGTGTAGATGATACGGGCCACCAGCGAATCCACGCCGCCGCAGATCCACGCCACCAGATCGAATTGGAACAGGCCGATGCTGCCCCAGTTAATGCCGCCGATGATGGCGACGATCAATGCAAGTCTGTCAATCATAAAAAATCCTCCCTTTTTGGTCTGCAAGTATTGTTGCCGACTGCGGGAGGATTTATTCAGTAAAAATTAAACTTGAAACAAAAGCTCGTCGTATGTGGGAATCGGCCAGATCTCCGCATCGCACATCAGCTCCAGCTCGTCCGCTGTACTGCGCAGTGCGTTCATCGCCGGGATCATGGTGTCGCGAATGAAATGCATCTTCGCTTCCGTCTCGGGGATGCGCTGACTGTCGGAAATCGCCGCATCCAGCGTGCCGATCTGAGCGTACATTTCATTTGCCAGCCCGCCGATCTTTGCGGCAAGTACACGCTCCGCATCGTTTTCGATGCCGATGGCCGCCGATGCCGCCGCCGTCTCACACAGGGCGCGCTTGCAGCGAAGCACCGCAGGAAGCAGCTGTTTCTGCGCCATATCGCGCATGGTCAGTGCCTCGATGCCGATGACCTTGCAATAGCTTTCCATGTGGATCTCATGCCGCGAGCGCATCTCCGTTTCGGTGAAAATATGATGCTTTTCGTAAAGGGCGATGTTCTTTTCCGAGATGAAATACGGCAGTGCGTCGGGGGTGGTGCGCAGATTGAGCAGTCCGCGCCGCTCCGCTTCGGCTACCCATTCGTCGGAATAGTTGTTGCCGTTGAAAATCACCCGCTTGTGCTCGGTGTACAGCGACTTGATGAGCGCGCCCACCGCCTTGTTCACATCCATACCGGCGGCAAGCTCTGCCTCCAGCCGATCGGCGATGCGGGACAGCTCCTCCGCCACGATGGTGTTGAGGGTGAGATTCGGGCCGGAGATGGACATGGACGAGCCGCAGCTGCGGAACTCGAACTTGTTTCCGGTGAAGGCGAAGGGAGATGTGCGGTTGCGGTCGGTGGTATCCTTGGGGAATTTCGGCAGCACGTTGGCGCCGATCTCCATGAGTGCCTTCTGATGCGCATCGTAGATCGTGTCGCTCTCGATGGAATCGAGGATGCTGGTCAGCTCATCGCCGAGGAAAATGGACATGATGGCAGGAGGTGCTTCCGCCGCGCCGAGGCGATGGTCATTGCCCGCCGAGGATACGGATACGCGAAGCAGATCCTGATAATCGTCCACCGCTGCGATGACCGCGCACAAGAACAGCAGAAAGCGCGCATTATCCTGGGGCGTTTCGCCGGGATCGAGCAGATTCGCGCCGTCCTTGATCGCCAGCGACCAGTTGTTGTGCTTGCCCGAACCGTTCACGCCTGCATAAGGCTTCTCATGGAGCAGGCAGACAAGGCCGTGTCTCGCCGCCACAGTTTTCATCATCTCCATGGTCAGCTGATTGTGGTCGGTGGCGATGTTGGTGGTGGTAAAGATGGGCGCAAGCTCATGCTGAGCGGGCGCGGCTTCGTTATGCTCCGTCTTTGCCAGCACGCCAAGCTTCCACAGCTCGGAGTCCAGCTCCGCCATGAACGCTTTTACGCGGGGCTTGATGGAGCCGAAATAGTGATCCTCCAGCTCCTGACCCTTGGGCGGACGGGCACCGAACAGGGTGCGGCCGGTGATGACCAGATCCTTGCGTCGGTCGTACAGCTTCTTGTCCACGAGGAAATATTCCTGCTCCGGGCCCATGGTGGACACCACCTGCGCCTCTGTCCCCAAAAGATGGAGCACGCGGGATGCCTGCTTTGTGACCACCTCCATGGAGCGCAGGAGGGGCGTTTTTTTATCCAGTGCTTCGCCGCCGTAGGAGCAGAACGCGGTGGGAATGCACAGCGTGTCATCCTTAATGAAGGCGAAGGAAGTGGGATCCCATGCGGTATAGCCGCGAGCCTCGAAGGTAGCCCGCAGTCCGCCGGAGGGGAAGCTGGACGCATCCGGCTCGCCCTTGATCAGCTCCTTGCCGGAGAATTCCATGATGACATCGCGCCCTTTGTTGATAGGCGTGATGAAGCTGTCGTGCTTTTCGGCAGTAACGCCGGTCATGGGCTGGAACCAGTGGGTGAAATGGGTCGCGCCCTTCTCGATTGCCCAGTCCTTCATGGCATTTGCCACCACGTTTGCCACGGTCAGGTCGAGCATCTCGCCCTCATCGATGGTCTTGCGGAGGAGCTTGTATGTATCCTTCGGCAGCTTCTCCCGCATGACGCTCTCATTGAACACCATGCTGCCGAAAATTTCCTGAATATTGTTCATGTCTTACCTTTCTGTGTCACAAAAGCAGCTGATCATTGATGCGCAGGCGGAAATGCAGTCCCAGCGTATGCGCGGCCTGATCGCACAGCTTCATGCGCGTCAGGAAAATTTCAAAATATTCCATCACCGGACAGATGGTGGTGTCGATGACCAGCGAAAGCTCGATCTCACCTTCCCCGGCGCGGATAAACAGCTCCGCCTTCTTCACGGAATAATTCACCCGGTCGTGGATGTCGAGATTCGTCATGTCCTGATTGCGCACTCTGGATTCGCGCACATCCGTCTTGTCGGCGAGAATGAGGGCGGCGGTTATGGCATTGCCTGCCACTGCGGTGGATTCGTCGTGATTGCCGATGGCACCGATGATGGCGGCGATTTCCGCCGGCTCCATGCCCATATTGTCAAGGATGCGGAAGGCCATGACAGCCCCCGACTGTGCGTGCTCGGAGCGATTGACAATGTTGCCGATGTCGTGCAGATAGCCGGCGATCTCGGCAAGCTCCGCCTCACGCGCCGGATAGCCCAGCTCCCGCAGGATCTTGCCCGCCGTATTCGCCACCTTGCCCACATGAGGGAAGGAATGCTCGGTATAGCCGAGGGCGATGAGTGCTTCGTCCTCTTTTTCAATGTAGGTGCGGATGGCGGGATTGGCTTTGATGGCTTCAAATGTTACCATGTCAGAAATTCCTGCCGTTCCAGCCCCAGTTTTCCACCTCGGCGTAAGTGACATACACATCCGCCGGCTTGATGTCCAGCACCGCCTCAAATTCGCGGCAGATGGCGGCGGTCATGGCCGAAAATGCTTCCGGCTTTGCGTGGCCGAGAATGCGCACATCCACGAATGCCATGGGGCGGTCGTTCTCGCCTGCAAACCAGATCTTGGCATCCGGCTCGAGGCAGACCATAAGATACGCCTCGGTCTTGCCGGGAATCGCGGTGATGGCGCGTCCCAGCGCCGCTTTCAGCTCAACTTCCTTTTCAGGCGTGAGCGATTTTGCAATTTTTGCGTTGATATACGGCATTTTTATATCCTCCGTTCAGTCTAAAAATCCGTCGCCGAACTGTCTTATCTGCTCCAGCATATGGCCGATGTTGCCCTCGCCGGCGAACTTGTTCATATCAAAAAAATCATGGTCGAAATCCATCCACAGAAGCGTGTTCTCGTCGCCGCTGACCGTGCATTCGCCGCGAAGCCTGCCGCACCAGACCTCCACATAGCACCCTTGGTTGTAATATGTAAAATCCATCAGATGCCGGAGGGTGATGTTCTCTCTTGCGATCGCCGTCTCCTCGAAAAGCTCCCGATACGCCGCATCCTCGCCGCTCTCGCCCGGCTCGATCTTGCCGCCCACGAAATTATACAGCCCCAGATACGGCTCTTTTTTTCGATGGCACATGAGAATGCGCGACCGATCCACGCTGTAGATCATCAGACAGTTGTAGCCCTGCATCTTACACCGACTTGACAAGATTGCTGCCGAAATATCCCGTCTGAACCTGAGTGAATTCCTTCAGGATGAGCAGGGTCAGATAACTGCAGATGAAATCCTCGGTGTGGAAATGACCGGCTTCAAAGAGATTCAGCCCGATGGCGTCCGCATCTTCCATGAGATTGTAGGAAAGCTGGCCGGTGAGATAGCTGTCCGCACCCGCCGCCTTTGCCGCCTTGACGAAATCCTTGCCGTCACCGCCGCAGATGGCCACGCGGTTCACAACGCCGCCGGCAGCTGCATACAGCACGCGATCCGCCTGCAGGGTCTTCTTCACCGACGAGGCGAAATCGTTGCAGGTCTGCGCCACGGGAAGCGTTCCGATGCGGCCGATGGATTCGCCATCCGCCTCCAGAACCGTCACATCCGTGAGGCTCAGCAGCTTTGCGAAGATGTCGTTGAGTCCGCCCGGAGCAGCATCAAGGCGCGTGTGGAAGCTCATGACGGAGATGTTATGTTCGATCAGACGAAGCACCTTTTTTGCCGTGGGATCGGTGGGATTCACGGCGCGAAGGGGCTTGAAAATGAGGGGGTGATGAGAGACGATAACATCGAAATCGCCGGAGATGGCGTAATCGATGGCGGCATCGGTCACGTCCAGCGTACACAGCACCCGCACCACCTCGCGGTCCGGATCGGCGCACACCATCAGCCCGTCGTTGTCCCATTCGCAGGACAGAGATGGGGGAAATTTGCCGTTCAGAAATTCGTATAAATCGGAAACCTTTGGCATTTTTATACTCCTTGCAGAAGTTTATTTACAAGATCAAGCAGTTCGCGATCGGCAGTCTGCGCTTCATCTGTAATTCCGGCGATTTCGCGGCCGCGAATCCGTGTCAGCGCACCTTTTCTGATAAATTCCAGCCATGTCCGATCCGCGTCCGTGGGAGACTCTGCCGCACGCGCCAGATTCAACGCGCCAAGCCGCAGCTCCGCATCGGTGAAGGTGCGCCGCTCTCCATCCCAGACAGCCGCCATGAGCTGATAATGCTTTCCGCCCTCGCGCACCACCGTCTCGTGGGTAATGCGGTAGCCGTCAGCGAGGAATCGCCGCAGCTCACCATGCATGGTCATGGGCTGAAGGATCAGGCGGCATCCTGACTTTTCCGGATAATCTGATGCGCCAAGGATGGAGGCGATCAGTTCTCCGCCCATACCGGCGATGATGATGTTGTCCGGCGCAAATTCCTCGATGCCGTCAAGTCCGGAACAGCATTTTACGGTGATTTTATCCGTCAGCCCCGCCGCGCGCACATGGATCCGGGCACGCTCGCATGGGCCTTCGTTGATGTCGGATGCCAGCGCACGGGGTGTACCGCGCCGCACAAGCTCGATGGGCAGCAGTGCATGATCCGAGCCGATATCGGCCACCGTGCCCTCGCCCACAAGCCTCGCCGCCGCTTCCAGACGCGCATCCAGCTTAACATTCAGCATAATTCAAAAAACAGGCAGATTGTGCAAACCGGCGCACGAATGCGCCGGTATTGCCATTACTTCGATTCGAGGTACTCGTTGATCTTTGCAACAAGCTCGTCGGCATCCGTGCCGTGAACCTCGCAAGCCATTTCGATGCTCTCACCGCGTGCGGAAGGGCAGCCGAGGCAGTGCATACCGATTTCGAGGAAGAACTGCGCCGTCTCGCGGTCGAAATCCAGAACCTCGCCGATGATGGAATCTTTGGTAACTTTCATTTTGATGATCTCCTTTAAAAATATTTCTACTCTTATATTATACCCCCAAATGCGCCGATTGTCAACGATAATCCGGCACAATTCCTGCAAAATTTAAGTAAATTTTTTGATATATCTTGAAATTGCCGGAAAACTGTGCTATAATGGTAATAATCAAAACAAAACGGAGGTCAATATGGACTGCATTTTCTGTAAAATTATCGCGGGAGAGATCCCCTCGAAGAAGGCGTATGAGGACGATGTGATGCTGGCGTTCCACGACATCAATCCGCAGGCGCCCGTACACATTCTCGTGATCCCCAAGGCGCACATTCCGTCGGTGGATGGCGTGAATGCTGAGAATTCCGCCGTCGTTGCGAAGATTTTTGAGACGATCCCCAAGATCGCGGCGGAAGCGGGACTCACGAATGGCTACCGTGTCATCACCAACTGCGGCGATGATGCCTGCCAGACCGTGAAGCATCTGCATTTCCACATCATGGGCGGCAAAAAGCTTCCGGAAAATATGGGATAAGGAAAAAGTCAATGGGTGCTTGACAATATCGGCAGGGATTTTTCTCTGCCGATTTGCGCTATTTGACGATTGTTCGGACCGTCGAGGACGCCGGTCCCTACAGGGGAATAAGGCATGGAGGATAATGATGGAACAGTTTAAAAAACGAAAGACCACTCGCCTGAAAGGCGCGGATTACAATCGTCCATGCGTGATTTTTCTGACAATATGCACGAAAGACCGTCGATGCATTCTCTCTCGTATTGTAGGGACCGGCGTCCTCGACGGTCCGCGAATCGAATTAACCGAATATGGACAAATTGCTGATAAATATATCAAACAATTAAATGATTTCTATACCGACCTGTCGGTCATGCGATATGTAATTATGCCCAATCACATTCATATTTTATTGTGGGTCAAGGGTGACATGAATGCAATATCCGGTGTGATTGATGGGGACGGACCGTCGAGGACGCCGGTCCCTACGGGGCAGAATTCGATACCGGCGCGGTTTGTGTCAACCTTCAAACGATTCTGCAATAAAGAATTCGGAACGAATATATGGCAATACCGCTCCAATGATCATATCATCCGAAATCGCAGAGATTATGAAAAACACGTGAACTATATCGCTGAAAATCCGATGCATTGGCACTTCGATGAATTATTCACGGAAGCATAACGAATCATCCAAGGAGGAATACATGATATGGCAAACTACAGTATTTGCGGAATTGATTGTGAAGCCTGCAAATTCAAAACCGAACAGAACTGCAAGGGCTGCAAGTCCAGTGAAGGTAGAGTATTTTGGGGCGATTGTGACTTGTTCAAATGCAATGCTCAAAAAAAGCAGGAGCACTGTGGAAAATGTGCGCAATTTCCCTGCAATATGCTGAAGGAATGGGCATCTTCCGAAAACCCGGAGCGAATTGACAATTTGTCAAAACTTTGATGTATATCCGATAAAACCAGAACCCCGACAGACAGAACTGTCGGGGTTTTGTAATCATTATCAACCATTATGACTTAATATCATCATTGATGGCGCTTCCCTCAGCGAGCAGGCGGCAGAGTGTCTCCTCGTCCCGATTCTTCAGCGCGGCGGCGTATTCCATCAGCGAATTTGCCAGCTGCTCGATCTCCGGGATCAGCGCGTCCGCGTTGTCCGTGAACAGCTCCGTCCACATCCTCGCGTTGAGATGCGCCACCCGTGTCAGATCCCGGAAGCTGCCCGCCGAATAGCCGCGATGCCGCTTGGCCGTGGGGCTTTTCACGTAGGCGTTGGACAGCACGTGGGCCAGCTGGGAGGTGTAGGCGATGATCTGATCGTGATTCTCCGCCGTGGTCACATTCACCGCCGAAAATCCCACCGATTTGAAGAACCGCACCGCAAAATCCAGCTCCGCAACGTCGATCTCCACCGGCGGAACAAGGATCATGGATGCATTCTGGAACAGCGATTCCCGCGATGCGGTGAAGCCGGAGAACTGGGTGCCGGCCATGGGATGACCGCCGATGAAGGTGAAGCCGTATGCATCCGCCGCCGCAAATCCCGCCTCGCACACCGTCCGCTTGATGCCGCCAAGATCGAACACAAACGCGCCCTTTTTGATCTCCGATGCGTGCTCGTCAAGGAATCGCACGCTGGCACGGGGATATGCCGCCAGCAGGATCACGTCGTAATCGTCCAGCGTCGGCAGTGTATCCCACGCATTGTCGCACGCGCCAACCAGCATGGCCTTTCGCACGGATTCGATGTCCGGATCGTAGCCGTGAACCTCATGCTCACAGCCGCCCGCCTCCGCATCCGCATAATATTTCAGCGCCCGTGCAAATGAGCCGCCGATAAGTCCCAAGCCGCAGATTAAAATTTTCATTTTCTAATTCCTTTACTGAATTCTCGCGATCCGTGCTGCCGCGGCCGCCGCGATCTCCTCGCGCTCGTCGTAATGCACGTAATCGCCGTTCACGATCTGATACTGCTCATGTCCTTTTCCGGCGAACAGAATGCAATCCCCTGCCCTCGCGTTGTCGATGGCATAGCGCACCGCCTCCCGCCGGTCTGCGAAGGAAACGTAGGGACACGCGCCGGTCATGTTGGCTTCGATGTCACGAAGGATGTCCTCCGGATTCTCATAGCCCGGATTGTCACTGGTGATGATGCCGAAATCCGCAAGCTCCGATACTGCCCGGCCAAGCTCGGCACGCCGTTCCTTGGCACGGTCGCCGATGGAGCCGAACAGCACCACCAGCCGCCGCGGTTCATAGGCGCGCAGGGTATGACGTGCC
>SVSO01000069.1 GCA_015064195.1 Oscillospiraceae bacterium
AACGATGCGATCTACAAACGCAATCGCACCGTAGAAGATCGCTTCAACTGCAAGATCACGGTTATCAGCGACAGCGGCCACCGCGAAACTGGCATTTTCACGAACAGCATTGCCGCGAACGAAGACGCGATCGACCTCATCTGCTGGCAGGCACTGGTTTTCGGCGGATTTGTCACCACCGGTTACTTTATGAACTGGTATGACCTTCCCAAGGTAAACTTTGACAAGCCGTGGTGGTCGGATTCCAACACCAACCATCTGACTTACGGCGAATTCTGTCCCGTCGCCATCGGTGACTTCGCGCTGTCTGCACTTGCAAACACCTACTGCGTATTCTATAACAAGACCAAGGGGCTTGATTATAATATTCCTGATGTATACAAGACTGTAAACGACGGCGATTGGACACTCGACTGCCTTGTCAGCACCACAAAGGATGTCTATCAGGATCTGAATGCCAATGCTGCGGTCGATGAGGAGGATTTCTTCGGCTATGTCTCCGATACGCAGTCTAACATGTGTACATATATGTGGGCATTTGACAATCCGATCTACCGCCAAAACAACAAAGGTGAACTGGAGTTTTCGCTCGATCTGGAAAAGTCAGCGAACATTGCGGAAAAGCTGCTCAATGTGTTCAGCGTCAACGACGGAATTTATCTTGGCAAAGCTGGTGCATTCAATTACGGAGGCGACGTATTCTCGAAAGGCCTGACACTGTTTGCCAATGGTCAGATCGGCGAGTCTCTCAGCAAGCTGCGCGATCTGGAAGATGACTACGCCATTCTGCCGTTCCCGAAGTGGGATGAAAACCAGAAGGATTATTACACCATGGTAGACGGCAGCCATCAGGTCATGGCGGTTCCGGTCACTGTTTCCGATACCGAAAAGGTCGGTGTCATCATCGAAGCACTTTGCGCCGAGAGCTACAAGACCCTCGTTCCGGCCTATTACGATGTGGCGCTCAAGCTCAAGGGTACCCGTGATGACGAATCCATCGAAATGCTCGACAAGATCGTCGAAAGCCGCGTCTTCGACTTCGGCTTCATTTACGACAACTGGCTCGGTGCTGCCTTCATCATGCAGGAGCTGATGCTGAAGAAGACCTCCGATTTCGCCTCTTACTGGGCATCCAAAGAAAGTTCGATTATGGCGCATTATGACAGCGTCATTGAATATTTTGCAAATTATGAAGGCTGAAGCCGAATTGTTGAGGATTCACTATGATAAACGTAAACGACTACCGCTGCACAACCGACAGCGAAACTTTAGAAGCAGCGATTGCAGCTCGCACCGCCGACGGCATCGTCGTGATTCCGCCGCGCGTGTCTGACATCGAGCCGGAGCGCACATACTGGCTCATCGACCGGGCAATTCTCATTCCCGAAAACACCACAATCGTTCTGCAGAACTGCAAAATCAAGCTGTCCGACCGCTGCCGTGACAACTTCTTCCGCACGGCTAACTGCGGCATCGGCATCGAATTTCCGGAAATAATCCACAACATCCACATCCGCGGCGAGGGATTGTGCATCCTCGAGGGCGCAGATCATCCGAGAGCGACCGGCGACGGCGGCAAGCTCCTGCACAATCCGTGTCCGCACAAGCCGGAGGACATCATCGCTATTGATGCAGACTGGGTTCCGGAAGAACGGAAAAAATCCCGCAAGCTCGACTTCTGGGATGTGCACAACCATTCCTACGGCACAGATGCGGGAAATCCCGAAGAGTCCCAGTGCGGCGACTGGCGCGGCATCGGCATTCTGTTTGCAAACTGCGAGGATTTCTCCATCTCAGGGCTTCGCATCGTAGAATCCCACGGCTGGGGCATCTCGCTGGAAGCCTGCTCAAACGGCCGCGTGGAAAAAATCGATTTCGATGCGCGTATGCACAAGGAAATCGACGGAATGCTGATGAATATGGAAAATCAGGACGGCATCGACGTGCGAAACGGCTGCCATCACATTATCATCAGCGACATCACCGGCGAAACCGGCGACGATGTGATCGCACTGACCGCCATCGTGCCGAACAATGTGGTATACCGTCCCGGCGGCTCCATGCGGTCAACCCACGTCATGCACAACGACTGGGCGAAGCGCGACAGGAATATTCACGACATCATCATCCGCAACGTCATCGCGCATTCGTATCTCTGTTACACCGTGCGTCTGCTTCCTGCCAATACCGTCATCAGCAATGTGGTGATCGACAACATCGTGGACACGCAGACCGATCCGCAGGCAAGCGTCGGTACGCTTCTGCTCGGCGACGGCGGCAATTACGGTACAAATCATCCTGACAGCATGAAAAACATCACCGTATCCAACGTCGTCTGCGGCAGCCGTGAAGCGGTTATCGTGGCAGGATTCCTGACAGATTCCGTGATATCCAACGTGGTCAACCGGAATCCCGACTGCCCGGCAATTACCGTTCGGCGCGAAAACGGGCTGAACAACGTTACTACGACCGGCCTCGTCACTGCAAGCAAATAGCACTATCAGCAAACCGTCGGAATGCGTATACTTCCGACGGTTTGCTATCACTGGATGTGCATTATGCACAAATTTCGAGGGGGCATCTATTGGGGTGCATTGTAAAATCCATGAGTATGTACTTGACAGCAATCTACAATTATGGTATAATTAATCAGGAACACAATCAGTAATTTGGAGATAGTATCGGGGAAAGTTCATAGAAATTTTGGAGGTATCATGAAAAAATACAGAATCATATTATTGCTGCTCACACTGGTTTTTCTCTGCGCGCTCACCGTTGCGTGTGAGAGCGGCGAGGTGGATGACCGTGAGCTGATGATTCCGCCGGTGTCGATTCTGCGCTCTGACACGGGGACAGAGGGGGAGCTCAACGCAACTCTGGCTGTCCGCAACGGCATTCGTGATAAGGCCGGCGTTGAACTTATGCTGGAAACCGACTGGGTGAAGCGCGGTGAGGAAATTCCCGCCGCAAACTGCCAGATTATAGTTGGAAACACCAACCGTACAGGCAGTGTGACCGAGCTGGAAGCGCTGCTTGGTGCGCGTCCCAACAACGACCGCGACTGGTCGATCTACGAGTCGGAAGGCTCGATCTACATCACCGGCTGCAGCGATGCGGCCATCAACGAAGCGGCAGCATATTTTATCGAAAATTATGTGGATGAAACCGGAATCCGGATGCCGGTGGGAGAGCGGTATTTATATCAGTATCCCTATGCGGAAATCAGCATCGGGGGAGAGGAGATCTTTGCCTTCTCCATCCCGACGGCGGAAAGTCCGGTGCTTAACAGTGTCCGTGAATGGCTCACGGATGAAATCCATGAACAGGTCGGATGGGATATCCCCGAAGAAGGCGGAAAAGCGATTGCGTTAAGGCTTGATGAAACGCTTGGGAAAAACGACTGGACGGTGAAAACTGCGGAAGGCGGCGTCACGGTCAGCGGCGGCAGTGCCGATGCGGTGAAGCAGGGCTCGACGGTCATGATGAAGCGGATGCTTGACGGCACGTCGGCGGCGGGGCTGGATGAGCACGGCACGCTCGCTCTCCATACTCCGAACCGGACGGCTCCGGCCGTGTCCGGCAGCTACACGAGCATCGGCGATCCGGCCTATCTGATCGATGACACCACTCAGCTGCAGTCCGGCTGGGATCGTCAGCTGTCATCTGCAGATTGGCAGACCGAAGCGCTTTATTCCAACTCAAACTACCATAAAATCAGAATCAGCAACACCAAGGCCGCAGAGCCGGTGTGGATGGAGCGCCCCTTCCAGAAGCAGACTGACGGAATTCTTACCTTGGAGACCTCGCTTTCCGTCGAGGCATATAAAGGTCTGACCTTCGGTATTCTGGACAGCGAATCCGGAAAATACGCCATGCGGCTTGTCGGAAGGGACGGCAAGCTCTACGCAGACGACAGCACAGCGTTATCGTCCAACCCCAACCTCCGTATCCGTGCCGAAATCAATCTGGATACGCAGAAATTCACCGTCTGGATCGATGGCGCACAGTCGGGTCCCTTTGACTTTACGGAATCGGTGAATCAGGTGGATCGGCTGATTTTCGCGTTGGATAAGGATGCGGCATCTGCCATCGCGCCGAATTTTGTGCTGCTTCATACGAACATTCCCATCCTTGACCGCTTCTCGGTGCAGCCGCAGGAAACGGCACCCCTTGGCTATACCACCGAGGGGAATGTGCAGATCACTTCCGCCGCCGATGTACAGCTGACCGGTGCGGCATCCATGTCCCGAAGCTTTCCGGCATTTGACGGAAAAGCGGCGTTTGAGGTGAAGTTCCTTACAAACGACTTTGCGGAGAATACCTCCTTTGCCATTACCTCCGGCGGCAAAAACGTGTTTGACATTGCGCTCAGTGGTATGGAGCTGCGGCAGGGAGCGGATGTGCTTCGCCTGTATGACAGCAATTTCTGGTACACCCTCCGCATTGAGTCGGACACCCGCTCAAAGCGTGCAGAGGTGAAAATCAACGGAAAATCCTACGGCTGGTTTGACTTTGAAACCGCGGCGCAATCCTTCGACGGAATTGCCATCCGCACCGGAGACGGAGATTCGGTGCGCGTGGATGATGTGAAGGTTTTTCAGATCAACGACCATGAGGACTACGTGCCCGCACCGCGCTCAAGCGGCTCGGATGGCTACTATGTGGCCGCGCAGGTCTGCTCCCTGTGGCGCAACGGCTATCATTACGGCTGGGATCCCATCTCTCCCTTCCCGGAGCTGAAGCCGGTGCTTGGCTACTACGATGAGGGCTTGCCGGAGGTGGCAGACTGGGAGATCAAATACATGGCGGAGCACGGCATTGACTATCAGCTGTACTGCTGGTATTCCTCCTCCGTGGATCAGCCCATCAAAAATCCGACCATGTCCGAACATCTCCACGACGGCTACTTCCATGCAAAATACAGCGATCAGATGAAGTTTGCCATCATGTGGGAGAATGCCAACGGCACCAGCCCCGGAAACTCGGAGAATTTCCGCAATGTCATCGTGCCCTATTGGGTGGAATATTACCTCACCGACCCGCGTTACATGACCATCGACAACAAACCGGTGATCACAGTCTTTTCTCTCGGCGACCTGTTACGTGATTTCGGCTCGGTACAGGGCGTAAAGCAGGAGTTTGACTACCTTCGTGAGGTTTGCCGCGGACTGGGATTTGATGGCGCGATCATTTTAATTCAGACGACCGCCAGAGATGCTTCCTCCCTTGCGACGGTGAAATCCACCGGTGCAGATGCGGTCTACGCCTACAACTGGAGCAAAGCCAACACCTCCGGGGAGTATATCGGCTATGTGCAGAGCCAGTATCAGGCGGGCATGGACAACATCGCCACCATTTCCGTGGGCTTTAACAACGTGGCGTGGAACGGAACCCGTTCCGGGCTGATCAAGCCGGAGGATTACAAGACAGCACTGGAATGGGTGCGCGACGAGCATCAGAAGAAGTATGACGAGGATGAATGGCTGTCCCGTGCCATTGTGCTGTCCACATGGAACGAGTACGGTGAGGGTACCTACATCATGCCGAGCGGTGTGCATGGCTTTGACTATATCGATGCGGTGCGGGAGGTCTTTGCGCCGGACAACGAGTACGAGAATGCTGAGCCGACCGATGCACAGCTTGCGCGGCTGTCCACGCTGTATGTGCAGGACCGCACACTGCTCCGGGCGGATTACCGCAAGGATGTCATCGATTACGACACCCTCAGATCCATCATCAAATGGGATTTCGCCTCCGGCAGAAACGACTGGACACAGAGCTTCGGGCTGAATGCCTTCCGCGCCGTTGACGGCGTACTCCGCGGTTCCTCCTCCCAGAATGATTTTGCCATTCAATCGGCAGACAATCTTGGAATCCCAACGGAGAATATCCGGGCGATCCGCGTGACGATGAAGTGCTCTGAGCCGGGCGTTGCAGCGATGTATTTCACCACGGAGGGCAGTCCGGATTGGTCGCAGAACAAATCCTTCGCTATGTCCTTTACCACCGCCGGCGAATTCACGGACATCTATATTCTCACCGAAGGAAATTCCGCCCTCACCGGTAATCTGAAGCGGCTTCGCTTTGACCCGAACATTGTGGCGTGTGAATTTGAGATCAAGTCCATCGAAATCCTCGGTTCGAAGGAGCCTGCACGGCTTGTGCGGGAGGACGGGGAGTTGGTATTTGAGAAATACTATCCTGCCGTGGATGCGGGTGTTATCATGATCCCCTTTGATCCCAAGCAGGCGATGCTCACCTTCCTCGGCTGCGGCTATCGTTGGGACGACGCATCTCAGACGCTGACCGTGATGCATGGGGATGACACCATGACCTTTACCGTCGGCAGTGACCGATCCCTTGTAAACGGCAGGGAAATCACCCTGTCGCACAGGGTGGAATCGGCGGACGGTCTGCCGTCATTGCCGATCGAGGATCTTTTGCACCATCTCGGCATCAGCGGCGTGACGATCGTGACAGGATAAATGGCGAGACCGGCGGGTATCGGCGCGCTCCTTTGCGTGATGCTGAAGAAGCCGAGGCGCATTATCGTGACCGAAAAGGACGAGAATACAAGGCGCAGACTCCGCCTCTGCCGGATATGTACGGCAAGAATCTGACCTTCAAGTCGAGAGTGACCCTGACGATGGCATCGCGTTCATGCTGTATGGTGGGCTTGGGCTTCTCAATCAAGCCGAATTTTCCTTCATCGGTATTGAGCACAAGGATTCTTTGCGGCTGATAATTGCACCCGGTTGGAGCTTTGTGTCCTGCATCCAAAATTTTGTCAATCCTCCGAAAATGCGTTCCGCATAAACCGGATCCTTGCGGAAACTGCCGCCTTGGCAGTTTCCGCTTTTTGCACGATATCAAACCCATGCATCGTGCCTTTCGTTTCATTAAGCATCACATCAACACCTGCTTCGCGCAGCTTTTCGGCGTACAGAATCCCGTCATCGTGCAGGCAGTCAAATTCCGCCGTTTCAATATACGCAGGCGGCAAGCCTTCAAAGCTCTCGGCTTCCACGGGAGAATAATACACATAATTCGGGGCATTCCGGTCAACCTTCGTCATAGGTCCGATGCGATCCGACAGCGTGGAATTCCACATCGGCGTATTTGTGTATTTTTTGCAGGACTCGCTGTTGTTCCGCGCGTCAAGATACGGATACGGCAGCATCTGAAACCGGAATTTCACGGGATGCGCCCGATCCTTCGCCATCATACAAACGCCCACCGCAAGCGTAGAGCCTGCGCTGTCTCCGCCGATACCGATGCGCGAGGTGTCAATGCCAAGCGTTTCGGCGTTGTCGTAAGCCCAGCACATAGACGAATAGCAGTCCTCATAAAACACGGGATAAGGATTCTTTGGCGCAAGACGATAGTTCACGAATACAACCCTACAACCGACTTCTTTTGCATATCGCATGGCGTTTTTGTAGTGATAACCAGCTGCAGGAAGTACGAAGCCGCCGCCGTGGATATAGATCAGGCACGGCGCATTTCCGCCAATGTTTTTCGGGGACATGAAAAAGCACTCGATCTTCTCGCCGTCATAGCTTTCGACCTCGTGGCGGCTGACGTCAAGCTCCTTGTCCCTGTAGATGCAGTTCGGCACCTTCATATGCGGCACAGCCATTGCGAGGAACTTTTCGCTGATAGGCGGCGTAAAATGCGAGAATGGGAAGAATTCACGGCTGATTTTGTATTTACTCATACGAATTACTTTTCTTTGATTATGCGATGCAATTATTGCTTCGTCACAACATCCCCCGTCTAATTCGTTTGCTCTTTGTTCATCATCATTTCTATGATCGCATCTGCGGTCAGTGCGATCTGCTCCTCATTTGAAATACCCGGCGTGCCGTCGCCGTCCTGCGCTCCATACATTCCGAAGCTTGCGTGACATCCGCCATCAAGCACCACCTCGGTGAAATCTTCGGGCAGATTGGTTTTATTATTCACATATTTTTCGCGGTTCATAACCTTGTCCTCGCTTCCGTATACGGACAGTACATCAAGGTTCGATGCCGACAAATCCGCCGTCGAATATGCGCCGAGGAGAACAAGTCCCGCGAAATCGTCGGTATGCGACGCGAGATAGGACGCCGCCATAGAGCCGCCCAGTGAATGACCGCCGATATACCAATCCTCGATTTCGGGATAGTCCTTCTGTATGCCGTCCGCCGCGTTAATATCGAGCACCGCAAGATTGAACGGCATCTCAACGAGCACACACGTTACGCCATACTCGGACAGTGCCTGCATCAGCGGAATGTACGCTGTGTACTCCACCTTGCCGCCGGGGTAGAAGATGAAGCCTTTCGCGGCATCATCGCGCTCGAACACGATCGTTCCGTCGGGCTGTTCCTCCCAACCGCTTCCTTGGGGCAGGAATGCCCCGATAGCCTCAATATCGGCTTTGTAGTAGTCGCCGAGGTAAATCGCGCACGCTCCGACAATAACGGCAAGCACAAGCGTGACAGCGGCGGCGATTATGATTTTTCGTTTGGATTTTGGGGTGAGTTTTGTCATGATTCTCTCCGTAATTTGATGTGCGTTATAATAATTATACCATGTTCAGACAGAGAGTTCAACGGGTTTGTGTGAATATTAAAGGCGGATTTTGTGCTTTGACTACTGCGGCGCAAATGATCAGGGTGGCACGAAACGTGCCACCCTTTCTAAAACCATGATAAAAAACGACAAGGTGGGACTGCTCAAGCCCGCATTCGTGGAGCGCGTCTTCCGCAAGGAACGCCTTGCTGACAGCACCGCGCCGACGGTACGCATCTCGAAGGGCGCGGATGTACAGGGGCTGATCCTGCGCGACATCGTGCAGAAATTCGCCGGTGAGGAAATATCGGCGATCAGCGATGAGCGGTAGTATTGCTCTCCGCGAAGTGCGTATTGGATGCCGTTTTTCTCACAAACAGGTATATCCGCCGTCAACGGAAATGCACGCGCCTGTCGTAAAGCTGGCCATGTCGCTTGCCAGATACAGCACCGCACCCACCATTTCCTCCGGCTGTGCAACCCGTCCCATGGGCGTGCCGGCAAGCCACTTCGCCACCGCCGGATCGTCCGGCGTGTCAAGCCGCTTTGCCGTCAGAGGCGTTCGGGTGAAGCCGGGGGCGATGGCGTTCACGCGGATGCCGCGCTCTGCCCATTCGTTGGCAAAGCATTTCGTCAGCATAATCACGCCCGCCTTGGACGAATTGTACGCGCACTGATGCTGGGGAAGAGGATTGACGATCAGCCCCGACATGGATGCCACATTGACGATCGCGCCGCCGCCCTGACGGAGCATCAGACCGCCCACCTCCCGGCAGACAAGAAACGTGCCGGTCAGGTTGACATTGAGGATTTTCTGCCAGACCTCAAACGGCATTTCCTCCGCCGGCGCAAGCTTGTTGATGCCCGCATTGTTCACCAGCACATCGATGCGGCCGAATTCGCCGACGGCAGTTTCTACCATCGCCTTCACCGAAACCTCATCGGAAACGTCGCACTGCACGCAAAGACAGCGCACACCGTGGGCTTCGATCATCGCCTTGGCATCGGCAAACAGCGCCTCATTCAGCCCGGCGATGACAACATCCGCGCCGCACGATGCAAATCCCTCGGCAATGGCGAGTCCGATTCCACGCTCCGCTCCGGTAACAATGACCGTTTTTTTCGCAAAATCAAGGGTGTATTCCATATCACTTCGCCCCCAACAGACGGATTTTTTCCAGCGCGAAGGCTTCCACCGCGTCCGCCACCTTCGCCATTGTCACGTCCAGCGGCGCGGCGAAAGGATCAAGTCCGGCATAGGTTTCGATGAACGCACAGCACACGTCCGTGCCGAAGTTGATCTTGCGGATTCCGGCATTCACCGCCGAACGGATCTGATCGTCCGGTACGCCCGAACCGCCGTGCAGGACGAGATGTGCACTTGTCGCCGCGTGAATTTCCGCGATGCGGTCGATGGCAAGCACAGGTGCCTGCTTGTATTTGCCATGCGCCGTACCGACCATGATCGCAAGAGCCGCAACGCCCGTCTCATCGGCAAATCTCACCGCGTCGGCAGCCTCGGTGTACGCCGCCCATGCTTCATCCTTGGTCGAGCCGATGTGTCCAAGCTCGCCCTCCACAGATACGCCCGCTTCCCGTGCAAGCTCCACCGCCTTTTTCGTCTCGGCGATGTTTTCCTCCAGCGGCAGTGTGGACGCATCCAGCATCACGCCGGTCGCACCGCAGCGCAGTGCGCGGATGCATTCGGGAATGCCAACGCCGTGGTCGAGATGGAATGCCGCCGGGGAGGGCAGACGATCGATGACATCCCGGATGACCGGTACCATGAACTTGCCCGTCTCGGTGTCAAACAGGCGGCTGTACATCTGGAAAATCACCGGCGCGCCTGACTTTTCCGCCGCATGAGCCGCGCCCATCAGCGTTTCGAGATTGTAGACGTTGAACGCCGGGACAGCAAATCCGCCCGCTTCGGCAAGGTCGAGGATTTCTTTTAATGTAACTCGCATATTTATTCCTCCACACCGTCAAAATTCAGCGCCGGAATATATTTGCACGCCTCGCGGATCTCGTTTGTAAAGCCGCCCTCGATCTCGCTGACGTGATGGATGTACGGCCCTTCGACAAGCTTGCGCTCCCATGCGGGGAGATTTTTGAACTTCGCCCAGAGATAGGTGCCGTTCGTATACGGGCCGGTGGTGCTGTCGCATTCGCCGGCGACGATGGAGTATTTGCCGTGATCCTGATCGATGCGCGCCACGGTGAAATGACCGGGCTTCACCTGGAACCACTCGCGCATATTTTTGGAATAACACGGCTCATCCTCGCGGTGGAGCGAGTACGCGAACTGTCCGCAGTGCCAGAGCAGCTCCGCGTTGCGGTCGGAGGGATGGCGGGTGGTGAATTCGCCGAGGAAGGGAACCCCTTCACCGAACGTGAGTGCCTTGAGCATAACCTGCGTCATGGCCGCATGGAGATCGCTCTCACAGCTGATGATATAGCCCATATCGGCAAGAATGCCGTAGGAGTTGCACGGCATCGCACCGACGAGCAGTCCCATTGCCGTCCAGCATTCCGCGGAGATGGCATCCAGCTTGTATTCCTCAAACAGCTCACGGTAGAGAATGACAAACGCCCACATCTTTTCGGCATTTGCATCGGAATCGGCATCGAGGATGTACATTTCGCGGAGCTTCTTTGCGCCTTCCGCAAGCTCATCCTGCCGCTCGGTGAGGATTTTTTCAAATTTGCCGCGGATGAGGGCGAGGTTGATCGGGATGACGTGGGTGTCGAATTCCTCCATCAGCTGGCCTTCGTTGATGATGACCGAGCAGAAGGGCTTGGGACGCAGGCCGACTTCGCCGATGCGAAGTCCGGTCATCGCCTTGACCGCCGCCGCAACGCGGGTGAAGGAGACGAATCCTTCCGCGAAAATGTCAGAATCCACCGGACAATTTTCCACATAGGTGAACTTCACGTTCATGCGCTGAAGCATCCGGCTGATACCGAACAGACCGCACTGGGTGTCGGTGTGACGGCCGCCATCCTCGTAGAAGGTGTCATCCTGCGGCCCCCAGAGAAGCGTGGGAAGCCCCATTGCCTTGGCGAGCATACCCGCCGCCTCCTCATTGCCGAAGTTTGCGGCAATGAGAACGATGGCATCCACGCCGTTTGCTTTGAAGTGCGCCGCGACTTTCTCCACATCGTTCGTCGACCAGAGCGTTTCCACGTCGATCACGCCCTTCAGATCAACAAAGCTGACGTGCTCGGTGGTGAAATGCTCCCTTATGTACGCGACCGTCCGCCGTCCGCGCTCCTCGGCGAATTCCCAGTTGAAAATGCCCGGACGGGGCGTGCAGTCCCGACGAAGCGGAACAAGACCGATGGTTATGTTGTAATTTTTCATGATTTTCCTCCTTATTCTTCCATCATGCCCCGGCGATAGTGGGCGGCGCGCGCGTCAAGCACCGCCGCGTCAAGCTCGCCGGTTTCGAGAAATTTTGTTAAGATGGGCAGCGTGGGAATGCCCGCACGTCCGCCGGAATACATACACTTGATCGCCGAAACGCCCGTTGCCAGCTCTGCCGCACGGCGCGGAGAATTGCCCATCAGGTAAAACACATCGAACGCGCCGTGGAACACATCGCCGGCGCCGGTGGTATCTGCGACTTTGACGGGGATAGCCGGGATGTCGAAATAATCCTCGCCGTGAATGCCCTTGCAGCCGTGCTCGCCGAAGGTGAAGATGACGATCTCCGGCCCAAGTGCCGACAGTGCGCGCATATTTTCGCGGTAGTTTGCCGGATTGAAGCCTTTGTCCTCGCAGAACGCGCCATAATACATCTCCGAGCCGATGAAAATGTCGATTTTGTCGTAATAATTGTAGGTGTACGGGCGGTAATAGTTGGCATCCACGCTCACTTTTCCGCCGGATTCGTGCACGATGTCGCACGCCTTTGCCACTGCGGGCGTGATGAGCGCCACATGGAGCATTTTCGTCTGCCGGAAGAATTCCTCGTCAAGCGTATCCGCCGCAATCTCCTCGAAATCACCGGGCTTGCTGATGAATTCCTTGCCGGCAATCTCACTTTCGGTGACGCAGATGGAAAAATTGCTCTTTTTGCCCGCCTGAATGCTCATGTGGGACGTGTCAACGCCGTTCCATTCGAGATCGGCAATTCCCATTTTCCCGAACAGATCATTACCCACACATCCAATCAGCGATGCCTTTGCGCCAAGTCTCGCCGCCGCAACTGTCGCCGTGGGAACATTGCCGCCGCCCTGAAACACATAGTCGCGCAGGGGGCAATTTTTGTTTGTCTCCGGCAGCTTGTCGATGCGTGCAACCAGATCAAGGAACGGGTCGCCGAAGCCGATGAAGTCGTATTTTTTCTCGTTCATGCGCCACCTCACGGAATCATGGACAGGAACTTGATGTCGTAATATTCCGCCAGCGAGTGCTTCGATTTGTCACAGCCGATGCCCGACTGCTTTGCGCCGGCATGAGGGGAGAATTCGC
>SVSO01000070.1 GCA_015064195.1 Oscillospiraceae bacterium
CGCTTCGATCAGCTCCACGGCTTCCTTCATCGTTGCGCAGGTGAGGCATTCGGTCATGATGTGGCGGCCGCTCTCCATCAGGCGGATGCCGAAGGGCACGTGCTCGTTGGCGTAGTTGGCGAGAACGACCGCGTCCATGTCGTGCTGGAAGAAATCGTCGAAGCTCTCGTAGTATGCAATATTGTACATTCCTGCGTCCTCCGCAGTTTTTCTGCACTTTTCAAGCAGAGGCGTGTATTTGTCACAGACCGCCACCAGCTCTGCCATGGGATCGTGCAGGATCTCTCTTACCATGGTCATGCCCCGTCCCGCACCGAATACGCCGAGTTTTACTTTTTTCATGATGTGTTCTCCTTTTTTGTTGTTCGTTTCCGATCACCGGCGTATGAAACGGAGATCGGATGGTCTGGCTTTATTATACCACACGGCGGGCGGGATTGCAATGGAATTATTCGACTTTGCACATGGAATAATATTACCTGCTATTGACTTTGCAAGGAAAGCAGAGTATAATGAAAGCAAAGAAATATGGAGGATTTTTGCATGGATCGATTTGACGGAAGCAATATCTGCAAATTTTCAAATACGGTGGAGCATGGAAGCGATCTGTTTTCGCTGCAGTTCGTTTTTGAAACCATGCCTCAGCGGTTGGATAATCCGCGCTCGTATCCGGCCTTCTGCTGTTGTCTGATGACGGAGGGAAGTGCGGTGCTGGAGACCGATTACGGCATTTTTTCGCTGGAAAAGGATGACGTATTTTTCACCTTCCCCGCCATGCCGTTTTCCATCGTGAACTGCGATCATGCCAAATATATGTACATTTCCTTTGTCGGCAATCAGGCCTCGGAATTTCTGAATTCCCTGGGATTCACCAGAGAAAATCCCATCTGCCGAGGCGTGCGGGGACTGGAAACCACATGGTTCACGGGACTGATGAACACCACGCCGGAAAATCTGCCCATGCTGACCAAGGGATTACTATTGTACACCGGCTCGCTGCTGTCCGTCCAGCAAAAGCAGGCGACGGATGCCGCACAGCACAGCGTGATCGAGCAGATCCGTAATACCATCGACTGCTGCTATGCCAACGTCAATTTCTCTCTGCAGTATGTCTGCGATACGTACAAGTATCATCCGCAGTATATTTCAAGAAAATTTCATGAGATCACAGGACGCAGCTTTTCCGATTATCTGCAGGCCTGCCGTATCCATCATGCGTGCAATTTGTTGAACGAGACCGACCGTTCCATGCAGGAGATCGCCGTCAGCATCGGCTATCGGGACGCGCTGTATTTTTCCAAGGTTTTTCGCAAGCATATGGGAATGTCGCCCACGGAGTATCGGAAGCGGAATCCGGACAAAAAACCGGAATGATTCTGTTAAGTTAAAAATTTTTATATTTGGAGGTACCCTTATGAAACGCACAACATCCATTCTTCTTCTGATGGCAATGCTCGCTGCCGTATCCTGCGGTGAGGCAAGCACGAATGCCGACACTACTGCATCGACGGATTCCGCGACGGCAACGACCGCAGCGCCCGTTGAGGAGGGCATTCCTGAGCCGGAGCTGCCGGAACTGGACTTCGGTGGTGAGGAGTTTACTTTCCTGATGCGCGGACGCGATGCATCATCCTATGCACAGAAGCACATCTACACCGAGGAGCAGAACGGTGAGATCATCAACGATACAGTATTTGCACGCAACAGCGCAACAGAGGAAAAATTTAACATCGTCATCAAGGCGGTGGAAAATAACTCTGACAGCGGTGCATATGATGCCGCGCGTCAGTATGTCCTGTCAAACGATCCCACCATTGATGTCATCAACATCGCGGGATATAAATTAGGCGGACTTGTCACGGAGCATATGCTTGTCGATTTCCAGACCGTTCCCCATATCAATCTTGATGCGGAATACTGGGATCAGAATGCGATCGATCAGCTGATGATCGCGAACAAGATATATATTATGCAGAATGATATCACCGTCAGCTCTGCATCAAATGCTCGTCTCCTTTACTACAACAGAACTCTTGCTGAGAAGTACCAGCTTGACGACCCGTATGATTTGGTACAGGAGAACAAGTGGACGCTGGACACGTTTTTCGGCATGATTCAGTCAATTTCAAGCGATCTTGACGGCGACGGCAAGTTTGATGAGCATGACCAGTACGGAATGCTGTCTGAATGGTCAGAATATAACGGAACGATTCTCCATCTGATGGCAGGCTGCGGTGTTCGTCAAACAGTTTCGGATGCAGACGGACTGCCGATGATTGATATCATGAATGACAAGGTGGATGACATTATTACACGCGCATATGAGGCGCTCGAAAACAACGATTATGCGATCAGCTATCAGGAATTGAGCAATACTGCGGATATCACCGGCTTTCCTCATGTCTTCGATTATGCCCGTTCGCTCTTTGCCGGCGGTCAGTTCCTCTTTGTTCAGAACGGAAGCGAGATTACCGTGCAGTTTACCAATATGGAAGACGATTACGGCATCGCGCCCAATCCGAAATATGATGAATCGCAGGAATCCTACTACCACTTGGTAGATAAATGTGCATGTATGTTCGCCATTCCGATCAGTGCCGGTGATCTTGAACGCATCGGTGCGGTGATGGAATATATGGCATGGCACTCCAACAAAACGCTTCTTCCTGCTTTCTACGAGGTAACGCTTGAGGGCAAGCGTCTTCGCAGTGAGCACGACGTTGAGATGCTGGAACTCGTCAAAGAGACGACGTTCTATGAGTTTTCGGATTACTACAATATCGGCCTCGCGAATATCATCTGGTCGGCCTACGAAGGTGGAGGAAATCTCGCGTCCGCTTACGCAAGACAGGAGAAAATGATGCAGATCAAACTTGACAAGCTCATCAAAACTGTCTCCGAAGCCGAATAATATTCACCAGAGGTAACAGTCATGCTTACAAAAGAACTTGCAAAGCTTTGCGGCTGGAAGGAAAACGGCCGCTATGATGCGGTGGTCGTCGGTGCCGGTTCTGCCGGTGTCGGTGCCGCCATCGCAGCCGCAAGAAGGGGAATGCGCGTCGCGCTGATCGAAAGCTACGGCTTTGCCGGCGGCGTGGCGACGAAATCCTGCGTTCCGCTTTATTTCGGCTTCGGCATCGACGGCAAGCAGTCCACCGCCGGTCTGTCGGAGGAATTCATCCGCCGCATGGACGAGGTGGGCGCGGCATCGTTCATCACCAGCAAGGACTGCGCATTTCCCGAATTCCGTCCCATCGCCGGCCGTCCGCTGACCAAAAGAATCCAGCTCCATCCCGAGACGATGAAGCTCATGCACCGACGTATGCTGGAGGAAGCGGGCGTGGAGTGCATTTTCTACGCGCAGATGGTGGATGCCGTTACGGATGGCGACCGGATTGAGGCACTGCTCGTCAATTTCCTCGAAGGTCCCGGCCTCGTGTACGCTGACTATTTCATCGACTGCACCGGTGACGCGCTGATGTTCCGGCAGGCAGGCGTTCCGGTCAACAAGTATGCGGAGGAGGACGGTATGCACAAATCCATGTTCTTCTTCGTGGGAGGCGTCACGCCGTTCGATCACGATTACAACAGTCAGCTCTATTTAGAAGCCCGTGCCGCAGGCCGTCTGCCGGAGAAGGTATGGCATTACTTCGGCTATTCGCTCTCCCTCAATCCCGGCGTTGTCAATGTCGCCGTCTGCTACAACGAGGGCGATGCGCTGAATTCGCGCGATATGAGCCGCATGGACGGCGAGATGCGCGAGAATGTCTTCGCTATCGTGGACTATCTCCGGAAGGAAATGCCCGGCTTCTCCCGCTGTTATTTGCTGGAGACCGCCGCGCACGTCGGCGTGCGTGTCGGACAGGGCATCGTCGGCATGGATTCGGTATCGAAGGAGCTGATCGCTGCAGGCATGGCAACGGATACGCCGGTCGCGCTCATCAACCGCTCCTACGGCGCTCATGCCAACAGCAGTAAGACTTTCATGGCGACATGGTCGCATAGCTCCAGCGGCTTCAGCGCCGTTCCGATGGGCGCGCTGGTATCCCCGTCGCTCTCCAATGCGCTGGCGGCCGGACGCTGTATTTCCGCTGATCCGCACACGGTGGCCACCTTCCGCATGATGAACACCTGCATGACGCTCGGTGAAGCAGCAGGAATCATGGCATCGCTCGGCGGCGATATGCGTACGCTTGCGTACGCGCGCCTGCGCCCGGAGCTTGACAAGGCCGGATTTATTCTGGAAGAAAAATAAGAAAAACGAAACTGCTGCAAGTGCACTGCGAAGTGGCTTGCAGCAGTTTCATTTCCCAAGCTTTCCGCTCAGCTGACTTTCGTCAGTACAATATCACAGAAGGAGTAGGATTCGGGAATCACATCCTTGAGCGTGAGATTGAATGCCGAACGCACGCCCTTCCGCTTTGAGGAAGGCGACGAAAACCCCACCGATGCACGTGTGGAGTTTATTCGCACGGAGAATGGTATGAAGGTCGTGCTCCTTCCTTCGTCCGATGCTGTCAAGCAGCTCCGCATCCGTTACAACGGTACACTGGCTTCCGGCAGCGGCATCGTGAACGTGCTTGGCGATGCTGCCGAACGCTCCTCACCGACCGAACTGCAGTGGAAGACCTTCAATCCCCACGAAAAGCTTGCATGGTATGTACAGCTTACCGACGGCGAACGTCTTGACGGCTACGGCGTGAAGACAGGTACAGACTGCTTCGCGTGGTGGCAGTGCGACCCCGCCGGACTGACGCTCTGGCTTGATGTCCGCAGCGGCTCGAACGGCATCCGCCTCACCGAACCGCTCATCTGCTGCGAGATCGTCTGCCGTGAGGGAAGATCCGGCGAAACCCCGTTTGTCTCCGCGCGGGCATTCTGCTGTATGATGTGCCCCGCTCCGAAGCCGCAGAAAGCACCGCTGTACGGCTTCAACAACTGGTACTGGGCTTATGGCGGAATCGACGAGGCGACCGTGCTTCATGAGGCGGAGTACCTCGGCGCACTGACTGAGGGAATTGCCGCCAGACCGTATATGGTCATTGATGACGGCTGGCAGCTCCCTCATGCTGCGGGCTACAACGGAGGCCCATGGAATCTCTCCAACGAACGCTTTGCCGACGGTATGCAGGCCACCGCCGAACACATCGCCGAGCGTGGCTGCAAGGCGGGCATCTGGTTCCGGCCGCTGCTCACCATGTCGCACGTTCCGGATGAGGCAGTTTACCGGAGTCCGGCGCAGAAGGTGGGCGTGGTCCTCGATCCGTCCCATCCCTTCGCGCTGGAAAAGATCGCCGCCGATGTTTCACGCATCGCAGGATGGGGCTACTCACTCATCAAGCACGACTTTTCCACCTACGATCTCTTCGGCCGCATTGTCGGCACGGCAAACAGCTTCTACGATGAAACAAAGACCACCGCCCAGATTGTGCGGGGACTGTATGAGACCATTTCCGCTGCATCCGGCGATGCAGCTGTTCTCGGCTGCAATGTGATCGGTCATCTCTCCGCAGGACTTCATGAGGCACAGCGTGTTGGCGATGATACCTCCGGACGCTCCTTTGAATGGACACGCCGTCACGGCATCCACAGCATGATGCGCTTGCCGCAGACACACACCTTCTTTTCCGTTGATCCTGACTGCGCGGCATTCACCGCCCGTGTTCCGAAGGCGGAAAACTTCGATTTTCTCGAAGCATCCGCCATTTCCGGATGCGCCGTCTTCGCCTCGGTAACGCCCGGCATCCTGACGCCCGACGAGGAGGTAAGATTGCAAAAAATCCTCCGCATCGCCGCCGAAATCACGCCCGATCGCTTTGCGGAACCGCTGGACTGGACGCGCACCAATGCTCCCGCCGAATATCGCTTTGACGGCGCGGAATACCAATATGACTGGTATCGCTATTACGGCGGCGCACGTTCGGATATCACATGGACTTTATAATATCTCATTAAGAATATCAAACAGAAAAGGCGTTCATTTCGATACAGAAAGGTTCTGTACAGAGATGGACGCCTTTGCCCATTGATATGAAGAAGGCAATGACGGCTTTCATGCTGACCGCAGTCTGCTCCTGCGGCGGTCGGCAACGGCTATGATGTGCGCCGGATCACTCGCATTCCCGGTGTCGGCCAGTCCCCGAATCCGCAGTTTTTGCTATTTCGTAGATTTTTTCGTCTCGGACGGCGTTTCACAGGTCAGCTCCCGATAGGTGCGGGTGAAATACTGGAGGGACGAGAATCCGCACAGCTCGGGGATGCGGCTGACCGAATGATCGCTGTAAAGCAGGAGATTGCGGGCTGACGGCTGCGGGAACGTTTCCGGTGAATGGGAAATCGCATGGGATGAGTCTGAGGTGACGCTGCTTGTTGACGGCGCTGTTGTGCAGACACAACCGAAGCATACTGCCGGCTTCAATCGTTTTTTTGTTTTTATTTGCCTCTCAGCATTTTGGGGAGCATCATCGCGCGCAGTTTTGTGTTCCATCGCTTCCTGCGGCGGCTCAACTCCGGCAGAACGGGATTACTGCCTGGCAGTGATTTTCCCCCGATATTCAGCCGGTGTCATGCCGTACCGTTTCCGGAAAGAGCGATAAAAGCTGGATTTTGACCGGAAGCCCACGGAGCTTCCGATCCGCTCGATGCTGAGGGTACTTTCAGCGAGAAGCTTTTTTGCCGCATCAAGGCGGCGGGCGAGAATGATCTTATGGAAGGTTGTACCGTAGCGCGCCCGTACAAACCGTGTCAGCTGGCTTTTGCTGAGATACAACTTTTCCGCTGTGACCCCCAGTGTCAGCTCCTGTTGATAATTTCCGTCGATGATCTGTTCAAGCTGTGCAATGCGGTTGATGTCGAAACGGCTCGATATGGGAGGCAGCGGAATATCGGTAGTGCTGTTGATTCCTTCGGCTAATTCCACCAGCTTCATCAGCATGGTAAGGGGCGTGCGGACCGGATCGGCGTCCTCATCCATGCCGATCCGGAAAACAGTGTCGGTGATGGTTTCATCCGCTGTAAGGATGCGAACCGATGCTCCGTTCAGCAGGCGTGAGAGTATGCCGTAGATATTTTTGACACCTGAGATCCGTCGGCGGCAGGCGATCAGACCGATGGATACCCAGCAGCGGCTGCACTCGTTTTGACAGAAGTGCGGGATGCCGGCCGGAACAAATGCCAGCATACCGGCTGACAGCGTAAGCTCTGTTTCTTCGGTGATGATCGTTATGCTGCCCTCCTTGCAGATAAAAAGCTCGCAGTAAGCATGGGTGTGTTCGTTGTATGCAGGCGATCCGGAGCTGTTTTCATCATCCAGGTCAGTGATGAGCAAGCGGAGCGTGATATTTTCGACAGTTATATCATATTCGTGCCGAACGGGCAGCATGAAGCTGTTTGTCATGTGGATAACCTCCCCTTGTAATGATTCCATTATATCATGGGATATCCGATTTGTCAATCAAATCTGTATCAATTCAGCGCACTTCCTTGTAAATATGCGCCATTATGCCTCTTTACAGGCCATACGCGATATGTTATAATGGAATCAGTAACGAAAGGAGTCAACATGATAAAGAACAAATCACAAGCTTCCTATTTCATGCCGATCATGCTTGGCGCTGCGGCAATTCTCATCACTGCGGCGGGTATCATCTTCGGTCAGTCGCCGCTGCGGATTTTGCCGCTGTATGTGTCGCTGGTGATCGGGCTGATGCAGGCACGTGTCAGTCGGCTCGCACCGCTGATCGGCGGTATCAATTCCATTCTGTATTCGGCGGTGTATCTCTACTATGGGCTGTATGCATCTGCCCTGTATGCGCTTCTCATATCCTGCCCCCTGCAGATCATCACATTTTTCAACTGGCGGCGGCGTGCATACGGACAATCGGTGCTGCTTCGCAGATTGAGTGCCCGGGGATGCATTCTCACGGTGTGCGCATTTTTCGTCTGCTGGGCAGGTATGTGGGTATTGATGAGCGCCCTCGGATCAAGCTACCGGGTGCTTGACAACACAACCACACTGCTTGGCATTCTGATCACGGTTCTCACAATGTTTGCCTATATTGAATACACGGTGCTGATGATTCCAAACTGTATTTGCAGTGTGCTTTTGTATGCGGTCATGATACCCGATAATCCGGAACAGCTGACGTATCTTGTGTTTTCAATCTACTCGCTGGTGTGCAGCACCTGTGCGCTTGTGCAGGCACTGCGGCTGTACAAGGCTCAGAATGAGAATAAAGATAAAAATGAGAATAAAGATAAAGGAGAGAGAAATGCTGAATATCAAAAACAACCGTGAATGCTTCTTCGATGATCATCTGATCAATCCAAGGTATACCACCGCCTCCTTCCGCGTCCATGAACCGATCCGCCGTGAGGTGCTCATGACCTTCGACAAGCCGTGGGAGGGAAGCGGCAGTACCTCTCAGTGCATCGTGAAGGACACGGATCGCTACCGTCTCTACTACATCGGCCGCGATATGAAAAATGAATTTCCCGACGGCACCGCGTATTTTCATTGCTATGCGGAAAGCCGGGACGGTCTGCACTGGGAGCGTCCAAATCTGGGAATGTTTGAATTCTGCGGCAGCTGTGACAACAACATCATCTCCAGCCGCTCCAGTGTTCTCCATGGGCCAATGTTCGTGTTCATCGATGAGAATCCAGCCTGCCCGAAGAATGAGCGTTATCGCCTCATCACCAGCGCGGTAAACGGCATTGACGAGCTGTTCTCCGTTCCCTCATCTGACGGCATTCACTTTGATTATTCCAAGAAAACCACCATCGAAAAAGGCGGCTACTATGACAGCATGAACACCTGCTTCTGGGACAGCGAAGCCGGAAAATACCGCTGCTACTTCCGCGGCTATCATTTTCCTGCCGGCTATGACGGAGAGCTGACATCCTGCCACGACCGAAGAAGCTACGACATACGCATTCGGGACATCCGTTACACCGAATCGACGGATTTTGTGCATTGGAGCGAATCGGTCATCATCGATGAGGGAGATGCCGACGATATTGAGCTGTATGAGAACTACTGCATTCCCTATTTCCGTGCGCCTCAGACCCTCATCAGCTTTCCCGTGCGCTACATGGGCCGCCGTGAATGGACGGAGAATTACGATGGTCTGCCAGGCTTTGAAAACCGCCGCGAGCGTTCTTCCCGTGATCCGCGCTTCGGACTTGCTGTTACCGACTGCGTCTTTTCCTGCTCCCGTGACGGCAAAAAATTCTTCCGGCATGACGATGTATTCTTCCGCCCGGGTCCTGAGCATCCTGGCAACTGGTTATACGGCGACGGCTATATCACATACAATCTTCTGGAAACGCCCTCGGGCATTCCCGGTGCGGACAATGAACTCTCCCTGCTGTTCACAGAAGCGCAGTGGATACGCCCCGTTGACCTTGTGCGCTATACGCTCCGCATGGACGGATTTGTCAGTCTTCATGCAGGCGGCGGACGGGAAGAAACGGTGCTGACTCGGCAGTTTGTGTATACCGGCGAGGAGCTTTACGCAAACTTTTCCACCTCAGCCCGAGGGTATCTCTATTTCACCCTGACGCCGTGGGATGACACGCAGGGACGCACGCCTCTCCGGGATCATGCCAATGCCGTCACAAGCTGTGAGATCTTCGGCGATTCCACCGACCGGCGCATTCCCCTCCCGGACGATGCTGCTGCGAAATTATCCGGCCGCGCTGTGACGCTGACTGTCCGTATGCGCGATGCCGATCTGTACGCAATCCGCTTCGGCGATAAAAATAAAGGAGAAATCAAATGAAAAAGACACTTTCAAAGCTGCTGCTCATTGCCATCATGGCAAATCTCGCTTCCTGCGGCGGAACTGCCACCACCGATACCACTGCCGCAGATACGACCGTCCCCGTCACAGAGGAGGTTCATCTGCGCGATACTATCCCGGAAAAAGATTTCGGCGGCGCGGAATTTTTCATTCTCGCCGCGACCGATCATCAGAACAAGTACGATTCCGAGGAAACCGGTGATATTCTCGATGACGCGGTGTTCAAGCTCAACCGCGATGTGGAGGAACGCTTTCATGTTGAGATAAAATTTCAGTTCGAGGCCGGCACCTCCAAGGGACATCCAGCCGTTACCAAAGCCCTCAACAACAGTGTCCTGTCCGGTGATGCAACCTACGACATGACGGTAATCAATACTGCTTATGTGAGCCAATGGATCCTCAACGGTATTTTCACAAACCTCGCCGATATGGAGCATCTGAATTTTGATGATCCATGGTGGTACAGGAACGTGAACAATAAATTTGCGGTAGATGACACGATTTATGCCGTATCCGGTGCATATGCACTCAATGCAGTCAGCGACGGCTGGGCAATGATGATCAACCGTGAGCTTCTGGATTCCCTCAAGCTGGAAGATCCGTATTCCTATGTATTCGACGGAACATGGACATTCGACCGCTGGCAGACCATGTGTATGGCAGCGTACTCCGATATCAACGGCGACACGAAGTACAGCAATGCAGACCGATTCGGCGTGGTTTCACCGGGCAACGGTATGTTCAACGCACTGCCCTTCGGTATGGGACGCAAGATCATGGAGACAGGCTCCGATGGCTATCCCCAATTCGTTGGCGCACCTCAGCATACGGTGGATATTATGGAAAAGCTGGCAGTACTTGACAAAAACCGCGCAGTCTACTTTTCCTGCAAGGATGTGCCGGAGATGATCAATATGTTCTGTCAGGGTCAGGCACTCTCCATCGTCTATCCCATGCACATTATCGAGATGGAGGAAATGCGCGCCGCACCGGATTACGGAATCCTTCCTCTCCCGAAATTTGATGAAAAGCAGGAAAGCTATCAGACCTACTGCTTCATGGATGCCTACCAGATCCCGCGGGTGGTAAAGGATGAGGAAATGAGCCAGATGATCCTCAATGCCCTCAACTGCTATGCATATTACGATGTGGTTGGAATGTACAAAGAGAAAATGCTCCAGACCAAGCTTTCCCGCGATGAAAATTCGTCTGAAGTCATCGATCTTCTCATCGACGGCATCGTCACCGACTTCGGCTGTCTGTTTATGGGTCAGCTGGACAGCCGGCTGTTCTATTGCTATGAGATCTTCCGGTCCGGCAGCTATACGACCTGGTGGGCAAAACAGGAAACCGCGCTGGGAGAAAAGCTGTCTAAGCTGATTGCCGACCTGAATGAGCTGGCAGAGTGACAAATCGGGCGGATATACCGTCAACATCCGCGAAAAGTTGAGCTTTCCATCTGGATAAGCACAAAAAAGCCCCTGAAATCTTAAGATTTCAGGGGCACAACTGATTGGGAGACTTTAAAGCGGTGCTTTTTGTGTACGGCTCAATTACTGCTTGAGTTTTTGCACAGGTTCAATGAATTCATGATTGCAAACCGCGGCGTTTTATGCTATAATGAAGGCATCAAACAAGGGAGGTCGAAACTATGCTAAGTCTCACCCTTCTCGGCGAAAACATCCGCAAGCTTCGCACAAGCCGCAAGCTCTCACAGGCTCAGCTGTCCGCAAAGCTGCTGGTCAGTTTTCAGGCCATCTCCAACTGGGAGCGCGGGGTTGCTCCCCCCGATCTTGACAATCTCTGCAAGCTGGCAGAGCTGTTCGGCGTATCCGTCGATTCCTTGCTTGGCATCGGAAATGACGGGCGCGAACGGCTGCTTCTGGGCATCGACGGCGGCGGCACCAAGACCGAATTCGTGCTGTTCACCGAAACCGGCCGGGTGAAAAAACGCCGGCTCCTTCCTCAGAGCAATCCCAGTACCGTGGGATTTGACGGCTGTTTTGCCATTTTATCCGAGGGGATCGACGCAATGCTGGACGATTCTCCCGAAATTCAGGGCATTTTTGCCGGAATGGCCGGTGCGCTGACCATGAGCAATGCTGACCGGATGCAGAGCTTTCTGAAACAGCACTACCGGAACATTCGCACAACGGTGCAGAGCGATGCGCTGAATGTGCTCTACAGCGCGAAAAATCCCGGCGATGACAGCATGGGCCTCATCTGCGGCACAGGCTCGGTGCTGATGGTGCACAAAAACGGGCAGAATTTCCGATTCGGCGGCTGGGGCAGTCTCTTTGCCGACATGGGCAGTGCCTATGAGATCGCGCGGGGCGGCATTGTGGCCTGCCTGCGCGCGATGGACGGACTTAGTGAAGAAACCGTGCTTTCCCGCCTTCTTCCCGAAGCTGCAGGTGCATCCGACATGAGCGCCCTTCCCGCCATTTGCTACGAGCGCGGCAAATCCTTCATTGCTTCTCTTGCACCGCAGGTTTTCCGCGCATATGCGGACGGCGACCGGACAGCTGAGACGATCCTCCGCGAAAATGCGGCGGGGCTTGCAAAACTGATCGATGCCGCGCGGGGACGTCACGGCGATTTTCGCGAGATCATCGCCTGCGGTGGTATCTTCGAGCATCACCGCACTGCCTTTGAGCCGATGATCGCACAGCATCTCACGTCTCCCCTCGCCTTCGTCTATCCGGAACTGCCGCCGGTCTACGGTGCCTGCGTCGGATGCTGTCATGCCCTTGACATCCCGACGGATGATGCATTTTTTCGGAATTTTTCCGAAAGCTTCCGTCAACTTACCGAACAAACGAATTGATTGGAGACAAAAATGAAACTCTGTGTCAGCTCCTATTCCTTCGCCCAGTATCTGCGCGCGGGGAAAATGAACCTCACCGACTGCGTGAAAAAAGCCCGCGAGATGGGCTTTGATGCCATCGAATTCACCGATCTGCCCGGCAAAACCGCCGAGGAGCGCGCTCCCATGGCACGATCCCTCCGCAAAGAAGCGGCGGATGCGGGCATTGAGATCCTCGCCTACTCCGTGTGGGGACAGCTATATCAGCCAACGCCCGAGCTTCTGGAAGATGAGATCCGCCGGCTGATGGAGCAGGCGGACACTGCGGCAGAGCTTGGTGCGGCGATCATGCGCCACGATGTCCTGTGGAATCTG
>SVSO01000071.1 GCA_015064195.1 Oscillospiraceae bacterium
GGCTTTCCACCCCGATTCACACATGAAATTCGAGGTCGGTACGCGATTCGCCGCTTCTGTTTCATTTTTTGTCGTTGAATCGCAAATTCTAATACTGGAACCTAAATTTTCGAGGTTTCCTTAAGTATCACGCCGGCTGCACGCCCAGCGAATTCCGGCAGATCTACTATGCCATCCACACCAACAACCGATAGAAAAACGCCGCGCAGTGCGCGGCGTTTTTTGCTTATTCCATCATTCTGCGAATCTCGTCGGGTTCGGGGATCGTGTAGGGCTTCAACTGGAAGGTATTCTTCACGCCGTCCGTGTAATAGACCGTGTTGTCCCGCAGTCCGGCCACCGACACGCCTTCGATGAGGCTGTCCGCATCGCCGGCGGCAAGGGAGAAGATGACACGCTCCGGGAATCGGGACAGCAGATTCTCGCCGTAATACATACACTCCTTCACCGTCTGATATTCGAGGCAGGTCACGACAAAATGAATGCCGTAGCCCGAGCCGTCGGCCATCATCCGGATGAGCTTCTGCGACACATCGCCGGAATCCCCCGCATCTCTGGCGGCAAACATACTGTTGACCGCCGCAAAGGGATCGGCCGGATCGAAGGCTTCCTCTGATTCGTCCAGATACTCGCTCTCGTCGATCATTTCGCCCTTCATCATAGCTTTGACAAGATCGAGGAACTGGAGATTGCGGATGACAACGAAAGTCACATCGTCACTGCCGTGCTTTTTGCGCTCACTGTAGCTCTGATACAGCTCATTCACGAAGCGGATGATGTCGCCCCGCTCCCGTGCGATATGCAGTCTGCCGCATACGGACAGCGCATCGTAGAACGTCTCCGACACGCCGTCGCCCACCAGCAGATCGCCGTCCATCAGGTAGACTTCGGCGTTCCGGTTGGTCAGCGCGGAAATCATATAGCCGTCCGCCACGGTATTGGCCATCTTTTCGCTTGCACCGCAGACCAGCAGATTGTGCCGCCGCTTTTTGTCGATGGTCGTCACAAACGGCGGTGCAACCTTAATAAGCTCGCCCATGTGAATGCGCACGGGAAGCTCGCTTGTGGGGACGATGCCCTCCGCCGCAAAATGCGCGGCAAGAGATGTCGTCCGTCCGCCCTCGAAGGTCTGGAGCGTATAGGGATAATCAGCGAAGGTCAGGCTGATTTTTTCAAGATAAGCCTTCTGGGTGTCGGCATCGCAGTAGGCTGCACGGAAGCCGATATTGCCCGCTTCCGTGTAGTCCGGATTCATCACCGCTGTGCCGATGGGGCCTTTCATCATGGTCAGCGCCTTGGCATCATTGTCCGCGAACAGATAGCGTGCATCGCTCTCGGCGCATTTGAGGCCGATACGGATGCGCATCTGCTCCACCGTGCCGTGGGACAGGGTGAGATCGGAGATGACCTTGGTGGACTGAGTCGCCATGAGCAGATGGATGCCGAAGGCGCGGCCCTCGGTCACGATGCGCTTTGCCAGCTCCGCGCAGTGCATCGCCACCTTGCGGTTGGCGGAATCGTTGAACAGGATCTGGAATTCGTCCATGATGACGAGGATGCGCGGCATGGGCTTGCCCGCCTCTCTGGTATAGCCGGAGATGCTGGTCTGACCCGCCTCCTTGAACAGCGTGCCGCGATGCTCCATCTCCGCCACCAGACGCTCCAGAATGCTCTCGCCGAATTCCTGCATGGCATCCAGTGCCAGCAGCTTGATATGGGGCAGGCGAACGGATTCGTAAATCTTGAACTCCGTGCCGCTCTTGAAGTCCATCAGGTAAAGATTCAGCTCATCCGGGCTGTAGGCGAGCATACTGCTCATGATGATGGTGTGCAAGAGGGTGGATTTGCCCGAACCGGTGGCACCGGCAATCAGACCGTGATGGGACGATCCTTCACCGATGGTCAGGTTCACGATGCTGTCACCGTCGCCGACGCCCACGGGAATGGACAGTTTTTTCGCGGAGCTTTCCGCAAACAGCTGACGCGGCAGGATGTCGCCGAAGGAAAGACCCTGCTTTTTCACCGCCTCGCACTGCTTTGCATATTCCGCAGCAAAATCGTCCGCATCATCCGCCGTCGGCGTGTCGGGAATGCCGATGGGCAGGTTGTAGGGCATGAGCCGATACTGACCGTCCCGGTATTCCACAGATGCGCAGACCTTGGCCAGCTGCTCCATCCGGTCGTCCATGTTGTCGTAGCGAGAGAAATTGACGGAGGGATTGCGGCAGATGACCGTGTAAACGCCGCATTTTCCGCCGTTTCTCAGGATGCTGGTGAGCCGATCCATGGAGCGTCCGTCCATGCCCGCCGGGAAATCGTAGAGCATGAGCAGTGTCACCGGCTCGGCACGGCGCGGTGTGGCGCGGTTATATTCGAGAATATCGCGGAAACGGTTGCCCAGCTTTTCCTGAATGAAGTCGTCGATCTGGGCGTTGATCTTTCTCAGCCGGTCGCAGATATCATCGGGGCTGGTGTAGATCTTCGCATCAAAGGCTTCCGGCACGCGCTTGCGGAAATCGAGGAAGGGGATGACGCTGTTGCCCCGCTGTTCCGCATCGAAAATGCACACGTTCACCTTCGTCACCGGCAGCTCCGATAAGAAGCTCCAGATGAG
Organism: Oscillospiraceae bacterium; assembly: GCA_015064195.1. Next base: position 2,615 of record SVSO01000071.1, read on the forward strand.
GTGATGGGACAGGGTGAGCATCTCCCGTGCGCTTGTCTCCGGCGCATGAAGCAGCAGATTGAAGGGACTGCCAAGCTCGAAGGTGAGAGGCATTTCGGCAAAGGCGGTGTTTTCCGTCTCCATGCGGCTCTCGCATCCGAACTGCTCCATGATCGGGTCATGGCACGCGCTGTCGGCGAACACATCCGCCGGATACAGCACGCTTCCCAGTGTGAGCGAATCCGGGAAACCGGCGGATTTGTCGGGCACGCGGCCATAGGATTCCGCAAAGCCGCGCATTTTTTCGTTGATCTCGTCAATCCCGGCCGCGATCTTCGCCGCATCGGTGGTCTCCATGAGCCGCCGCATGAAGGGCGGAAAGGCGATGCCGCGATTCTTGATGCCCTCGCAGATGAGCAGATATTTGCTGAAAAACTGGGAGAATGCCGCCTTGTCGGGCATGGGATGGATGAGCAGCGGCAGGCCATGGAAGAGCATCTCGCCGCCGTTCTGACTGAGTGTCGTGGTAAGGCCGGTCACCGCCTGCAGATTCTGCGCAAATTCGCGGGAATAGTTCCCCTCATCGTCCTTTCGGTTGATGATAAGGGTGTAAATGCCGCACCGCGCACCGTTTCGCAGGATATTGCGCAGCTCAGCAAGCGATCGCTCATCAAATCCGCGGGGGAAATCGTACAGCACCAGCAGTTCTGCGGCTGGCTTGTATCCGTTTGCGGCGGCGGCATAGTCGTAAACCGTGTCGTACTGATTACCCAGCCGGTTCTGGAGCATATCCTCGATCCTGCCGATCAATGCCGCCAGCTTTGCCGTGATCTCATCGCGGCTGACAAAAATGCGCTCGCCGAACAGCTCCGGCAGTTTTTTTCTGGCATCGAAGAAGGGCGAAATGCTGCTTCCCCGATTTTCCGGATCAACGATGGCGAAGGTCAGCTGTCCCACCGGGCAGGCGCACAGCATTCCGTACATGACCGAATGGGTGAACAGCTGGAGCGTCTCCATGCTCTGACCGTCAGCGGCCAGCATCCACGCCGGTGCGTCGGATGCGGAGATCATCACGGGCAGTCTCACCGCGCCGTTAACTAAGATCTTCGCGCATTTGTCCTTGATGACCGAGGCGACGATCTTCGACTGGACAAAGAAATCCACCGGATAGTCGATGTAGGCCATGTACAGCACCTCATTGGTGAGCGTGCCGGAGGTGTTGACCCGGTGCAGGCATCCGCCGTGATCTGCCATGATGGCGTGGAGATAATCCACGAAGGAATCGGGCAGGATGTTGTCAAGATCGGTGCAGATTTTGTCCGCCGCCGCGTCGATGGCGGACAGATACCGCTCCTCAAAGGCATCCGACTCCGCCTTATGGGTGCCGGTCATGGCACTGCGTCCGGCGAGATATTCATCCTTGAGGGCGGACAGATGATCGTTTGTCAGCGTGGGAAGCACTTCCTCGATCTCGCTGACAAAGGATGCCACCGTGTTGCGCAGGATGATGAGATCCTCATAATCCTGCTTGCGTTTGCCGGAAAAGAGAAAATTCAATCCATTGAGCAGTCCGGGCAGGATGTCCTCCGCGTATTTTTTGTACAGCACATCGAACTCGCCCTTGAGGGTGCGGAGAACGGCGAAATAATCCGTCGCACCGTCGTACTTTTCGTTGGTGACATTCCGCAGCTCGGCTATCTTTTTCTCTTTGGTTTTGAGATAATATTTGTCAACCTTGGACAGCCGGTCATCCAGCAGGTCGATCTCCGCAAGGATGCCACGCGCTTCCGTGATGGTCAGCATGGATTTGTCCTGCACCGAGGTATAGTTCGCCTTATAGGCAGCGTCATAGCTGCCGAGGGCTTTGCTGTGGGATGCCGAAAGTGCCGCCCTGCCCTGCTCATAATCCTGGGTCAGTCCGGCGGCAACGGCTTCCGCTCTGTCCGCAAATGCGTTCAGATCGGCCACCAGCGCTACGATTTCCTGTTGTGCCAATGCTTTCATAATGGCCTTCCTTACTTTTCTTCCAGCTCAAAGGCACACTCGCCCTTGCAGTCACGGCCAAAGCCGACCACAAGCGAAGTCGTGACCTGAAGCGGATAGCTGAAGATTTCCACCATTTCGCCGCCGATGCGCGGATCGCTGGTGTTGCAGATGAGGGTGTACTGCTTAAGATTGTTCAGCAGACGGGGAATGTAGCCCTCACTGCTTTCGTTGAGGATGTCGATGATCAGCTTGATGCCGATGGAGGTGATGAAATTGATGTCCACGGAAATGCCCGGCTCGAATTTGAGGCCCTCCACATTCTGCTGATTGGAGTAGACGTGATGGTTTGCCTCCACTCTGCCCGACAGATCGCCGCTTCCCAGCGCACACTTGTAGCAGGGCATATTTTTGTGGGGGATGTGATAGAAGATCTCGCCCGCATAGGCACGCTCCCAGAAGCCGATGGAGATGAACGCCGCGTCGTAATAGATGGCGATCTTGTTGGCGTATACGTCCGCAGTTCGATTGTCTGCACAGCCGACAAAGATCGTCTCGCCCGGCGCGCACATTTCATCGAGGATCGCTTTGTTGATGTTCTGCACGATGCCGCCGAAGGTGCGCACCTCCACCTTGGGATTGATGGCGAGAAGCTTGCGGCGGAGCGCATTCACCTTCAGGTCGCCCACATCCTCAATGCCGCACTGATGCCGGCAGAGGTTGTGATACTCCAGCGTATCCGAATCGCACAGCACGAATTTGCCGACGCCGAAACGGGCCAGCTCCATGGCCACAAGACTGCCCACCGAGCCGCATCCGAGAATGACCGCGCATTTTTTCTGCATGACATCCGTTTCGAGAATGCCCTTGTTGCGGGAGAAAATGCTCTGATACAGGCCGTAGGATTCCACCGTCACCTTCTCGCCGTTCCAGAAAAAGTCCATGCCGTCCGCAGTTTTCACGGCGCACAGTCCGTCGATCGGCGCACTGCCGGCATCCAGCACCGTGCCCAGAAGCTCGCCCCGCTCTGCCAGCTCTGCGGGGAAAATGTTGAAAATACCCGTGTCCTCGAAATATCGGCCGCGCAGTTCGGTCATGCCGGTATCATGCAGCTGCTCCTCGGAAATAAACACGGTCAGCGGAATGTCCTCGCCGAAAAAATTCTTGGGGATTTTGATTTCCATTTATTTCTCCTCATTTCTGCCAAATGTGATGATCTTGATGACGGAATTCAGCATTTCGCCGTGCTTTTTCGGCTTCTTTTCCTCAGCCTTTGCCGCATCCTTATCCGCCTTCGCCTTGCCGTATGCCTCCGTCAGCACACCGACAGCGTAGTGATACCGCTTGCCCCCATATTGCAGGACGAGGGCCTTTTTGTCGGATGCCGCCGTGACGACAAGCTTTGTTGTGCCCTCCGCCGCATCCTGATAGAGCATGAGTCCGCCCTCCGCCGTCTTGATGGCCGTCTCCACCTTGAGCGTGTCCGCCAGAAAGGTCAGGTCGTCGATGATGGCATCTGCCAGCAGCTCCTGCACCGCATCATCCATGGGAGCGGCGGATTTTTCCTCGGATTCGGTGAGATACGGTTCCACCAGCCGCATGAAGCCCGCCAGACTTGCCGCGCGGTGATAGCCCGGACGGTTGGTGCCGCGATGGAGCAGGCTGTCCATGAGCGCGCCGAACTGCTCCGGCGTTTTGTAGCGAAGGAGCGCATCGGGGATGAGATGATCGCCCACATCGTAGGAAAGCTCCGTATAGCGGCAGGCGCGGTTCACGTGATACATGGTGATGCGGAAATCCGGGTCGATGTTGACCAGCGCGGAGATCGCACCCTCTGTGCGCATGGACGCATATTTGAGATTCGTGCCGTCATCTGTGGACGAAAACTCATCGAAAGAGCCGGGATGACGATGCCACAGACCGATGAGGGACAGCTTGGCCGCGTAAAGATTGGCGATCTTGTTGATGAGATGCTCGGTGTATTTCCGATCATATTCAAAATATGCGATCTCGAAGATGGATTTCGGGCCGGGATCGATGGCTTCGATGATGTACCATGTGTCATTTTCCACCGCGCCGAGAAACAGTCCGCCCGTCTCCGTCCGGATCTTCTCCGCCGTTTCCGCCATGACAGCGGCATAGGCTCTGTTTGAAAAAATTACTCTCATAGCTTCCTCCAAAATAAGACAAAAGGGCCGCCGCGTTTGATGCGGCAGCCCCTCAAGGCATCAATAATTGCCTTCCATCGCGACATCGTCGCCGATTTCGCCGTTCAGCCACATTTCGCAAAGGATGATCCATTTGCACGCCCAGCTGAGTGCGGACGCCGCAGACGTGGACTGGGTCACATCGCCCTTGAAATATTTCGGGTCGGCGGTACAGATGAAGTACTCCTCGTTCCGGCCGAAATTATCGCGGTAAATGTGGGGAAGTCCGAGGCCGAAACCACGGCGGCAGACCTCATCGTAATCGTTGTTGTAGGTCTGCATGACGATGGGCATCACCTTCTCCGCCACATCCTTGAGGCGGGGATTCAGCGGCAGAATCTGCACCGTTCCGCCGTATTCGTTGGCACTGCCCACGTGGGGATGGGTGTTCTTGTAGATGAGCATGATATCCCATACCATGCCGCCTTCACCGGTGGGCTGAACCTTGCCGCGCCAGTAAAGTCTTCCCGAGCCGTCCTGCAGCTGATTGATGGTGAAGGACGGGAAGAATTTCTGCATCGCCGCAACCTCCATCTGATAGAGCTGCGGGTCGCTCTGATACCAATAATACGCCATGGAAGCCCTCCTTATGCCAGCTTGCCGTCAGGCACCTGAATGCCGGACAGACCCTGCTCGACTGCTTCGTCTTTTCTTTCCACCTCGCCGCTTGCCGTTACGACAACCGGTTCGCCGGTGCGGAGTGCTTCCGCCAGTGCACGGCGTCTTGCCGCGATGGCATCGGCATTGGGAGTCTGCTGATTGTAGTTATTGTTATCCATAATTCAAAACCCTCCGTTTGATTATGCGGCGAAGCTTCTGATGATCTCGCCGTTTTCGTTGATGGAAGCGACACAGCCGCGCAGTGCAGCCTCTGCCTGCTCCTCGCCCTGGGTCTGCACCATGCGTGCGTATGCGTTGTCCGCCAGATTGCTGTTCTGGGTGAGAAGCGTCTCCAGATCCACGCCCTTGTTCTGATTGCGGATCATGGTGTATTCCATGTAGTCTGCCATCTGCTGCAGTGCCGCAGAGTCAGACTCGATGAAGCCGGATGTTTCCTTTAAGTAAACGATATAGTCGATGGTGTTGCGAATGGTGTAGTAGATGCACTTGAATATGCCGACGAAGATCATTATGGCAAAGCCTATGGCCGCGCCGATAAATCCTGCGCCGGAGCCTTCATCGAAGCCTGCCTTGATCGCTTCCCACAGGCAGCTGAAGTAATACTTGACGAAGGACCAGAACACGCCGCCGATGCCGGCAAAGATGAGGCCATATACCAGACCGCCGCCGAAGCTGCCGGCCGAAATGCCCATGGAAAGGCCGAGGATAAAGCCGATCACCATACCGATGATGGAAAGGATGAAGTGGAATTTGATCTTGTTCTTATTCTTGGTCAGCTGCTTCACGTTGTCCGCAACCAGCTCGCGGCAGCAATCGTAGCAGAGAGCCTGACCCTGATACTGTTCGTCGTTGACACCGTAGTTGTCATAGCAGTCCTGACAGATAAACTTTCCGCATCTTGCGCACTTTGCCACTGCGGGCTGATCCTGATGATAGTAGCAGATCGGGCCGCGGGGAGGCGTGAAGGTGGGCGCCGCAGGAGGCGTGAAGACAGGCGCCTGATTTGCGGGCGGCGTGAACGTGGGCGCCTGCTGCTGAGCTGCGGGCGGAGTAAACGTCGGCACCTGCTGCTGAGGCTGAGCCGGCGGGGTAAACGTCGGAACCTGCTGCTGCTGAGGCTGAGCCGGCGGGGTAAACGTCGGGATGCCGTTGGGGTTCTGATTGTTGTTCATGCGAAATAGTCCTCCTGAGAAGATTAAAATTTTACTCGGTTATACTGATCCAGCGACTGCGCCAGCTGCTCAAGCTTCGGCAGTGCCGCATTCAGCGTATCCACCGGCGCGGCTGTCAAGCGGGCGATCTGATCCATCAGCTCCCGGAACTGCATGGCCTTGTCGTCATCCCATGCGGATGTCCGGGCAACGCCTGCACGGATGCCGGCACTGATGCGCTCGATGTCGCGGACAGTGTTGGTGATCTCACGTTTCATTTCCCTGATCACTTCAGGGGATGCTTTTACTGCCATAACTGCCTCCCTTACAGTGACGTGTTTTCATACTGCTCGATGGCTTCCAGCAGCGCTTCCAGCTTCCGGATGCATTCCTCAAGCTCGGCGATGGGCTGATTCAGCGCACCGCAGCATTCGGAAATGATGCTGCCCAGCGCCGCGTATTTCTGGTCATGCCAGCCGCCGGAGCCAGCCTGACTGTAGCTTCTCGCCAGCGATTTCGCCGCGCCGTCAAGCTCACGGATGGAGGTCTGTGCGCAGCCGATGCCGCCGCGAACCGCCGATTTTTCAACAGAAACGCCGTTTGCCATATTGTTTCTCCAATCGAATCAAAATGTGGTGGAAAGATACTGCTCAATGTACGCCAGACACTGGGACACGGCATTTGCCTTGCCCCGCGCCATGTCGGAGCTTTGGGATTCGATGCGGCTTGCCGCATTCACATAGGAATTCACGGCGCTCTCCAGCCGCCACATGGCCCGCTGCAGCCGTTCCAGCTTATCCTTCAGCTTGGACAGGCGGTTCTTTTCCAGATCCAGCTCCTCCGCTGTCTGATCCCGCTTCACCTTCGTCACCTTGAGGGAATGCTCCAGCACCGCCTGACGCTCACTGAGGGAACGATGCTCCGCCTCCAGTCGGTTTATCTCGCTGTAGCAGTTCTTCAGCCGCTGTTCGCAGTGATAGATGGCATCCTGACGGTTCTGATAGCTGTCATCGTCCTCATCGCTTGAGGACTGAGAGCTGAGATAGCTGATCTCCGAGCGGAGGTGCGATGCCTCCGATTCAAGGGAGCGGATGGAGCGTTCGATGCGAGGAAGGCGTTCCTCGATCCCGTCCAGCTCCCCGGTCATCTCCTTGATCTGCTTTTCCAGTGCGGCAAGCTCCCGCTCCAGCCGGTTGACCTTCGTTTCGGATTCCTCCACATCGATACGCGCCTGATTCAGGCTCGTCTGGCATTCCGAGAGGATGCCGGAGGTGCGATTGCTTGCACGGGATGCCATGCCGGAAATATCCGATTCAAACGCGCCGAGTGAATTTTTCACCTGACGCAGTGCTTCTGCGCTAACATCGATCACGGCGCACCTCAGTATTTTTCATTGGCGATGATGAGAAAATGGTCGATGGCCGAGCAGCAGTCGTCACCGGCCGTGATGAGATCCCGGGACTGTCTGGCGATCTGACCCACGGAAGCGGACAGCTCCCGGTATTTCGCATCCTTCCAGAGGGCGGATGCCGATGCGATGCCGGCGCTGAGATTCTTCACCGCCGCCTCAAAATCGCGCACATCCTGCCGGATAAGCTCCGAGCCCATCATTCTCACCCCGAATCTGTTCATTCTGCCAATAAAATGCTTTACTTTGTTTAATGTTTTCCCTGATAGTATAACATATTTTTAACCATTTGTCAATAGTTTTGTCAACAATCAGCGTATAATTTTGCGATTTCCACAATCTGGAGCGCGCCCTTGTCCATCTCTTCTGCAACGGCATATTCAAAGCGTCCATGGCAATTGTGCGCACCTGTACCGAGGTTGGGACAGGGCAGTCCCATGTAGGACAGCCGGGAGCCATCGGTGCCGCCGCGGATGGGATGGATGATCGGTTCTCCGCCCAGCGTCCGGATGGCTTTTCCCGCATTGTCGATGATGTGGCGCACCGGTTCCACCATCTCCCGCATATTGCGGTAGCTGTACCGGATCTCCGTCTTCACCGTGCCCTCTCCGTACCGGCGGTCAAGCTCCTCCGCCGCACGAACGGCATAGTCCAGCCGACCGTCAAGCTTTGCCGCATCGTGGTCGCGGACGATGAAATGAAGCTCCGCCGATTCCACCGTGCCGCTCATGGAGGTGAGATGATAGAAGCCCTGATAGCCTGTCGTATGCTCCGGCCGCTCCAGTGCGGGAAGCATGGCGAAATATTCCTGCGCGATGACGGATGCATTGCGCATGGTATTCTTGGCACTGCCGGGATGGGTGCTGACACCGGTGACAGTGACGGTGAGGGATGCGGCGTTGAAATTCTCATATTCCAGCTCGCCGAATGCACCGCCGTCCAGCGTATAGGCAAACGCCGCGCCGAATGCTGCCACGTCGAACCGATCCGCGCCCCGGCCGATCTCCTCGTCCGGCGTGAATCCGATGCGGATCTTTCCGTGGCGGATGGTGGGATCGGCAAGCATCAGCTCCGCCGCCGTCAGGATGTCCGCGATACCCGCCTTATCGTCCGCGCCCAGCAGTGTGGTGCCGTCGGTGACGACGAGCGAACATCCCGCATACCGGGACAGCGCCGGATATTCCGCCAGCCGCATGACGATGCCGTCGCTGAGGGTCACGTCTCCGCCCTCGTATTTGACGAGCCGGGGACGGACATTTTCAAAGGGAACGCAGTCCACCACGTCCATGTGGGCGATGAAACCGATGACCGGCGCATTCTCACAGCCCGGTGTCGCGGGGATCGTGGCAAAAAGATAGCCGTTTTCGTCAAGCGTGACCTCGGAAAGTCCCATTTCCCGCATTTCATCGGCCAACACCTTTGCAAATTCCATCTGCGAGGGCGTTGTGGGGCAGGTATCGCTCGCTTCATCGGATGCCGTGGGATACACGGCATAGCGCATCAGTCGTTCATATGCTCTCATTTTTTGTTCTCCTTCGATGCCATCATGTAATACTGGCAGATTTTATACCCGGCGTAGCCGTACATCACGTCAAGACCGCTGTAGGTGTAGCCGAGAAATGCGGTTTTCATCCCGCCGTCATGCAGTGCCTTTGTTCCGTGGATGGTCAGATTCACGCCGATATGCCGGCCGCGGTGAGAATGCTTCACCGATGTGCAGCCGACACTGCCGATGCCCGCTCCCTCCGTGCCGAAGCTTACAATCAGCGTGCCGACAATTTCCCCGGCATCCTCCGCAACGAGAATACGCTGATTCTCGCTGTCAAATTTGTCCGCTGTATAATATTTCGTAAAGGACGGATGAGCGTCCTCCGTGCAGACGTGAATCGCCGGAAGATCCGCCGCCCTCGCAAAGCGATAGCAAATCGCGCTCGCTTCCGGTTTCGCCGAAAAATCCGCCAGCGCCATTTTCATATCAAAGCACTCACAGCCCCAGTCATGCGCATAGCCGCGCTTGGCAAAAAATGCCGCCGCGCCCTGTAAATTTCCGCCGCAGACCGGGCCGTCTGACGGCACACCGGGGGTAATATATCCATCCCCCGCACCGATCACGATGCGCTCTCCGACTGCTGCCGCCTCCGCTTCAAGGAGCAGCTCCGAGCCGATGCCGCGCCCTCGCCATTCCGCGTCCACGCACAGCATCCGGATGCAGTTTTTGTGTACCGCCGCCGCACCGATGAGTTTTCCGTTTTCATAACGCCCGATCACTCTGTTTTCCGGATCGGCAAGAAGCTGCCGCACGGTTTTCTCCGAACGCACGGTATCGGGGAAATTTCTGAGATACAGCTCGTACAGCTCGCTCATACGATGCGGTTGAGACCCGTGCCGGTTTTGGCGTAGCTGTCCATGGAAGCGGCGATGACAGCCAGCAGACGCTCACGGGATGCCTTGCTTGCCCATGCAATGTGGGGGGTGATGATGCAGTTTTTCGCCGTCAGCAGCGGATTTTCGGGGAGTGCAGGTTCAACAGCCAGCACATCCAGCGCCGCACCAGCCAGCTTGCCGGAATTCAGTGCCGCTGCCACATCCGCCTCGTTCAGCACTGCGCCGCGGGAGGTGTTGATGAGATATGCGCCGTCCTTCATTCTTTCGATCATCGCCGCATTCACCATGCCCCGCGTCGCATCGGACAGCGGGCAATGGAGGGAGATGGCGTCGCTTTCCGCAAGAAGCGTCTCAAGCGGCACGAATTTCACTGTGTCTGTGTCATCGTGATGATGAGGCGTGTGGGCGATGACCCGCATTCCGAGGGCCGATGCCGCCGCCGCGACACGCTGTCCGATGTTGCCGCAGCCGATGAGTCCCAGCGTGAGATCCGCAAGCTCGGTG
>SVSO01000072.1 GCA_015064195.1 Oscillospiraceae bacterium
TCGTCGATCTTCATGCCCTTCGCCAGTGCCGCCACGCCCTGTGTGTTGCCGGAGCAGCCGCCGATGAACTTCACGCTCTCGATGATATCGCCATCGGTGACGATCTCGATCTGACGGGAGCAGGTGCCTTTTGTGGTGTAGGAAATGGTATTTTTCATTATATGCACGTTCCTTTCGGTTTATGTTCGGAATTCGCTTACAAGATTGTTGAAAATTCCCAGCATGGAGATAAAGCTGAGATAATTTGCCTCGGTCATGCCGTCAGAGCCAGTGCCGATGGCATAGCCGACACCGCCGGTCTGCTCATGCAGTGCCCGGATGCGCCGATGGATGGCCGCGGGACTGTCTGAGTTGAGCTGACAGATGCCGAGCCCGCCGAGCAGTGCGATGTGCCGGCCGTAGGTATCATACCGCGCCTCGATGCTGTCAGGGATGTGAACGCCCGATGCACCGCGCCGGATGGCGGATTCGATTCCGGCATCGTCCTCCGCCATGAAAATGACAGGCTTTGCGAAATCGCCGCCGGATAGCGCACACGCGCTTGCAATGGCGCATACCGCATTGCTGGCATCCGCCGCCGTCAGTGCCGCCGCATCATCCGTCAGGATGGTGAAGCGCATCTCCTCCGGCAGCTTATGTGACAGCTCCAGCACCTCGCCGATGCTTGCCGCGTCCGCCGGAATCACGGCAGTGTCGGCGCGCAGATAGGCATACAGCGCGATGAGCGTGTCCACGCGATGGGAAACGGTGTCCCACATGGCATCACCGCCGCGCCAGAGAAGCTGAGTCGCGATGGCACGGGTGGGATGCGGCTCAAAGAGGGTCGGACGTCCCGGCTCACGGCGAAGCATCCGCAGAAATTCACGGTGATTTCCCCACATAGCTCACGCCTCGCCGGGAATGTGGCGATAGATGCCCAGCGGTTCATACTGCGGCACCGCCAGCGTCAGAAACAGCGCAAATGCGGTGAGTCCCAGACGGCTACCCACCTTGAGGATCACATCGCAGGCGAAATCGCTGTCGCTGTAGGTGAGGGGGATGGAATCCACCTTGTAGAGCGAAAGACCGCATTCCTTTGCCGCCGCCAGCACGTCGCCCAGCGAAGCATTTTCATCGGGGACGAGAGTGAATTCCAAAAAACAGCTGCCCGGGCGGTCGAACAGGGAAGCGTCCGGCAGTGCAATGGAACGGCGGAGCAGGGCATAGCGGGTGGTCACGCCGCCGTCGGGTGAGGTCACGTCGCAGGACATGACCGGATTCAGCTCATATTTGTCAATGAGCCGATAGAAGCTGATGAGCTTGGCATCCCGGGAGCTGTCCAGCGGCAGCATACACAGATCGGCACGGCCGTAGTAGACCTCCTCGCAGACTGCCGTAAAATCGGCGGCATAGGTGACGGATGGTGTGTCAAAGCTGCCCGAAAAGATGCGGAATGCCGCATCTGCATAGGCATTCTGGAAGTATGCGATCCTCGGCGATGCCGTCAGTGCTTCGCCGGGAAACAGACGTGCCAGTGTGTCGGTGGAGCGATTCTTCAGCCCTTCCGCAAGATACCGGCAGACGGTGAGCTTGTCGGAAAAGGTGCTTGCACCGGCGCGGGAGGTGAGATAATCGCCCGATTCCGCAGGTGCTTCCCCGGGAATCGCCGCATGACGGAACATGGCGTCAAATTCCTCCGCCCGGTTTTCGCTTTCGATGAGGGAATCCTGCCGCATGATAAGGAATGCGCGCTCCTTCAGCTGGACGATGCGGCGTTCCAGCGCACAAAAGCTCTCGCCGTCAAGCAGTGCGAGATTTTCGTCAATGATCGCGTTCAGACGCGCGGCTGTATCGTTCATCAGAGCTTCCTCCCGTCGGCTTTCAGCATCAGTGAGGTCAGCGCGATGGCCGTGCAGGCCTCCACCACCGGAACGGCGCGGACGGCGATGCAGGGGTCATGGCGACCCTTGATGGTGTGGGTGGTATTGCATTTTTTCTCAAGATCCACGGTCTGCTGCTCTGAGTAAATGGAGGGCGTGGGCTTGAGGGCGAGGGAGAAGATCACCGGCATACCGGTGGTCATGCCGCCCACGATTCCGCCGCAGTTGTTGGATCTTGTGACCACCTTGCCGTCGCGGTATTCGTAGGCATCGTTGGCATCCGAGCCGTACATCCGGCAGAAGTCGAAGCCTGCGCCGAATTCGATGCCCTTGACGGCAGGAATGGCGAACATGAGCTGGGAGATCTCCGCCTCCACGCTCTCAAACATATGCTCACCGAGGGCCGGGGGAAGTCCCACCGCCGCGCATTCCAGCTTTGCACCCACGGAATCGCCCTTGTCGCGGGCGGAACCGATGATGGTGGCGAATGCTTCCGCCGCCATGAAATCGAGGGTGGGGAATGCATGGGTTTTCAGCTCGCGAAGCTCCTCTGCAGTGACATTCGGCGCGAAGGCGTGATCGGAGACATTGAGCATCTGCTTAATATGAGCGGCAATCTCGATGCCGGACATTGCCAGATACTGGGAACAGAGTGCGCCGGCGAATACCAGCGGTGCGGTCAGCCGGCCGGAAAAGTGTCCGCCGCCGTGAAGCTCCACATGGTCGCCGTATTTGACCGCCGCCGCGTAATCCGCGTGGGAAGGGCGCGGTACGGTCATTTTATCCGCATAGGCGGAGGAGCGCTGATTGGTGTTCTCGATGACGACGCTGATGGGGTAGCCGTTGGTGTATCCGTCCGAAACGCCGGAGAGAATGCGGGGAATGTCCGGCTCGGTGCGCTTGGTGGAGAACTGTCCGCCGGGGGCGCGGCGTTTCATAAAGGCGGCGATGGCGTCATCGTCGATCTTCATGCCCGCCGGAAATCCGTCGATGACACAGCCGATGGCCGCGCCGTGGGATTCACCGAACACGGAGAGCTTTAGTTTCGTGCCGTAAACCGATGCCATAAGTCAGATCCTTTCTGAATTGTGATCAGAGATTTTCAAGAAGATCGAAGCTGCCGGTGAGGAAATCCTGCAGCTCGTCGGCGGTCAGCTGACGCTGGGAGAGCAGAGCGAGGGTGTAGATCTGCTTGGCGATCATCTTTGCCTTGGCTTCATCCGCCTCCGCCGATGTGCCCAGCCGTGCGATCAGCGGGCTGCTTGCATTGACTACCAGCGTTGCGTCGGTGGGGAAGTTCATCTCATCCTTGCTGCCGCTTCTCATGCGGTACATCTTCATCATGTCGTCCATGCGGCGGGACTGCTCGGAAATGTTGAGGATCGCGGGGATCTTTTCATTTTTCAGCAGCTCAAAGGTGACTTTCAGATCGGAATTCCCGCTGACTTCCTTGAAGATTTCCGCTAACTTCTCGTTTTCATCCGCCTTGCCCTCAGCCTTGAGCGCACCGGCCACATCCGCGTCAATGCGGACGAACTTCACGCCCTCATTCTGCTGCTCGATGACATTGATGAACTGGGTGTCGATCATCTTGTCAAGGAGCACCACGTCGATGCCCTCAGCGGCGAACATGGAGATGTACTGCGCCTGCGCGGTGAGATCGGCGGCGTAGTAGACGGTGTTTTCGTGCTTTTCCTTGGCTTTTTCCAGATATTCCTCCAGCGTCACATAGCGGCCGTCGGTGGTGGCATAGATGACGGAGCCTTTCACGCGGTCGTAGAATTTCTGATCGCGCAGACAGCCGTATTCCACGAAGGTCTTGAGATCATCCCAGAGCTTTTCGTAATTTTCCCGCTCCAGATTGAACATGGAATTCAGCTTGTCCGCCACCTTTTTGACGATATGCGCGGAGATTTTTGCCACATAGCCGCTGTTCTGGAGATAGCTTCTGGATACGTTCAGCGGAAGCTCGGGGCAGTCGAGGACGCCCTTGAGCATGAGCAGGAATTCGGGGATGACTTCCTTGATGTTGTCGGCAACGAATACCTGATTGTAGTAGAGCTTGACCTGTCCCTCCAGATTGTCATACTCATGGGAGAGACGGGGGAAATAGAGGATGCCCTTGAAGTTGAGGGGATAGTCCGCGTTCAGATGGATGTGGAACAGCGGCTCGCGGTAATCGGCGAATACCTTCTGATAGAACTCCTTGTACTCCTCGTCGGTGCATTCGGAAGCGGGCTTCTGCCAGAGCGGGGTTGTGTCGTTGATGGGCTTTTTCTCGCTGACGGGCTTGTCATCGGATTCTTCCTCCTCCTTCACCACATCAAGATAAATCTCAACCGGCATGAAGGAGCAGTATTTCGCGAGGATCTCACGGATGCGGGATTCTTCGAGGAATTCCGACTCATCCTCCATAATGTGCATGACCACATCCGTACCGCGCTCATCGCGGACATAATCGGTGGTGATCTCATAATCGCCGGCATCGGTGCAGACCCACTTGACGGCGGAATCGGAGGTGTAGGAGCGGGTGATCACGTCCACGGTGTCGCTGACCATGAAGCTGGAGTAGAAGCCCAGACCGAAATGGCCGATGATGCCGTCGGCGGTGTCGCCCTCGCCCTCGTATTTTTCGATGAATTCCAGCGCGCCGGACAGAGCGATCTGGCAGATGTAGCGGCGGACTTCATCCTCGGTCATGCCGATGCCGTTGTCGGAAACGGTGAGGGTGCGCGCGGCTTTATCGAGGGTGACGGTAATCTTGTATTCCGGATCGTCGATGTTTGCCTGACCAAGAGAGGTGAGCCGCTTCAGCTTTGTCACCGCGTCGCAGGCATTGGACACGATCTCACGGAGAAAGATCTCCTTCTCGGAGTAGAGCCATTTTTTGATGATGGGAAAAATATGACTGGTTTCGACGGAAATACCGCCTTTTTCGGTGTTCTTGATTTCTTCGGACATTGTATATGATACCTTCTTTGCCAAATATTAGGGGTGATTCCTGAAAAATCAGGAAACCTCACATTATATTGTAACGCAAAATCGCCGGAAAGTCAAGATAAGGGGCGGGAATGTTACAAGAAATTATCATTTTTCATATGGCAGTAATAATTTCAAAGAGGTTGACAGAATGCGCCGGAATGTGATATAATAAGACAATCGGAGAAATTTAACGAAAGGATACCGCTATGCAGACTCAAATCAGGGAGACGCTTCCCGAATCGGAAACGCCCGCATCCGGCATACGCGAGGACAGGCATTCCCGCCTGCCGCTCATTCTCACCGTGGCCGCGCTGGTGCTGTTCATGCTTATCTGCAATCTCCTGACGCCCATGCTGGTGGACGATTTTACATACAGCTTTTCCTTTGTGGACGGCTCCCCCATCGAATCGGCGGCGGATATTTTCCCCTCCATCGCCGCCCATGCGGAGAAGATGAATGGCCGGCATACCGCGCATTTCTTCGCCCAGCTGTTTCTCCTTCTGCCGGATTTTCTCTTTGAGATCGTCAACGCCGCCATTTTTACGGCGGGACTTTGCCTGATGGCCCGCATCTGTGACAGAAAGCTGCGGCTGTGGATGATCCTCCTTCTGTTCGGATTCCACTGGCTGTTTGAGCCGGCGTTCGGCGAGGTGAATCTGTGGCTGGACGGCGCGTGCAATTATCTCTGGGGCTATGTGATCTGCCTTCTGTGGCTCTCCCCCTATTTTGCCGCCATCGACCGTCTGCGCCCCGCACCGATCGGTCTGCGCATCGCACTGATTCCGCTGGGATTTGTCGCCGGCGGCTGGAATGAGAACGCTTCCGCCGCATCGATCTTCATGGCGGCACTGCTCATCTGTGCCGTGCTGTATGTGCATCGCCGGGTGGGATTTGAGCTGATCCTCGCCCTTGTCGGCGCGATCGGGGGATTTCTCACCATGGCACTGGCACCGGCGGAGAGCAAAAACAAGATCGTGGAGCTGACCTTCGACCTGCTCCGGGATAATTTTGTCATCGCAACAAAAATGCTGGCACAGATGGCACCGCTTTTCATCCTGTATGCGGTGCTGATAACGCTGGCGGTCATGCTGGATGCGGACGGCGCGGCGATCTGCAAATCCGTTGTGCTGACCCTCGGCGCATTGGCATCCAATTACATCATGATTTTCGCATCCTATTATCATAGCCGTTCGGCGGCATTTACCGCGGTGCTGCTCAGCATCGCCTGCACCATGCTCCTCGGCGCACTGTCAGAGAAGGGCGGCCGCCGGCTTGCCGCCTGTACCCTCAGCGTGACCATGCTGCTCACCGCATATTTTGTCATCATCGGCATGGATGATATGGCACGCTCCCATGACGCAGTGATGGCAGACGCGGAATATCTTGCGGAATGCCGGGATACAGGCGTCCGGGAGGCCACGCTGACCGTCATCACCGCCGAAACGAAATACAGCGCGGTGAAGGAGCTGAAATATATCGACATCTACGATCCCGACACATGGCCCAATCGCAACATGGCACGCTACTACGGTCTTGATGCGATCTACGGCGAAGCGGATGAATAAACAAAAGGTGCTGCACCTCGGTGCAGCACCTGATTTTTACTTTCTGCCGATGGGAAGCCAGTTCAGGATGTCCTGGATCCACTTGTCCCAATAGCCCCAGCTGTGATTGCCTGCGCTTTCGTGATAGACCACATCGTAGCCCTTCGCATCCAGAAGCTCGCGCAGTGCCCGGGAATCCCGGAGCAGGCCGTCCTCCGTGCCGCACCACATGAAGATTCCGGGCTTGTCCTTGCCGCTGTCCGCCAGCCGCTCTGCGACTGCAAACACATCGTCATCACTGCCGATCGCTTCTTCTTTATTGCCGAAAATACCCTGTGCCAGCACCGCATGACGTTCATACAGCCATTCGATGTTCAGCGCACCGGAGAGGGATGCCACGTAGCCGAAGGTGTCGGGACAGCGCAGTGCGATCTTCATGGCACCGTATCCGCCCATGGACAGACCGGCGATGAAGGTTTCCTCCCGCTTTTTCGACATCTTGGGGAAGAAATCCCGCATGACGGCGGGAAGCTCCTCGCTCATGAAGGTGAAATAGTCGCCAGCACCGTTTTTCATATCGGTGTACCAGGACAGATCTCCGTTGGGCATGACCACGGCGATGCCTTTCTCGGATGCGTAACGCTCGATGGATGTGCGGCGCTCCCAGATGGTGTGATCGTCGCTCATGCCGTGGAGCAGATAAAGAGTGGGATAGGTGTCAACCTTGTCCTCGATGGCGCTCATGCCGATCATGCCGCGGGAGCGCTGGGGAAGGATGACGTTGGCCTGCACCTGCTTGCGCAGAACCTCGGAATGGAAAAATACCTGTAAAAATGCCACTTTAAAAACCTCCGTAATTTATGTAAAATATTTTGCGTTGTCATCCCCGGAATGTGCAAAAAAAACCGGTTTTGTATATGGAAAGGCGTGGAATATTCTGCTATAATGATGAAAGTGAGATGTAAAACGACGGCGAGTGACCATCCAGCTTTTTGAACAAACGGGAAAAATAGTATATGTCGGAGAATCCGACTCTGCAGGCTGCCTCGCTGACGTTGCAGCCCGAACTCAGCAGCAGCTCACGCGCCTTGTTGATGCGCAGGCGGTTGAGATACTGAACCGGTGTTGTACCGGTCAGCTGGCGAAAATGGCGGCGGAGCGTATCGGGGGACAGCTCCGTTATGGCACTCATCTCCTCCGAGGTGAAGGTGTGCGCCGGATTTTTGTTCATTTCCTCCATCAGCCCCCGGAGCTTTGCTGCGTGCGGAACGTGTGGATTCTCCATCCCGCAGCGGAAATTTTCGCACATGATTTCGTATAGAATGCCCCGGCATTTGGCCGACCAGCCGTAACGCCGCATGATCCATTCCCGCTGCAGCTCCTCAAACATCCGCTCGATTTTCGGATTGTTCTGATGATGCAGCAGCTTCGGAAGCCGCATGATGCGCTCGCGGGTCTCGGCATCCGTCCGGATTGTGAATTCAATGACAGTAAAAGCCCACGGGTCATCTTTATCCGAGTGCGGATGATACACTTCATCGTAGGCAACAAATACCACGTCACCTTTGGATGCAGTAACGGAAACCTCATTTCGGTCAAAGAAATAATGCGCCTTGCCTCCCCGGTTGAGGATCATTCTGCAGTTATCGCCCTTCGGGTTGAGCGATTCAAAGCCCCAATTCGTGTCCGGTTCTCTTGATAATACATATTTCAGCGCATCAATCATCATTACCGGCTCGCCGCTTGTCATGCTCTCACCTCCCATTCCATTATATCACAGTACAGCCGATTTTTCAAGCAATTTGCAACATTTTTATTTAGGAGAAAACAATATGAAACGAACCATGTCCCTTCTTTTGATTGCCCTGCTTGCAGGCTCGGCGGTTTCCTGCGGCGATACTGCGGCGGACAGCACCGATACCAATACCTCTGCGGCTGATTCCACTTCTGCCGAAGTCACTTATTTTAACTCCGAGCTTCCCGACAAGACCTTCGGTGGCTATGAATTCCGCATTCTCACCACCGATGAGGTGGGAAGCATCCGCTACTCATATGAATTTGATGCCGAGGCGGAGAACGGCGATATCATGAACGATGCGGTATTCAAGCGCAACACGCTGGTGGAAGATAAGCTGGATGTTGTGATCACGCAGGTGGCCGAGGCCAGCTCCAACGATCAATTTGTCAAGAACTTCAAGCAGGACGTCCTTGCCGGCGACCATTCCTACGATGTGCTGGTCAACTGGATCGGCGGCTCAAAAGCTGACGGCATCATGTCCCTTGGCGGAGAGTATGGACTGGAAGTCTCAAAGCTTCCTTATATCGATCTTGACAGCCCGTGGTGGGACGGTGAGCTGATGCGTCAGACGGCAGTTGGCGGCAAAATCTTCGGTCTGAGCGGCGATATCAATATCATCGATAATTCCGGTGTCTGGTGTCTGCTGTTCAACAAGGATCTGGCGAATGAATTTCTGGATGAGGATCTGTATGATACGGTAAACAGCGGGAAATGGACGCTGGATGCGTTCAACAAAACAGCGCAGGCTGTGACATTTGATCTGGACGGCAACGGCACGATGGATACCGATGACCGCTGGGGTGCTACCGTCAGCGCGAATCTCGGCATGGGCATGATGTGGTCATGCGGCGGCAGCTTTGGTACGCTGAATTCCGACGGAACGGTGGAGCTGACCATCGCTTCCGAACGCAATCTGGAGGCTCTTGCAAAGATCCAGTCCATTGTCAACGATACATCTGCCAATCTGCTGGTGGATACCATGAAGACGAAGGACGGCGGCTCTGTCTGGGTCGCACACCGCCAGCTGTTCCATGACGGCAATGCGCTTTACATCGGCGGCCCGCTGAACTACGTGGACTATTTCCGCGATATGGAAAGCGAATACGGCATTCTCCCGCTGCCGAAATACGATGAGAATCAGAAGGAATATATCTCCACCGTGCAGGAATGGTGCGCCACCATGCTGATGGTTCCCCGCAATGCGGAGGATCCCGAGCGCACGTCTATCATTCTTGACGCCATGTGCTCTGCGGCGGTGAATACCATCACGCCGGCCTATTACGACGTGGTTCTCCGCGCGAAGCTGACCCGGGATGAGGAATCTTACGAAATGCTGGATCTGATCTTTGATTCCCGTCAGTTTGATGTGGTATATGCTTTCAACTGGGGTAAAATTTCCGGCAAAGCTCCGTCTTCTCTCAAAAAGCAGAGCAGCACCATAGCATCCGATTTCGCGACGCTTGCGAATGCTGTGGAAGCGGATTATCAGAATACGCTGACCCTTTATGCTGATTGACATACATTTGAAAGAATCCCGCTGATTCTGAATCAGCGGGATTTTTTTCGTTTTATTCAATATCCACGGATTTGCCGGTGCGGGCGGATTCGTAGAGTGCGTCGAGGATCTTCATGATCACAACGCCGTCCTCGCCCGGTGCCATGCAGGGCGTACCGTTCAGGCAGCAGTCAACGAAATGATCGATCTCCGCCTTGAAGCCGGGGGTGTTGTCGTAGTAGGCGTCCAGATCCACCAGCGAAATGTCGGTCATGAAGCCGTTCATGTCGGACATGATCTTCATGGTGTCGAGGTTGATGGAACCCTTTGTGCCGTACAGCACGCGGCCGTTCTGCGGCTCGCAGTTGAGGGCGTAGGAAGTCTCAAGCAGTGTGGATGCGCCGTTCTCATAGCGGATGATGCCGGTGACGTTGGATTCCACGTCGCACAGATCCTCCGCGAGATTCGCATCATCGGGATGCCATGCCACGCTGGTCTTGAGGTTTGCGCGCTCCTTGTGAAGCAGATCGGAGGTGACGGCGTAAACCGAAACCGGCTTGGGATTGCCCATCAGATAGCGGGTGAGATCCAGCGGATGCACGCCGATGTCGATGAGCGGGCCGCCGCCTGACCGGGACTTATCGCAGAACCAGCCGCCGGGATTACCGTTGCGGCGCAGATAGGTCGCCTTGGAGTAATAAATGTCGCCGAGCAGACCCTTATCGATGAAATCCTTGGCGATCTTGGCATTGCGCTCGTGACGGGTAACAAAGCCGATCATCAGCAGCTTGCCGTTTTTCTGTGCCGCTTCCAGCATTGCCTCCGCTTCTGCGGCGTTCATGGCCATGGGCTTTTCGCACAGAACATCCAGTCCCGCATTCAGCGCGGCGATGGAGCATTCCGCATGGGAGCAGTTCCAGACGCAGACGTCAGCCGCATCCAGCTCCACATTTTTCACCATGTCGTGAACGTTGTCAAAACGGTGGGGAATGTTGAAGCAGTCCGCCATATGATTGAGTCTTGCGGGATTGATGTCGCAGACTGCGGCGACTTCCACGTTGGGATTGTTCAGATACTGGGCGAGATGCGCGTTTGCAATGTTGCCGCAGCCCACAAGGCCGACTCTTAATTTTTTCATGGCTGTTGTCTCCTTTAGCCGATGATGCCGCGCAGGAAGTTTGCGGCGGTCACGATGTCGCCTGCGGGATCCTCACCGCACTCGCGCTCGATGGTGAGATAGCCGGTGTAGCCGATGTCGGAGAGTGCCGCCAGATATGCGGGGAAATCCACAGAGCCGGTGCCCAGCGGAACTTCTTCGTACAGTCTCTGATTCTGGATCTCCTCGGGAATGGGATGAACCACGCGGTAGATGTACTCCGGATTGGTGCGCACCAGCATCCGGCCGTCCTTTGCATGGGTGTGAACGATGTAATCCTTCAGATTGTAGACTGCCTGTACGGGATCATCGCCGGTCACCATGACAAGGTTTGCGGGGTCGAGGTTGACCGCAACACCGGTGGAATGGAGGCTGTCGAGGAATTTCTTCAGGGTCGCAGAGGTCTCCGGGCCGGTCTCAATGGCGAAATGCGCATCGATGGAATCGGCAAATTCCGCCAGCTTTCCGCAGGCTTCCTGCATGATCTTGTAGCGCTCATGCTCCGGATCTTCCGGCACGACGCCGATGTGGGTGGTGACGATATTGCACTCCAGCTCCTTGGCAAGCTCGAGAATGCGCTTCGACTGGTCGATCAGCTCGGGATTCAGCTCGGGATTGCCGAAGCCTTTGCCCAGGTCGCCGCAGAGCGCGGAGAACACGAGGCCATGATCCTTGACATAATTCAGCAGATCGCGGGCATTCTTGCCGGACAGATTCTGCGGGCCGTTCTCGCCCTTGGTGGAATAGAGCTGGAGACCGTTAAGGCCAAGCTCTGCTGCACGCTTGACTGCCTCACGGGTGGGAAGACGGAAGGATTCGGCCAGCACGCCAATCGGAAACTTATACATAATAATACCTCTCCTTTTGTATAAAATTGCTGAGTTGTGGGGCAAATCGCAGAAAATGAGATCAGGGGCTTGCAATTTGCCTGAGTTTATTATATAATAAAAAGCGGAAGAATGCAAGTACGAATCTTGCTGTTCTTTAACACTATCTTGCTCAAATGGAGACTGCCATGCCTGCACATCATTACGAACCGCACATTATGCCCAACCCGTCAAAGCCCTACTATTTTCACTGGCACAATCGCTATGCGCTTCCGCATTGGCACGAGAACATCGAGATTCTGTATATGTGCTGTGACCATACCGTGCGAAATGAGCGGGAGGAATATCCGGTGAAGGCGGGGGATGTGGTGGTGTTCGGCTCCAATACCATCCACGCCGTGCCGAGCACGGCTGATCGGTTTTACGACTGCCTCATCGTCAGCGGCCGGTTTCTCGCCGATAACGACATCCATCCATCTCACCTCCGCTTTGAATGCGTGGTGCGGGATGAACGGGCGGCGGATTTGTTCAGGGCGGTGACGGATGAAGTGCGGCAGGAGGAGCATCCCTTCAAGGCGGCGGCGGTGAAGGCTGCCATCCTTGCTCTTGTGGTGTATCTCTGCCGGCATCATTCCGCGCCGGATGACGGAAGCGGTGCGCACGGCGATGCGGTCAAAAGCGCCATCGGCTATATCACAGACCATCTTTCCGAGCCGATGCGCATTGACGAGATCGCGGAATACGCCAAGGTGAGCAAGTATTATTTCTGCCGGGAATTTCACCGGGAGACGGGATTTACGGTCATCCGCTACATCAACAATCTGCGCTGCCGGGAAGCGGAACGGCTGCTGCGGGGAAGCGAGCATACCGTGGGCGAGATCAGCCGGATGTGCGGATTTGAGAATCTGTCCTATTTCACCCGCACCTTCCGATCTGTGGTGGGCTGTACGCCGTCGGAAATCCGGATGTAAAATTTTCGGAAGGGTATTGCACAATTGTGACAAATGTGATATAATATAAGGGAACCTCTAAATATTCACAAATCAAATATCCCCCTTGAATAACGATCCCTCCCGAAGATAATTCATACAAAATTCATATAATTTCACCATTTGTTAACAGTATATATATATATATATAT
>SVSO01000073.1 GCA_015064195.1 Oscillospiraceae bacterium
CGGAAATTCCGGTGGCGGCCGAGGCTTACTGCAACAAAACCGGCGATACGGTGGCCTGTGTCGATACCGAGGGCTGGATCCCCCATGAGCCCATGCATCCCACAAGAGAGGGCAACAAGATCGCCGCAGGCAAGCTGGCAGCGTTTATCAGAGACAACATTCTGTAGGAGGCTGTCATGGTAAAGCTGGCAATCAATCCGCAGTACATCAAGGAAAAATTCGGCGGCGGAAAGCGCAGTGAGGAGGAGATTTTCCGTCTCTGCGCCGATGCGGGATTCATGGAGTACGATTATTCTCCCGCGGTCATGGAGGACGGCTGGGAGGAAACGGTCAGACGGGTCGCCGATTATATCGGAACTCTCGGCGGTCAGGTGCATCAGACCCATGCGCCCTTCAATCGCTACAAGCAGGAGGATCGTGCGCTGTTCACGGAACACGTGCGCCGGCTGATCAAAGCATCGTCCATTCTCGGCGCGAAATACGTGGTCATCCACGCAGATGAATACGTTGCACCGGATGGCAAGGAATTTGCACCGGAGGATGCGCTGGCTTACATTGTGGAATTTTACCGTCCGCTGGTGGAATATGCGGCATCCCTTGGCATCACGACGGCGGTGGAGAATCTGTTCGAGGACGGATTCAGAACCAAGCCCGGTGCGCGTTCCCGGTATACCCACTATGTGGAGGAGGTCATCGCGGTAATGGATGCCTTTCAGGAATACAACGCCGGCTGCTGCTGGGACTACGGTCACGGCCATGTGGCATACGGAAACAAGGACGTGGAGGCGGCGGCAAAGGTGGCATCCCGCATCGTCTGCACCCATGTTCATGACAACTACTATGGCAAGGATCTGCACTGCATCCCCTATACCGGTCAGGTGGACTGGGCGGCGCACATGAAGCTGCTGCGGGATGCGGGCTACAGGGGCAATCTCTCGCTGGAGCTGGTCTACGGCCGCTATCCGGATGAGCTGGTGCCGGAGATGCTCCGCTTCGCTCATGCATCTGCCGTGAGACTGCAGTCGGAGATGTAATATTCACGGAAAAAACGCCCTTCGGGGCGTTTTTTTGCCGAGCATCTTGACAAATCCGGACAAACAGCGTATAATAAAAGCAAGTTTAACAGAATTGGAGCGGATGAAAATGGCGGAATTTTGCGATTTTGAGTTGGATTATCTGATACACGCAAGACAAATGCCGGGGGAGCGGCGGGAAAATTCGGCGCGGCATACATTGGTGCTGGTGCATGAGGGCACATTTGTCTATCGGGTGGAAGACAAACGCTTCACCATACGTGCGGATGAAGCGTTTTATTGCCCGGCGCAGATGGCCTATGAGCGGGAAAAAAGTACCGGCGAGGTGTCCTATACCGCCATCAGCTTTTCCTGTCAGCCGGACGGTGAGCCGCTTCCGCTGTCCCATCATGTCCACTCCACCGCATCGCGGGAGCTGAAATATTATCTGCGGCATCTGCTCACCATCTGGGCGGAGCGGAAGATGTATTTCCGCCAGCGCTGTCATGCACTGCTGTCCCTGATCGTGTATGAGCTGATCCGTCTGAATCCGCCTGCGGACGAGAATCCCTATGTGGCCGCGATCAAGGCGTACATCATGGAGGATATGTCCCGGCGCATTCCCGTGGAGGAGATCGCGGGACGGGTGCATCTTTATCCCACCTACTGCTCGGAGCTGTTCCGGCGCAGTACCGGCATCACCATCAGCGAATATGCACTCCGCGCACGCATCGAATACGCCGCGCACCTGCTGGCCAACACGCAGGCATCGGTGGCGGAGATCGCCGAGGCCTGCGGCTTCTGTGACCGGTACTACTTCACCCGCGTGTTCAAGGCCCAGAGGGGGGTGACTCCTTCGCAATACCGCAAGTCTATGCATTGAATATCCGAGCAAATTACCTCATATTTCAGAATTACCGAATGATTATACATTGTATTGCCGCCGTTTTTCGTTTATAATTATTGATAGCACCAACCACAATCAATTCCAAATAATCGGAGGTTGTAACAATGACAAAACGCGCGATTTCTTTGATTCTGTTTGCGGGGATCCTTACCTCACTTGCAGGCTGCGGCAGCGATGCTTCCACCGACACCACTGATGCCGGCACGGATGCTGTCGAAACGACAGCGGCTCCTTCCGAATTTACGCCGGTCGAGGCTGATTACGGCGGAAAACCGTTCATCATCGCGGAAAACGATGTAGGCGACTGGATGCAGTCGGCTTTCATCGAGGAGCAGAACGGCGAAGTGCTGAACGACTCCATCTACGAGCGCAACCGCATCGTTGAGGAGCTTTATAACGTTGACATTCAGGGCTTCCTGATCCAGGGCGGACGCAATGTACAGAATCTGGAGCAGCTGACCAGCGGTATTCTGGCGGGTGATAAGGATTTCGATGTTGCATACATCCCCGGACAGCTGTCCTCGAAGATCTTCAACACGCCGGATTATGTGGTATTCCTTTCTGATATTCCCACTCTTGATCTCTCTCACAGCTGGTGGGATGCCAGCAGCGCAGAGTCCATGACCATCAAGGGTCAGACCATCAGCGTTACCGGTGATATGATCGTTTCCACCACCGGTTCTTCCACCGTTACCCTGTTCAATAAGACGCTCGCAGAGCAGTTCAATCTGGACATTTACGGCATTGTCCGCGACGGCAAGATGACCTTCGACAAGATGCACAGCATCAGCGTGGAAGTTTCGGCAGACATGAACGGTGATACGGAATACAATGGCGATGATGACCGCTTCGGCCTGCTGCTGGAAGGTCTCAACCTGCCGCAGATGATCCTGGCAGCCGGCGAGCATCTTGTTGTGAATGACGGCAATACGCTGAAATTCGGCCTCGAAACGGCTAAGGTAGCAGAGGTCGTGGAAGCCTACATGGATGTCGTGGATGATAAAAACGCAGTTCTGAGCACGACAGACAAGCGCTTCAAGACGGATGACGGCAGCGGCGAAACCTCGTGCTTCAACGAGAACCGCCTGATGTTCTGGGTAACGAACCTCCAGAGAATGCAGTCTGCCCGTTCCTATGAAGCAGAATTCGGTCTGATTCCGTTCCCGAAATATGCAGAGTCGGATGAATATGTGAACCCGGTCAACGATTACTGGTGCTCCTGGCTCATCGTTCCGGCAACCAACACCGAGCTTGACCGCACCGGCAATGTTCTGGACGCACTGGGCTACTACTCTCAGCAGAAGGTTACTCCCGCATTCATCGAGACTGCGGTAACGACCAAGACCCTCCGCGATGACGAATCCGCAGAAATGCTGGAAATGGTACTCCCCAACAAGATCTTCGACATCGGCAACTATTTCGACTGGGGTTACTGGATGCTTATGAACATGGCAAGCACCCACAACCGCAACATTGCTTCTCAGGTCGCAGCACAGAAGTCCTCTATCGAGAAAAAGATCAACGCATATCTGGAAGTTTTTGAATAAGAATCAAAGCAAAGCG
Organism: Oscillospiraceae bacterium; assembly: GCA_015064195.1. The sequence continues at coordinate 3,484 of SVSO01000073.1, forward strand.
TCCATCTTCGGGTGGACGCTTACTTATATCTACGGATCGTGGATTCTACGAAGCGTAGAGCCGAAAATATTGACAGAAAACCACGCTTGGTTTATAATGATAATTGGATTGGAATCAAGTTGCACGAACGGATCCAATTGTAAAATAATTATCAGGAGTGATTCATATGAGCATCAAATCAAGACAGATTCTGGCCATGCTGCTGCTTGCGGCTATGGCGGCATCCGTTTCCTGCGGCTCGCAGGGATCGGAGACACAGACGGATGACACGACGGCTGCTTTGGAAGATACCACTGCGGCACAAACGGAGCCGGAGGAGATCAATCGCGAAAATGCACAGCTCGGACTGCCGGAGCTGGACTTCGGCGAGACGGTGATCAATGTGCTGGCTGCGGCGGATGATGCGGTATACGGTCAGGATGTCATGGCCGAGCAGACCGGTGACGTGGTGGATGAGGCAGTATTCGCCCGCAATATCTGGATCGAGGAGCTGCTGAACATCAAGTGGAATCCCGTTACTTACTCGAGCAATACCAAGGAGACCGCCAACAATCTGGCCAAGGTCATCATGGCCGGCGACGATCTTTATGACCTGTGCAGTGTGCATCAGGCCTATTCGCTGGCATATGTGCAGGAAGGCTACTATGCAGACCTGTCCGGCGATCCGTACATCGACTGGGAAAAGCCGTGGTGGGATGCGGAGAGCATGAGCGAAATGACTGTAGGCGATTCCATTTATGCCCTCATCGGCGACATCTCCCTGATGCGCATGAAGAGCCTTGCGTGCGTTTATTATAATAAGGAAATCTGCGCGGACATTTACAAGGACGCTGATCTCATGTACGATATCGTGCTGGACGGCAAATGGACGCTGGACAAGCTGGATGAAATGTCCCGCGATGCTTATATGGATCTCAACGGCAACACCGTGGCTGACGTTGGCGACCAGTTCGGCTCCTTTGTCAGCGTGGGCAAATCGGTGGAGCATCTGTTCTACGCGGCCGGGATGACCACCACCACGAAGAATGCTGACGGCATTCCGGAGATCACCATGAACAACGAGCGCACCGTGGATTTTGTTGGCAAGATCTACAGCTTCTTCTATGAGAACGAGGGCGTCACCGTGATCCCCAACGATCTCGATACCTTTGCGACGGAGATCGAAGCATTTATCGGCGGCGATTATCTCTTTGCCCCCATCTGGTTCCGTCATGCGGACGAGCTGCGCACCATGGAGACCGACTACGGCATCATCAACTTCCCGAAATTCACCGAGGATGACGAATACCGCACGCTGATCCACAACGGCACCACGGTCTATCTCGTTCCCGAACCGTCTCAGAAAAAGGATATGATCGGCGCAGTCTGCGAGGCGATGGGTTTCTACAACTACAAGCACGTAACGCCCGCTTACTATGAGGTGGCGCTCAAGGTGAAGTATACCCGCGACGACAAGGCGGCGCAGGTTATCGATCTCATCTCCGATTCCGCATACACCAACTTCGGCTATGTCTACGCTTCTCAGTCAGGCAGCCTCGCGTTCATGACCTACCGCTCGCTGATGAAATCCAAGTCCTCCGACTTTGCGTCATGGTATGCAAAGAACATCGCCACCTGTGAGGGCAAGTTCAACGAGTTCGTTTCCTTCATGAAATAACGCTTCCTGCGATTTCTCCTGCAAAATCCCGCGAATCCTGTTGACAACAGCCGAAAAGTGTGATATAATCATTGTTGTGACCAATGATGATCTGAGATTTCAGGAGGAACAGAATGAATAAACGAATGATGAAACTGCTCGGCGCGGTGATGGCGATTGTGATCTGCCTTTGTGCAGTCAGCTGCGGCGTTCCGAAGCTTTACGAAAATACCGGAATCCCCAACTTTGAAGCTGTTACCGGCGCGTCGCTCGTCAAAACGCTGGGCGATGAGTACATCATGTACGTGTATGAGGTAGATGCGGCTGAGCGGGATGCGAAGATTGTGCAGTATCTCAGCAAGCTGGAAAAGGACGGCTTCATCGTTATCGGCGAATCGGAGACTTCCGCATCGGCAACGGCGATGATCAAGGGCACGGACGGCCTCATCGTTACCGCGGCCGGAGAAACTACCGTCACCGTCATGGTCTGCACCGCCGAGGTGCTGACCGCAGGCAGCGATACCGCAGCAGCTGAATAATCAATATGCGATCGTTTAAGGAACAGATGCTCATTACAGCATCTGTTCCTTTGTTTGCGTTTGTTCATATTTGCGCAACAATTCTGTGATAGAATAAAAGCATGAAAACCCGCATGATCGGTAATTTTCTGTAAAATAATCGAAGTTAATAGAACCTTTTGCAAAATCGGGCTGTCCTTATTATCGGAATCTTATATTTCATCATTTTGGAGTGATTTCGTTGGAACAGATGCCCGATGATCTTTCCTGCCATGGAGGGTACCCTGAGGTGGATTACGAAAAGCTGGCGGTGGATGTGGAGAAGGCGCGAACCGGTGACGAGAAAGCGTTCGCCAGTCTCTACGACCAGACCTATTTAATTGTATATAACATCGCTTGCTCGGAGCTGAAGGACACGGAGGAAGCCAAGGACGTTGTCAGCGAGGTCTTTCTTCGCGTGTTCAAGAACCTCAGAAGCCTGCGGGACAGCCGGAGCTTTGTGCGCTGGCTGACAGTCATCACGCGCAATGTCTGTGTTGACCATCGCGACAATCCGTCAAGCGGTTCGGATGTGCTGCCCCTGTTCCCGGATTTTATCGCCGACGGAAACGATCCCATCGCCGATTGGGAGCAGCGGGAAGACCTGCGGATGCTCATGCAGGATCTCATCCGCCATCTGCCGGAGAATCAGCAGAGAGCGGTCTATTATGTCTATTTCCGCCAGCTGACTCTCGGTCAGACGGCGGCACTTGAAAATTGTCCGGTGAATACCATCAAAACGCGCCTGTATCATGCGCGGGACACCCTGCGCCGCGCGATTTTAGAGGAAGAAAAGCGCACCGGCGACAAGATGCATCTGCCGGCGGCCATGACGGCCATGGCGGCGCTCATGGCGATCCCGCAGGTGGGCTTCACCCTGCCGCAGACGGAAGCCGCCAGCATCTTCGTCGGCATCCTGAGCGCGCTGGGCATTCAGTATACCGGCCCGGAAGCCATGCGCCTGCTGACGGTGGTGCATGAGGAGGATTCGCTGTTCGGTCGGAGCTATCTTGTGAAGCTTCGCCCGGCCATGCTGGTCACGACAGCCTGCGTGGGACTTCTGGCGGCACTGCTCATCACTGCCGTCACCGCCGCACGCAGGGAAGTACCCCTTGATGTGCCGACGGTGGATATTCCCGCCCCCGCACTCACCAATGCGCAGAATTACGCCATCGATGCGCTGACGACACCGGCAATTGAGACGACACATCCTGTCATTCCCGTGCCGCCGGTGACAACGGCACGCCCGGTGACAACGGCGCGGCCTGTCACCACTGCGCGGCCGGTGACGACTGCCAAGCCCGTGACTGCTGCTCCTCCGGTAACGACCGCCGCACCTGTGACGACCGCCGCACCTGTGACGATTGCACCGCCGGAAACGACAGCGGTGCCGGAAACAACTGCCGCTCCCGTGACAACAGCCGCTCCCGAAACAACGGCGGCGGAGATCACAACGGAACTGCCGATCCCCGCTGAGCCGGTGGCGAAGTATTCCTTTTCCTATACCATCGCGGACAAAGAGGCGACCATCACCGGTGTCAACGTGCCGGACACACTGTCGGGACGGCTGATCATTCCCGCAGAGCTTGAGGGCTGCCCGGTGACGGAGATCGCCGCCGGTGTGTGCGAAAATATCACAACCATCACAACGGTCTTCATCCCCGAAACGGTGAAGCGCATCGGTGCGCGGGCATTTGCCGGATGCACCGGACTCACCGAGGTGAACTGGCCGGATGAAGGCGTGGAGCATATCGGCGCGAATGCGTTTTTCGGATGCGACAGCATAACAAAATTCCGACTACCCGCCACGCTGAAATTCGACTGGGCGGATGCGGATTATTCTCCCTTCGCCGGAATGTTCAATGTGGATGAGATCACGGTTGCATGGGGAAGCGAGGACTTTTACAGCATTGACGATACGATCTATACAACGGATTTCAAGACGCTGGTGCTCTATCAGGGCGGCGACAGACGACCGACCTGCCAGCTCCGGCAGACCATCACGGCGATCGCGCCCTACAGCTTCTCGTCGAATTATCTGGAAACAGTAATCCTGCCGGATTCGGTGAAAACCATCGGCACGGGGGCATTCGTATATTGTAACAGCCTGAAAACGCTGGATACATCGTCATCGCTGGTCACCATCTGCCCCAATGCACTGGGTGCGCCGGAGATCACCTTGATCCGCCAGCACGCGCCCTTCGACGGTGTGCATCGGTACGCCAGCGGAAACGGAATGCTGTACACCTATGACCGGTCGGTGCTGTGGCGCTATCCGGCCGGAAGTCCCGAGCGCGTGGTGCGGCTATTGCCCGATATTATCGAGATCAAGAATTACGCCTTCTGGAGTACGGATGCCATGGAGATGCTGATCATCCATGAGGATTTTCAAAAGCTGGAGCCGCTGGCATTGGCGGAATGTGAGAATCTGCGCTGGCTGGAATTTTACGGCGATGCGATCCCTTATCCCGAGGGACTGGTTCTGCCGGAAAACTGCGTGATCGCTTTCTACGCGGGTTCCGAAGGATGGGAGGACAGCCCGTGGTGCGCGAATCATCCCTACGAAATTTTAGGATAAACAGTCTGCTCTTCGCAAGATAAGAGCAGACTGTTTTTATGCGTGCAGGATATTCAAGAATATTTGCAGGATATTCATGGAGGAAATCAACAAAAATGAAAAAAATCCGCGATGCTATTGACAAAATCCCACGGGTGATGTATACTGGTATCATAAAAATAACAAGGGAGGATGCGGAATTCTATTAAAATTCTGCACGATAATATGATACACAGAAGCGAAGCGTTCGGATTTGAAACAGTGATGCATACGGCAGACATCTGCGTCATCGGCGCAGGTGCGGCAGGACTGTATGCGGCGGTGGCGGCGGCACGTCACGGCGCAAAGGTCGCACTCATGCACGACCGTCCCGTGGTGGGCGGAAATGCATCCAGTGAGGTGCGCATGGCGGTGCGCGGTGCCAAGGACTGCATGGAATCCGGACTGGTGGAGGAGATGGCGCTGATGAATCTCCGGCGCAATCCCACGCTGAATTTCTCCATCTGGGACAGCGTGACCTACGAAATGGTGAAAAATGAGGAAAATATCGATCTGATGCTCAACTGCTCCTGCATGGATGCAGGCATGGACGGCGATTCCATTGTCTCCGTCACCGGATGGCAGACGACTACCCAGAAATTTCACAAGGTGGAGGCGAAGATCTTCATCGACTGCTCCGGCGACAGCGTACTTGCACCGCTGACCGGCGCGGAATTCCGCATGGGACGGGAATCCTGCGACGAATTCGGCGAGGATATTCTGCCGAAGGAGTCGGATAACTGCACCATGGGTATGTCATGCCTTCTGCAAATCCGCGAGACCGACCATCCCGTGCCCTACAAAGCGCCCGACTGGGCGGTCAAATTCACCGCCGATACGCTGAAGCACCGGCTGAATCCGGCAAAGCCCAACAGCTATGCCACCTCCAATTTCTGGTGGATCGAGCTTGGCGGCGAATACGATTCCATCGGCGACACGGAGATGCTCCGCGACAAGCTGCTGCCCATCACCTTTGGCGTGTGGGATTATTACAAGAATTCCGGCAATTACGACACGGAAAACTGGGAGCTGGAATGGGTGGGCTTCCTGCCGGGCAAGCGGGAGAGCCGCCGGTACGTGGGCGATCACATCCTGACCCAGAACGATGTGCGGGCGGAGGGACGTTTCGATGATCTGGTGGCATACGGCGGATGGCCCATGGATGACCACCATCCCGCAGGCTTTGCAACCACCGAGCCGGCTACCATCTTCCATCCCGCACCGTCCCCCTTCGGCATTCCCTATCGCTGTATGTACAGTAAAAATATTGCGAATCTCATGTTTGCAGGACGCAATATTTCCTGCACCCATGCGGCAACCTCGGCCTGCCGCGTCATGTCCACCTGCGCCGTCATCGGTCAGGCAGTGGGCACTGCCGCATCCATCGCCATCCGCGAAGGGATTCTGCCCCGCGGCGTTTACACGGACGGATTTGTGCCGGAGCTGCAGCAGACGCTGATGGAGGACGACTGCTATCTGCCCTTCCACACCCGCGCACTCACGCCGGTCATGGCAGGCATCACCGCATCGGCAGACGGCATGGATGCATCTGTGGTGCTGGACGGTATCGACCGGACGCTGGGCGAGGATGCGCACCTGCTGAAGCTGCCCTTCGGTGCGGCACTGGAGCTGACACTGCCCGAGGCAAGGGAGCTGTCGGAGATCCGCTTCGTATTTGACAGCGACCTGAAGCGTGAAACGATCATGGACATCGAACGCTATCACCGCCTCTATCCCATCCGCTGCCGTACCTTCCTCGGTGAGCCGATGCGGACACTTCCCGTGACCATGCTCCGGGATTTTGCCGTGGAGATCGATGCGGGCGACGGCTATAAGCCACTCTGCACCGTGACAGATAACCATCTGCGCCTGTGGAGATATACCGGCGAGGTGAAGGCAAAGCGGGTGAGACTTATTCCCAAGGCATCGTGGGGATCAGAAACTGCGCACATCTACGCTGCAATTCTCAAATAATCATTGACAAATGCCGTATTTTGCGGTATACTGTATGTAATCGAAAGAAAGGATACCGCTATGATACACAGAAGCGAAATTTTCGGATTTGATACCGTTATGCATACTGCGGATATCTGCATCATCGGTGCAGGTGCGGGCGGACTGTTTGCGGCAGTGGCAGCGGCACGTCACGGCGCGAAGGTCGCGCTTATGCACGACCGTCCCATGGTGGGCGGCAACGCATCCAGCGAGGTACGGATGTGGATCCGCGGCGCGCATGGACGTGACCGCAGAGAGACCGGCATCGTAGAGGAGCTGGCGCTGGCCAATCTCCGGCGCAATCCCACGCTGAATTTCTCCATCTGGGACAGCGTGACCTATGAGCTGGTAAAAAATGAGCCGAACATCGACCTGATGCTCAACTGCTCCTGCATGAGCGCGGAGATGGACGGCGATTCCATCGTCTCCGTCACCGGATGGCAGACGACCACGCAGAAATTCCACAAGGTGGAATCAAAGATCTTCGCCGATTGCTCCGGTGACAGCGTGCTTGCACCGCTGACCGGCGCAGAGTTCCGCATGGGCAGAGAAGCGCGGGGCGAATTCAACGAGGATATCTCCCCCGAGACGGCAGATGCGCGCACCATGGGTATGTCATGTCTCTTTCAGGTGCGGGAGACCGACCGTCCTGTGCCCTACAAAGCCCCCGATTGGGCGGAAAAATTCACCGATGAGACCATCGGTCACCGGGTGAATTTCAAGAATCCCCATCAGTTCAAGGGCGACAACTTCTGGTGGATGGAGCTTGGCGGCGAATACGATTCCATCGGCGACACGGAGATGCTCCGAGACAAGCTGCTGGCCATCGCGTTCGGCGTATGGGATTATTACAAGAATTCCGGCCACTTTGACGCGGCAAACTGGGAACTTGACTGGGTGGGATTCCTGCCGGGCAAGCGTGAGAGCCGCCGTTATGTGGGCGACTACATTCTGACCCAGAACGACGTGCGCATGGAGGGCCGGTTCGAGGATATCATCGCATACGGCGGCTGGACCATGGATGACCATCACCCCGGCGGATTCGCGGCCAAGGCCTCGGCTACCATTTTCCATCGTGCGCCGTCTCCCTTCGGCATTCCTTACCGCTGTCTGTACAGTAAAAATATCGCAAATCTCATGTTCGCGGGCCGCAATATTTCCTGCACCCATGCGGCAACCTCCGCCTGCCGGGTCATGGCGACCTGCGCCACGATCGGTCAGGCCATGGGCACAGCGGCGGCTATCGCCATCGCCAATGACACCTCTCCCCGGGGCGTGTATATGTATCATCTGAAGCAGCTCAAGCAGATGCTGATGGAAGATGATTGCTGGCTGCCCTTCAACAAGCGTGCGCCGTCATCGGTGATGGCAGGCGCATCGGCAAAGGCGGGCGGAATCGATGCGGCGGTGATCTTCGACGGCTGTGACCGCACTGTCGGCGGAGAATCCCACCTGTGCAGCTTCCCATTCGGTGAGGAGCTGGTGATCACACTGCCTGAGATGCGCGGGATCCGGGAGATCTCCTTCATTTTCGACAGCGACATCAACCGGGACAGCTTCGTCGGCGTGAATCCCCAGTTCAGGACCTATCCCCTGCGGTGCAATCGCTGGCTTCACGAGAAACCGGTGGGGCTTCCTGCGACGCTCATGCGGGATTTTGACCTTTGGTATGAGAATGAAAACGGCTGGCACAAGCTGGCGTCGGTGACGGACAACTACCGTCGCAAATGGACGCTCGCCTGCGATGTGACGGCAAAACAAATTAAGCTGGTGCCGAAATGCGCATACGGTGCAGACACGGCGCGGCTTTATTCGGTGGTATTGAAATGAAAAAGATTATTGTAGTATTTCTTGCGGCGCTGATGCTGATCCTCGCCGCCTGCGGGGAAAATGTATACACCTCCCGGCTCTTTGAATTCTCGGTTATTGTTCCGGATGAGTGGACAGCAAATGAAGACGATTATTCGGCATGGTTCACCTCGCCGGAGGAAGAAAATGACGATTTCTATGAAAACGTGGCTTATGACGGCGGCGTGCCGCTGGTTCTCATTGAAGGCGGAACAGCGGATGCTTATGCGGAGATGCTCACGGAGGTTCTGGCGGAAAACAACGAGGATTTCACCGTGATCTCCAGGGAATCGGCCAAGATCGCAGGTATGGATGCCATCGTGTTGACCTACACCTGCACATCCGCTCAGACGGCGTATGTGATCAAACAGCGGATGTACATTCTGACGGACGGCGAGAGCGTGTTCAATCTCGTCTACACGGCGACGGAAGCGTCCTTCGACCGATTTGCGTCCGAAGCCGCTGCCATCGCGGAAAGCTTCAAGGTAAGATATTGAAAAATGAGGTGCTGCACTTTGGTGCAGCACCTCTTCTTTGGTAATGAAGGAAAACCCCCGGCAGAGCCGGGGGAGTCCCCATAGCTTTAGCTGCAAGCAAGTAGACAAAAGAAACCTCCTGTGTTATAATAGAAG
>SVSO01000074.1 GCA_015064195.1 Oscillospiraceae bacterium
CAATTCGCATAAACTTCCGCTTATAATCCGACGGCGAGATGCCTTCATGCTGGCGGAATACGCGGCTGAAATAGTGGACATTGTCAAAGCCCAGCTCCATGGCGATTTCCTTGATGGACATATTGGTCGCGCGCATTTTTGCTTTGGCGTACTGAATGCGCACCATGTTGCGGTACTTGATGATGGTACAGCCCATCACCTTCCGGAATACCCGGTTGGCGTGATCGAAGGAGAGAAAAAATTCCTGCTCAATGTGTTCGCTTGTGATCTCATCCGCACAGTGATGCTCCACATAAGCGGCGATCCTGCGGGCGATGTCATAGGTTTTTTCCGCCTTTTTCTCGCCGGGATTGGATTTTGGAATATAGCAGGCCTCAAGCTCCAGCAGAAAGCTGGAAAGTGCGGCGGAGACCTCGAATCGCTTCAGCGGCTCCTTGTGCCCGGCGTTGAGGATATTTCGTTGCAGCATATCGGCCAGCCGCTCAAACTTGGCTTCATCCGAAATATACATATTCTGACGGATGAGCACCTTCAGATAATCGTAGCACTTCAAGCTGAATGCATCGGTGCGCAGGTATTCCTCCTGCTTTTTCTGCAAATGCATGGCATACATCGCTTCTTCCAGCTCAAGCTCGCTGATCTGATCGAACCCGAAATGGATGTAATAATACTCACAAAAACTGGATTCCAACGGTGCCTGCCGGTCTCCCTTGGCAAACAGATAGACATCGCCCGGAGATAATGTCAGCGGATGTGAATTAACAATCAGATGCAGCTCGCCACGGGTCACGACATACAGCACATATTCCGTCAGCCGGCGCGTAAAATGCACACGCGGCGGAATCAGCGTTTCTCTGCCAAGAAGCAGAATTTTCGGCAGCTCGTTCAGATCAATCTGAAAACATTTCATGGCTCTCCACCCCTCTCTGTCAGCTTCCTGTTTATAGTATATCACAAAATTATTCCCGAAGTAAATGCAAAAAACAGATAATTGGTGCACAATATCGACTTTTTGCCGGACACGGACTTGTAAAAATTCCCGCGGCTGTGAAAATGTCGTTTTTGTGCACCGAATGCCTGAAATGTGCATTTACAAACGATCGCGATTCCTGTATAATAAAATAGAACAGGCTGGAGAGCAGCCTGTTCTGAATGCGGCTATCAAAAGGAGTTTCACAATGAATCAACCGATCCGGATTACAATTTTCAATGAATTTGTGCACGAAAAGACCGAACGTATTGCTAAGGTTTACCCGCAGGGCATCCACGGCGCCATCGCCGAAAAGCTGTCTGCACTGGGTGATTACGAGATCACCTTTGCTACATTAGATATGCCGGAAAACGGACTGTCCGAAGATGTGCTGAATCGTACCGATGTCCTGATCTGGTGGGGACACTGCAGGCACGATGCCGTACTGGATGAAGTGGCAGAGCGTGTCAAAAATCGCGTGCTCGCCGGCATGGGCTTTATCCCATTGCATTCTGCCCATCTCTGCAAGCCCTTCAAGCTGCTGATGGGCACGGTCTGCCGCTCCAAGTGGCGCGAAAACGATGAAAAGGAGCGCATCTGGGTCATCGAACCGTCTCACCCCATCGCCGCCGGACTTCCCGAATACATCGAGCTGCCCATGGAGGAGACATACGGCGAGCGCTTTGAGATCCCGAAGCCGGACGATCTGATTTTCATCAGCTGGTTCTCAGGCGGCGAGGTCTTCCGCAGCGGCTGCTGCTACAACCGCGGTCTTGGCAAAATCTTCTACTTCCGTGCCGGTCATGAGGAATATCCTACCTTTTATCGTGACGACATCGCGATGATCCTGCGCAATGCTGTCGAATGGGCGGCACCGCGGAATATCACGCCTCCGACGCTGGGACATTTTGAAGCGCTGGAGAATGTGGGTGATAAATTTGCCGGTCAGGATGATGCTGTGAGAAAGCATCTCGCTCCGGTCATGGAAAAATAAAAAAGGAGTATAATATTATGTTGAATATCGGAATTATTGGTGTCGGACGAATCTCAGGAATGCATATCAGCCAAATCAGAAAATACGATACCGCACACATCAGCGCAATCTGCGATATCGACGAAACGAAGCTGCAGGAAGTAGGTGACCGGCTGAACATCCCGCAGTCTCACCGTTTCACTGATTATCGTGAGCTGATCTCCTGTCCGGATGTGGACGCGGTGGAGATCTGCACACCCAACCATCTGCACGTGCCGTTTGCTCTTGAAGCAGTGCGTGCAGGCAAAGCGGTTGAGGTGGAAAAGCCGCTGTCAACCTTTTATAAAGATGGCGTAGCGGAGCTTTTGAAAGCGCTGGAAGAGAGCGGTACGCCGAATATGATCTGTTTTTCCAAGCGCTTCTTCCCGGCCGTACGTTATGCCAAGGAGCTGATCGAATCCGGCAAGCTGGGGCAGATCATCAACGTCAGCGTGGAGTATCTCCAGAGCGGAGCTTTTATTCCCGGCCGAAAGCTGGAATGGCGGTTTGTGAAGGAATTCGCCGGCAGTGGAACGCTGGGCGATCTCGGCATTCATCTGATCGATATGGCGCGCTTCCTTGTGGGCGAGTTTGAGTCGGTCTACGCCATGTCGAACACCATTGTCAAGGAGCGCCGTAAGCTTGACAGCGACGAAATGGCACCGGTTCTGGTGGATGATATCACCGGCTTCATGGCACGGCTGGAAGGTAATGTGATCGCCAATTTTCTCGTAACCAAGTGTGCTGTCGGAGAATCCGAATCCATCCGATTTGAGATCTACGGAACAAACGGTGTGATCAAGTTCAATCTGAACAATCCTGAGGAGATCACCATCCGATGGGCAGATGAAACCCGCACCGGCGGCAATACCGAGACGATCAAGGTGCCGAAGGAATATTATCTCGATCAGGAATACGCCTTTATCGAAGCCGCGCTCGGCCAAATGACACCGCATTTTCCATCGATTGCGGAAGGTGCTAGATGCCAGAAGATTCTGGATGCCGTCGTCTGCTCCGTCGAGGAAAACCGCGTGGTGGATATTGAGCTGTAAGCGATATTTTGCATATAATTATAACCCAATCGACTGACTAATATTTTTTCCTTGTCAGTTGATTGGGTTTTGTTTATCTTTGTGATTTCTCACCCCACCCGCCGAACGCGTGTTACCGCCGGCATCGCCGGATTCCGCGCCAATACATCCGCCATCTGCTCCATCACGCCGCGGCGGATGATCGCCTTCTTCGACACCACTGATACCTGCTCGAATATCCGCCGGCAGTACGGCTCATCGAAACTCCGCATGGCGATGTACTCGCGATTTCCGATATCGAGGACGAACTGCCGCATGGATGGTGCGACTGCCTTATACATTTTCTCCTGAAGCAAAAATTTTTCTTCGGGTGTCAGCCGAAGCGTAAGCGTTTCTGTTTGTGTTCTTCCCAATGGAACACTCCTTTCTCATAATAATTTTTCTGCAATTTCAAAGTGGGAGCGGCATTGCAGCCGGGCTTCTGCCCGATTTTGTGCGAGGAAGCCGCCCCGTTTGTGAGGGGTGGACATCCACGCGCTATGCTTGCCCCAGACGGAATGTCGGGGACAAAACGGAACCATCACCGTCCGCGTCGGTGTGTCGGCAATTTTGGAAACGAGCATCACTACCGACTCTACCGACGCACCGACGCGAGAACAATTTTCAGCTTGCTTTTTCTTCATCTTCTTTCACACGGTTGATCTTGATTTTCTTTCCCTCGTGTGTTCTGAAGAAGGAACACTCATAACCGAGAGCGCAGAACTGTGCGTGTCCGCAGAGAAGCTTTTTTGACAGCACCGCAGGTGTGATGTCAATGCCGCTGTGCGCTTTCATACGCTCTGCAAGCTCTGTCGCGCTTCCGCAGAATTCGTCCGTACCGCTCTCGGTGAAGTAGCGGTCCACCTGTTCCACCGTGGGATCAAGAAGCTTCACCAGCGCAGGATTTTCATCACGCAGAAGCCATGTGCAGCTCTCCTCGGAAAACACAAGCGGAATTTCAATCGTGCGTATATCTCTGCCGGTGCAGAACAGTGTCGCCGCATTTTCGGTGCGCTTGTCGCGCTGTAATACAAACGAACTGTCCGCCGCGCCCGAGATTCCTGTCGATCCCGTGAGCATGTTCACCGGATCGCTTGCGCCTTCCTTGCGAAGATGATGTACAAGCATGATTGCGATTCCGTGCTTCGATGCTAATTAAATTCTCCGTTCAATCGTTACCTCCGTGTTTTTGTACTCCGACCGTACTCTGCGCAGACCGTCGGAGCCTTGTTTTGTCGACAACAAAATTTTACCACATCTCTTGACAAAACGCAATAGATAATGTATACTATCTCTATGGTTATCTATTTCGTTATCTAACCGACACGGATTTACAAAATATTCATAAAGGGGATTTTGTCAGATGCAGCAATGCTTTTTGATATGCTGAAACTTATTTATCCGTCATTTTGAAACGATCATCTGAGAGAAAATATTTTTCGATAGCAACGAGATTGCTGAACTGGAATAAAAAAGTTTGTAAATTTTTCAACTATTTTTGCGTGAGGGAGTGATTTTCAATGGCGAAGCTGCCGCCGAATCCGTTTAAGATTACCGCATATTATTCGGGGAATACTTGTATCATAGATGCGAAGCATCACTATCAAACCTGCGAGGTGCTCTGCAGGCTGTTCGATTATCATCCCGAGCATGATCTCGCACTTATGCGTGATGAGCTGAAATCCTTACTGCAGACGTTGCTGTTCAAATTTGATGTAAATTACAGCGCATGGGAGAATTACGACATGAACGTATACAGGGCGCAGAAGATTCTGAACGACGTGAAGGAGCTGCTGTGCAAGTTTCCTCTGTACCGGTATATAACGAATCCCGACACGTTTGATTACGAGGATTTGATTCACTGCCTCAGTCTGCACTCGTCGATGTTTGATAAGCATTACGATGACAGGGAATCCCGCGCGGAGAGTGACGACAAAAAGAAGAAAATGCGCGAGCGCGACGTTCCGGAGGATGCCATAAAGAAAATGTTAGATCCACTCGAAGATGATTCAGAGGATTACGAGGAAGGTTTCGAAGATCCGTCCGAGCAATATTCTTTTCATGAGGATGTACGGTACAAGGAGCACGACTACGGCTTCTACGACAGCCATGTGCTTGAGTCGGTTTTGATATCCAAGGATGATATGCGCCATTTTCAGCCGTATTGGCACAACGACGACGAGGAGCTTCAGGATTATCTCGGCGCGGAGCTGCTTAACAATGATCTGCGCGCATTGATGGAACCGTATATTGATCTGCTTGAAACGCTGACGCATTTGGCGGATACCTACGGGCGGTTTCTCGATGAATATGTTCACTCGCGCGGCAAGTTTTTGACGGATGCGGAAATTGCGGAGGTTTACGAGAAATATGCAAAGGTGGAGGAGCGGCAAATCATCAAGCCCTCCGGCGTGATGTCGCTGGAGTGCAAGCCGATCAAGCAAGGCAGTAAATCCGTTTGGTGCGATGTTTATACGTTCAACAGCCTTTCGGCGTTTCTGTACTTTGATTTCTTCCGCGGACTGCGAAGCGGATTTATCCCCAAGCGTTGTGTGCACTGCGGCAAGTATTTTCTGCTGACCTCCGGGCGGTACTACGATTTCTGCGAGCGTGCAGTAAAGGGTACAGCCGGCAAGACCTGCCGCGATATTGGTGCACACAAGAAGTACGAGGAGAAGTGCAAGAGTGATCCCATTTGGATCGCCTACAATCGGGCGTACAAGAATCACTACGCGAGGGTTCTCAAAAAGAAAATGACCAAGTCCGAATTTCGGACCTGGTCAGATTGGGCGAAAATGTATAGAGACAAGGCAATCGCCGGGAAGGTGAGGATAGAGGAGTATGAGAAGCGGATTCGGGAGTGAGATTTCATTCGGCAAGCAGTCAATTTCAACCCCATCTGTCATATTTTAATTTTCCCACTTAAATTCTTTTCATGATTGTGTTATAATATGTATAGTAATATGATTGTTGGCGGTAGTATTGCCCATTTTATAAGTAAAACCTGCTGATTTCGAATAAGGAAACCTTTGCTTCGTAAAGGTTCAGTGATGATTATGATTGTTTTTCACGGAAGCACGGATTTGGTAGAAAATCCCAAAATTCGAGAAAGTGAATACTATCTTGATTTTGGAATTGGTTTCTATACAACGACCTCCTATGAACAAGCCGAGCGTTGGGCACAGATCAAGATGCGGCGACTCGACAAAAATGTGGGATTTGTAGCCAAATATGAATGTGATACTGCATGACCAATGGACATTTCACACAGCGCTGATGCTGTCTTTTTTGAAGTATATCGGTTATACAGAAGTTCACAGGAAGGGGCAATGATGGGACACGAACAGTTTGCTGCTATGATGCCGTACATCAGCGCTGATCTTGTCAGTATGATTGTAAGAAAGCAAATATTGCTGAAACGGATGCATTGAATAAACTATATGCATCGAAACTATATGGATTGTTGGAAAAAGAGGAAACGAAATTATGGCAGTACAGCACAGATATGCTGTATTCCCTGTTTGTCAGAGAAGAGGCAACCGGAGAATTGCTGTTTCCCGATGTGTAAGGCGGTGAATCTATGAGCAAAGAGATGGAGTTTGCGATCTTTTGTGTTGAAAGCTATAAACTTTATAAGGCTCTGACAGGGAAACAGACCGTAGAGCTGTTCAACCGGTATGGGGTGTTTGATTATCTTCGTGAGTTCTACAATGTTCTTCATACAACCGGACATCATTACATCAACAATGACATTGATATATATTTAAGCTCCAGAGGTTATAATGTTAATCTTGGACAAGCGGTTGGCAAAATTGGGGATTGATGTATAATTATGATGCTTCCTCGAGTTGCAGATGCTCTTGACGTAACCTTGGATGATCTGTTTGCAGAGCGCAAAGCTCAAGCCTCGCAGCCCGAATCCCATGTTTTCAATATGGACGCTGTCCATAACTTCCCTTAGATTGCCCAGGCTATGATCATTGATGCCCTGTGTCATCAAACCAATTCAGTGAATTGTAACTCATGGATCTTCTTAAAGTGGAACAGAATCCTTCCACGAAAAAGTACGACCATGTTAACATTCCGCTTGATTGAGAGACTCGTTCATCATGAAGCCGGCTTTGTCTGCGGTGAGTTTATGGCACTGACACGATATTGATTTGTCATAAACACTTATCAGCCCTGCTATCCAGCGGGACTTTTCTCGTTCACACACCTCTACGACCAAGTCACGACGTGGGAATTTTGACTGCATTGCGGCAAGGGTATCTTCAAAGGCTTTTACAACCTCCAATCCATCTTCGCAGGAAATCTTACCCTCATTCATATCGTCAAGTGCCTGATTTATGGATGAATTTGTGAGTGAGGCAGAGGAAAACGCTTTTCCTAAGCGTTTTCCTCTGCCCCTCATTTTCTCTCAGAATGTCTCCGCTGTGCCCGCCCTGATTACGCGCCCGGAGTATACAATATCCTCATCCGTGAAATTCGCCACGGCGCTGCGGCCGCTCTCGAATACCGTGCGCTGGATGCGCAGATTGCCGTCCACATATTCGAATGCGTCGAGCGAATCCCAGCCGACCTCTTTCGCAAAGCCGGTGGTCTTTTGGTAGGATTCCACGATCTTTTCCCGAAGTAACGGCCAGTTTGCCGCCTTAAAGCTGTAGATCTGCGGCAGACCGTACAGCGTGCAGAAGGCATCGCGCAGCGGCATCAGCTCCGGCATGTGGTTCGCCGAATCGCCCCAGTACCAGTAGCTCTGCAGACAGCCGTGATAAACCAGTCCCCACAGCGGCACGCGGATCTCCGGATTCAGGAGAAGCGCCGTGACCTTCGGCTCGATCTCATCGCCGTAATAGAGGTGGCACATCCGCCGGCCTGCGTCGGGCATGCGGTGCATGGTGGGGCTCATCAGACCCTCGTTGTAATCGACGGTCGCCGCCACATCCTCGCAGCCCACCTCGGTGCCCGTGAACATGCCGTTCTCCCGCAGCATCGCAAAGAGCTTGTTCTTGTATTCCATGGATGTGCGGCGGGTGGTGGGATGGGCATCGGAGTAGCACTCCGTGACTGCCTGCGCGGTGACATCGATGAAGCGGCCGTCAAGGCCGTATGTTTTTTCATGCTCCGGGGCGACCTTCGACGCACATTCATACATGGCGATGTCGCAGACGCGGTTCTGATCGTAGAACACGCCGTCTTTGCCCTTCAGCTTCCACGCTTTGGCGCGATTTCCCGCGGCATCCACCGACACGCCGTCCGGCCAGCAGGCAAGGCGCGGCTTGCAGCGCTCGCGGCGGGTATCGGTGATCTTATCGATAATATCGTGGGGGATGACATCCGTGTAGATGTCGTAGACGGTGGTGATCCAGCCGAGGGATTTCGCGTGCTCCACCTCGCGGCGTTCGATGTTTTCATCGAAGATCGACCAGAGCACCCGATCCATGCCGAGTGATTTCATCTCGTCGGCGATCCGCAGGCGGAGATTCACCTGCTCCTTGGTGGGAATGTGGTAGACGTCGTTCTCCGAATAGAGCTTGTCCATGGCGTCATCGTTCCAGAGCCAGACATCCGCTGCGCCCACCAGCTTTGCGATGTGGGGGAGCTTCTTCACCTTCTCGGTGAAGGGGACGCGCAGTCCCTTTTCCTCGGCGATCCTGCGGTAGGCAAGGCAAAGCTCGGTGATGCCGCCCTCGCCGGTGAGGATGCGGATCTCGCGGTCGTAGCCCCAGCGTCCTTTTTCGGAGAGAAAGCCGATGTGCGGATGATTCAGCCCGCCTTCAAACGGCAGGCAGAAGATGGCATCGAGATTGGTGATAACGGCATAGAGCAGCCAACATCCCTCCCGCACGATGCCGAAAAAGCTCATCGAGATGGCACCGCCCAGCATGGGCATGCGGCGCGGCATGATATCGCGCGGGTCGTCGGCGCGGAAGGCGTAGCCCTCATAGTGCGGCACGACGAGCAGATCATCCGCCTTCACGGGGATGGCGGGGAGATACAGCGCATCGGGCATCGGCAGGGAAGCGTCAGCACGGAAGGTGACGCGGATGCCGCCGTTGATGGTCTCCTCCGCTGCCGTGATCGGCAGCGCGGAGGTGAATGCGGGGATTTCGAAATTTCTGAGTTTTGTCATAACTTACTCCTTATACTGCATGTAGGTCATATCGCAGCCCTCGTCGGCCTGCGTGACGTTGTCGATGAAATTGCGTACAAAGCCGCGCTTGATCTCGGGATGATTCCGCACGGTGAAGCCCTCGAGGCGGGATGCGATCTCCTCGTCGGACAGCAGCACATTCAGCTTGCCCGCCTCCACGTCAAGCTCGATGATATCGCCGTCGCGCACCGCTGCCAGCGGGCCGCCGACCGCACTTTCCGGGGTGAGGTGCAGAATCTGCGTGCCGAAGCAGCCGCCGGACATGCGCGAGTCGGTGATGCGCACAAAATCCCTGATGCCCTGCCGCTGCAGCTTCGGCGGGAGGGGCATGTAGTTGCCGTTTTCCGGCATGCCGGGCGCACCAACGGGGCCGTATCCGCGCAGGATGACCACGGTGTCCGCCGTCATGTCGGATGCATCGTCCAGCAGCCACGCCTTGCAGGCGTCGAGATCCTCGAACACCTTCGCCGGGCCGCGATGGCGCATCAGCTCCGGCGATGCGGCGGAGCGTTTGATGACCGCGCCGCCGGGCGCAAGGTTGCCGTAAAGCACGGCGATGCCGCCCTTTGTCTCGATGGGATCGTCCAGCGGGCGGATGACGCTTGTGTCGTAGGGCATATCCGCGTCGGCGAGATTTTCGCCCACGGTCTTGCCGCTGACGGTCAGGCAGTCGAGATGAAGCCTTCCCTCCAGCTCCTTCATCAGGCTGAACACGCCGCCGGCGTTGTGGAAGCCGGATCCGACCGCCTCGGTGCCGTGGGGCTTGACGTTGACCACCACCGGCGTTTTGTCGGAGATGCGCGCGAAATCCTCCAGCGTCAGATGGATGCCGGCGCGGCGGGCGATGGCGATGAGATGGATGATGAGATTGGTGGAGCCGCCGCATGCCATCAGCACGGTGATGGCGTTTTCGATGGATTTCTCCGTGATGATGTCGCAGCATTTGATATCCTTTTCCACCAGCTCCACGATGGCGCGGCCGGTATCCTCGGCGGTGCGCGCCTTTTCGGCGGAGAGGCCGAGGCTGGAGGCGGAGTTCGGCAGCGCAATGCCCAGCGCCTCCGCCACGGTCTGGCAGGTATTCGCCGTGCCCATGATCGGGCATGCGCCTGCGGAGCCGTAGAGACAGCCCTCGTATTTTGTCATTTCATCAAGAGAAATTTCGCCGGAGGTGTAGCGGTTATAAATATGGAAGGAATCCGTGCCGCAGACCAGCATCTGCCCCTTATAATAGCCGGGGAGCATGGCGCCGCCGGGCAGGAAGATGGTGGGCTTGTTGGCGGAAACTGCCGCCATCAGCTGTGCGGGGACGTTCTTGTCGCAGCCGCCGATGAGCACCACGCCGTCGAAGGGATGGCGCGCGATCAGCTCCTCGGTGGTTTCGGAGAGGAGGTTGCGGTAGATGAGGCTGGAGAGGTCAAAAAAGACCTCGCAGATGGACATGGTGTTGACCTCCAGCGGGAAGCCGCCCGCCGCCCAGACACCGCGCTTGACGGCCTCGGAGAGCTGGCGGAAGTGGTAATGCCCGGGATTGGTCTCCGCCCAGGTATTGATGATGCCGATGATGGGCTTTTCGATGTCGCGGTCGGTATAGCCCATGCTTTTGAGCAGCGCGTTGCGGATGAGACCGGTGCGGTCACCGCGCTTTTTCCATTCGGGGGAGTAGTTGTTCTGCATAGGATGCTCCTTGGGTTTATTTTGCATATTCCGCTGCGGCGGTGATGTATTCGTCCAGCTTCTTCTGGCCGGCATCGCGGGCGGCGGCTACGCTGGAGATGAAGCTGCCGGGATCGATCGCGCCGTCGATGAACAGCTCGACCGGCGGCGTGACGGTGCCGTACATGCAGTTCTTGTTGAGGTAGCCGAAGTTGAGCGTGGAGCCGGCGAGGATCAGATCGTACATCTCGGCGGAGTCATCGTCGCGGGAATACTTCACCTTGAGCGCCGTTTCGAAGTAAACCGGCACAACCGTCTCGTGGTTGACGCAGGCGATGGCTTCAAGCACCGCACCGGCGCGGTCATAGTCCGGACAGGTCACGGGCATGCCGATCACGGCGTGGGTGGAGCGGCTGAAGGTGTGGTATGCCTTCTGGGATTCCTCATACTTCGGGAAGGGGAGGATGCCGTAATCCGCCTTCATGTCGCGCAGATCGGTCACCGCGTCGTGCATCTGGGAGGTGAGGAAGAGAATATCGCCGGAGACAAACTTTGCGGTGATCTTCTGGTATTCGGGCATGTTCTCCGTCGATGTGCGGGAGGCGGGGAACATGTAGTTGCCGGGCGATTCGAACAGGAGCTGATTGAGCTGCTCCACGATGGCGTGATCGCGCTCGGTGCCGATGGTGAGCTTCCAGTCATCGCCGCTGCCCGTCATCATGTCCACCTCGCAGGCTGCGATGAAGCCGGGGAGATGGTACTTGTCGTGCATGACAAAGCCCATGCGGTCGTCCATCGTGAAATTGCCGTCGCCGTTGAGATCCTGCACCGCCTTGGCGGAGATCTCCAGCGCCTTGTCGATGGTCCACTTGCCGTCGCGCACGAGACCGTACAGATCGCCCGCGCCCACGGTATTTGCCAGCTCCTTGTTGAAATAGATGCAGTAGGTGTCCTTCAGATAGCCCAGCGCATAGTCGCCGACGAGGTAGAAAATGCCGCCGCCGATGTTGGCATCGGTCTGCAGACCCGCGTTCCACCAGGGCTGGGACAGATCGATGTACTTGTGATCCTTGAGGTCAACCATCAGACCCTGCGGGACGAGCTTGTACCATTCGTCCGCGATCTGATCGACCCAGTCGTACACGTCATCGCCCGCCATGACCGTCTCGGCGATGTGATTGGTGTACTGCGCGCGGCCGGTGTCCAGCCACGAGCGCTCGACGATCTCCAGCTTGACATTCAATTCCTCTTCCACCCTCGTGCGGCTCTCGAACAGCGCGTCGTCCACGATATCGCCGGTGGATTCCGCCACATAGAATTCGTTCACTGCGTCGGCGCGGTAGAGGAAGGTGATGGTTTCGCCGCCAAAATCAAGCCCCTGCTTGAAGATCGCGGGGGTATTGTCCACAGCAGCTGTTGTTTCATCGGGTGGCAGCGTGGTATCCGCGGAACCCGCGCCGGGCGTTTCGCCGCCGCAGGATGCAAGGCCTGCCAGCATGGCAATGAGAAGCAGTGCGCTGAGATTACGTTTCATAGAAATCCTCCTTTAATCTATTTCCGGGAAGGCATAGCCCTCGCCGACCGTTCGTGTGTTGACGACATGCAGCCCCTCGCCGCTGCCCTGATAAAGCCGGGAATGCGGCGCGGATTTGCGGAAGTCGCAGC
>SVSO01000075.1 GCA_015064195.1 Oscillospiraceae bacterium
CGTGTCTGACCACTACATGATCAAAGGCATGATCGGCACGGAGGTGAACGGTCTCTACGCCGCGGCATTCAAGATCCCCACCATGCTCATCCTCCTCTCCGGCATCTTCATCGAGGCGTGGCAGTTCTCCGCCGTCACCGAGCGGGACACGGAATCCAAAAAGCAGCATGAAGCCTTTTTCGGCACGGTGTTCGACAGTTTTCAGGGAATGCTGTTCATCTCCGCCGCCGGTCTGATCGCCATGGCAAAGGCGGCATCCTTCATCCTGTTCTCCGATGAATTCTACCCGGCGTGGCAGTATATGCCGCTGCTCATCTTCGCCACGGTCTATTCCAGCCTTGTCACCTTCATGGGCAGTGTCTATCTCGTTGACAAAAAGAGCATCCATTCCTTCACCACCGCCGCCATCGGTGCGGGCGTGAATGTCGTCTTCAACCTGCTCCTCATTCCCTCTCCCCTCGGTGCAAACGGTGCGGCACTGGCCACCTTCCTCAGCTATTTCATCGTGTTCATCATCCGCGCCGTCAACACGCGGCGCATGATCCCCTTCAATCTTCACACGCCCAAAGTTGTCGTCAACACCGTCATCATCGCCGTGCAGACCGCGTGGATGGTGCTGGAGCTGCCGCTGTGGATCGTCGTGCAGGCAGTCGCCATCGCCGCCATCTTCACAATCAACGCGCGTCCCATTCTCAAGGGCATCCTCAAGGTGCTCAGACGGGGATAAAAATATCCGGCACATTTTGTGCCGGAATTTTTTATGCAAGAATGATCTCATCCTGACGGGAGCGGGAGAGCTTGACCGTCTTACCGTCCACCGCGTAGGTGTTTTCCGCCGCGATGTAGGCCGATGTGACGTGCGCGCCGTCAATGACAACCTCGCGATAACCGCAGGGACAGCGAAGCGGATCGGGCTTGGTGCCGGAATAGGAATAATGGCCGGTGAACAGCAGCGGCTTTGTGCCGAACTGCTCCGGCGTCACCACATAGGACGTGTGAACATGGCCGGCAATGAGGCAGAGAATGCGCGTATCCTCCCGCACGAGCCGGCAGAATTCCTCGCTTTCCTTCGCCGCATCAAAATAATGGGCGCACAGGATCACCCGCTTGTCGGGATTTGCCGCCATCTCACGGCGGATGAACGCCATATCCGCCGGTGCGTAAGTGCCGTCCGAATGCTCCGTCGGATCAAGATCCGCGCCGTAGGTGTCGAGGAGGATGAACAGCACATCGCCGCAGACGATGGACGACTGTCTGGAAAATCCGGTGATCTCCCGCCATTTTTCCTCGCCGTACTGCTCATGATTGCCCGCGATCATGCGAAGCTCCATGCCCGTGCCGCGAAGCTCCTCCATATGCGCATCAACAAAATTCGCCGTGTTGGAAACGCCTTCATTCAGCCATGAGCCTTTGATGCCCCATGCCCAGTGATCCAGCGAATAGTCGCCGAGGAGCAGCAGTGCCGCGCAGGGATCGGATTTGTGCTCCGCCGCCACGTCAGATACAAACTTCGCCAGCCGCGCATTGTTTTCCATACCATACCATTGCAGATGACACCAGTGAATGTCCGATGCCAGCAGAATTCTTGTTTTTTCCATAGAAGCCTCCGCAGTTTTTTCTTTCAGTATAGCACAAATTTGTGAATAAATCAACGCCGTGGGGATTTTTTGCACCGGTATGCGAAAATGCTTGACATTCCGCAGATTCCGGCGTATAATGTTACTGTAAAATTTTTTCCGGAGGACATTTCCATGAAACATCCCGAACGAAAGCTGGCAAAAAACTTTGATATGCCCGGCCGCGCACAGAATTTCACCGATCAGGTCTATGCCGGTGAACGCGGCTCGTGGGATACGATCAATGCCGATCAGCGCACAAGACTTCCCGGGCCGCCGAAGCTCAACGTTTATTTCGGTGAGCTGCACGGGCACACCAATCTCTCCGACGGCAGGCCGGACATCGATTCCTATTTCATCAATCTCCGCGACAATGCCAAGCTGGATTTCGGCGCGGTATCCGATCACGATCACGGCGGTGTGGGCAAGCCGGAGCTGTGGGATGCAGGCAAATGGGAGCTGACAAAAAAGAAGGTGAATGAATACCATGAGCCGGGAAAATTCACCACCATCCTCGCCTATGAGCGGGATTCCTATCCGTGGTACAACAATCTGGTCGTCTACTTCCGGGACGGCGACGGTGATCTGCTCCGCGGTGTGCGCGATGGTGAGCTGACACGGGAGGAGCTGCACCGGTATCTTGCCCGCGAGGATCTGATCCTCGTGCCTCATGACACCAACCTTCTCTCCTCCGGCGCGGATTTTCTCGCCATGGAGCTTTGCGATATGACACCGCTGATTCAGGTGTATTCCCGCGGAAGCTGTGCGGAATACATGGGCGATCCACTGGCCTGCTACTCCGACTGCGAGGGCGGACATTGGCAGGATGCCCTGAAGCGCGGTGCGAAAATGGGCTGTATCGCCTGCTCGGACGACCACGTCTGCCAGAACGGTCTGACCGTGGAATCCATGCCCTACCCCTTCAAATATTCCGGCATCACCGGCGTATGGGCGGAGGAAAATACCAGAGAATCCATCTTCGATGCCATTAAAGCAAGACGGTGCTACGGCTTCATGGGCGGCAGAGTCACGCTGGATTTCCGCATTGACGGCCACTACATGGGCGAGGAGATCGTATGCGAGGGCGATCCGGCCATCTATTACAAGGTGGAGGCAGATGCACCGGTGGAGAGCGTCACCATCGTTAAAAACTGCCGGGATTATATCATCATGAAAAAAACGGCAGAGCAGCTGTTTTACGATTACCGGCAGGAATTGCCGGAGGACTGCTACTACGTGCGTGTCAGACTTGCGGGCGGAAGATTGGCATGGAGCAGCCCGATCTGGGTAAAACGGGCGTAATTCCGGAAAAAATCAAAAAAATGTGCGAAAAACCTTGACAATTCACGTTTTTTATCGTATAATAATACTATCAAAATATCGCAGTGTGCGAAATATTTGGAGGATACTATGGGTAAATTCAAGGTAAAGGCCGTTTCCACCGGCGTCAAGTTCGATCTTTGCGCAGGCAACGGTCAGATCATCGCAACCTCCGAGGTCTACAACTCGGAAAGCTCCTGTCTCAAGGGCGTTGAGAGCGTCAAGAAGAACGCTGCCATCGCAAACTTTGAGGATCAGACGGTTGAAGAAGTTGTCACCGCTGTCAATCCGAAGTTTGAAATGTACACCGACAAGAAGGGCGAATTCCGTTTCCGCCTGAAGGCTCGCAACGGCGAGATCATTGCCACCTCCGAGGGCTATGTTTCCAAGGATGGCTGCCTCAATGGTATCGAGAGCGTCAGAAAGAACGCGCCCGAGGCTGAGATCGTCAAGGAATAATCGTCAAAAAACGCGGCTGATGCATCGCATCGGCCGCGTTTTTTATTTGAAATATTCCGCTAATACTGCCGCATCCTCCGGCGGAAAATGCCAGATCTCATAAGTAAAGATCACGTTGTCCTCTGTCTCGACGGAAGAAAGCTTGCGTGCCAGCACAAAGCGCCCGTCCACCGTTCCGAATTCAAGCTTATGCGGATCGGTGCTGACGGGATTTTCGCCGTAGAAAAACGACAGCTCCTTCATGAGCACCGTCTGCGAATCGGCGTGAAAACGCATCTCGGCCTGTCCCTCCGGCGTAAATGCCTCCGCGCCCCGGGCAATGGCATCCACCACAGCCCGGCGACTCACGATCATGTGATTGACCGAAACCGCGCGGATCTCGCCGTCGGTGGGGAGGGTGTACCCTTCCCTGACGCACAGCTCGGAATCGAGAAAGGAGCTGAGGACGTAGAAATTCTTTCCGGCATCGCCCTTGACACTGACGATGGCGAAATTGTCGTCGGTTTTTGCCACCGTCCGGCCGCCCTGATAGGTGCCGCCGGTGGTCACATACCGCACGCCGCGCCATTCAAAGCCGTCGCCCGTGCGTCTTGCAGAATGGTCGAACACCACAACCCGGCTGAGAACTGCGGCGATGGCGATGAGTACGATGCCCACCACGATGCCCGTGCGGATCTTTTCGTTTTTTGTCATGTTGTCTCCTAAAACAGCATTTGCTCGGTGTATTCCCGGATGAACACGGGATTTGCCGCAAGCTCGGACACCTGCACGCGCCGGCAGAATTTCGCGCACGCAGGCCGCCGTCCGGTATCCAGCAGCATGGCCGCTCCGGTCAGTGCCCCGTTGCCCACCGCGTTGGCGCGGGATGAAAGCTCCGGTGGAAACAGCCCGATCCTGCCTGCATTTTCCGGGTCAAGATAGCTTCCGAAGCCGCCGGCAATGACAAGCTCCGCCGTGCCGTCAGCCGAAGCCCCCGCCGTGTGAAGCAGGGTGCGGATGCCGGCATGGATGGCACTTTTCGCCAGCTGGATCTTGCGGATATCCTCCTGTGTCAGCATGACCGGCGGTGCGATCTGTGCATCCCCGTCCTCGAGAAATCCGGTCTCATCGAGAATTTCCAGCTCCAGAAGGCACGCCGCCGCGTCCACGATGCCGCTTCCGCAGATGCCCGTGGGCGGCACATCACCGATGACATGAGCGTGAAGCGTGCCGTCCGATACCGTCACGTGATCGATCGCGCCCGGCCGTCCGCCCATGCCCATGGAGATGCCCGCGCCTTCAAATGCCGGGCCGGCTGCCGTGGAGCAGGCATACAGCTTGCCGCCGTGCGACAGCAAAAGCTCGCCGTTCGTACCGATGTCGGCCAGCAGTCGGGTGCGCGTGTCCCCATCGAAAAAGCCGGATGCCAGCGCCGCCGTCACCGTGTCCGCGCCGAGAAACGCGGCGATGCAGGGCGGCAGATAGACCTCGCCTGTCGTCGGAAGGGACAGCTCCACCGCCGGGATCGTCTCGCCGAACAGCCGCTCCGCTTTGAATGGCGCTCTTGCCAATGCCGCCGGGGAGGTTTCGGTGAGCAGATGGAGCATGGTCGTGTTGCCGGTGATGACCACCGCGTCGATCTCCTCCGGCAAAATGCCCGCCGCATCTGCCATTTTCACAAGCAGGCGGCTCACAGCTTCCCGGATGCATCCGGCGAGTGCGCGGCCTTTTCCGGCAAGCGCGGCCTCGATGCGGGAGATCACGTCCGCGCCGAACGCAGACTGGGGATTTTTCGCCCCGGCTTCGGCGATGCACCGGCCGTCACGGTCAAACAGCCGCGCCGCCAGTGTAGTCGTGCCGATGTCCACCGCCGCGCCGAATTGCGTGAAGGCGGGGGAGGATAGATCGATACGCCGCGCGCCGTCGGTGCAGACCACCGCATCGGCGGATTCGGTGACGACCGTGCAGTCGCCCTCCGCCCGCGTCATGCAGGCAAGCCGACAGCCGCTGTGGATGGCATTCCCCAGCAGATGTTTTTCCCGCTCGGACGGCTCACTCAGTGCGCCGTGTGCCGTCACGCGGCATTTTCCGCACCGTCCGTCACCGCCGCAGGGCAGCTCAAGCTCTCCCGGCAGGATCAGTTCCGACAGCAGACATCCCGCCGCCGCTTCCCGCGTGATGCCGTTGATTGTGACCTTCATATCCGTTACCCGATGAGCACCGCGCCGAAATAGGTGACGGTGTTTTGTCCGTTGATGTACTTCATGCCCGCCGCCGGTGCCAGCTTTGACACATTCACGCCGTAGGTTTCCAGCGAACGGATGGCAAGCTCGGGATGGCGGCACGGCTCATCCGTTTTTTTCGCGCATACCGGGCAGACGCGGCATCCTCCCGCGCCGAGCAGTCTTACCCGCTCCACCGGCAGTGCCTGTGCAAGTCCGCGCACCGACTGCATGAGCTGATTGTGGCGATTGCCCGCCTCCATCATGCCCTCGAAATCGAAGCTGTCCTCAAGCGCGCTGACTGTCTGAAACACCAGCGCGTACCGATAAGTGCGAAGCTCTGCCATCAGGTCGCAGATCTCGCCCGCATCCGGCGGACAGGTCCAGTTTTTACCGTAATTACCGCACACATTCGCCCGGCACAGCTCACGGAAGGATGCATCCGTTTCAATATCGGACACGGGGATAACAGCCGCTTTGAACGCACCGGCCGCCAGAACCGCTTCGGTCAGCGGGGCAAATAATTCTTCCATTGCTTATGCCAGCTGACTGCACAGCTCCACAGCCGCATCCGCCGCACTTGCCGCATCGGATGTGTAAACATCCGCGCCGATCTTCTCGCGGAATGCCTCTGTAACCGGTGCGCCGCCGATCATGATCTTCACATTGCCGCGGATGCCCTTTTCCTCTGCCAACTTCACAACATCCGCCATGGTGTCCATGGTGGTGGTGAGCAGCGCGGAACAGCAGATGATCTGGCAGTTCTGCTCGATGGCGGTGTTGACAAAGGTTTCTGCCGATACGTCCGTACCAAGGTCGATGACCTCCAGACCCTTGCCCTCCAGCATCATGCGCACCAGATTCTTGCCGATGTCGTGCAGGTCGCCCTGAACCGTGCCGATGCAGACGCGGCCCTTCGCCTTGATGCCTTCCGCGGTGAGATGCGGCTTCAGCACCTCAACGCCCATGTTCATGGCGCGTGCGGCAACCAGAACCTCGGGAACGAAAACTTCGTTGTTCTTGAACTTTTCGCCGACGATGTTCATGCCGGCAAGCAGAGCTTCGTTGAGGATCTTTTCCGCCGGAATGCCCTCCGAAAGTGCCTGCTCCACCATACCCTTGACGATCTTGGCCTTGCCCTTCTGTAAATTCTCGCTGATTTCAAGTAAAATGCTCATGATAAATCTCCTTTAATATAATATTTAATTCAAAACGCCATTCTTCCCCAGCCTTCTTGGCTGATGGGGCCGAGTCCCAGCATCTCCCGTCCGAGATTGACGTAGTACCGGTAATTTTCGATCGGAACACCGTTGGGAATGCGGTGATCCAGTGCAAAAATCGTGCCGCCGCCCAGCGTTTCCGGCGCGATCTTATAGGAAAGCTCCGCTTCAATGGCGGCAAAATCACGGCGCAGTGCGTGCTTGTCAATGCCGCCCTTGATGGTGAATCTTTTGCCGTATTCTCTGCGGGATTTCACCATATCCATTCCCGCCGCCGGCTCATAGGGATAGAAGCAGGTCACGCCGCATTCGAGGAACGCATCGATGACCGCCTCCATATTGCCGTCGCTGTCCTGGGAAAAGATTTTCGCGCCGCAGGCCTTCGCCGCATTCCAGACGCGATTGTAATAGGGCTTCAGGAATTCGCGTACCAGCGACGGGCCGATCAGCGGGCCGGATTTGCCTGCCATGTCTTCATGAATGCACAGGTTGTCGATGGGCACCACGTCCGCCACGCGCTCCATCACCTTTTCCGCAGTGTCCGCCATGACCTCCAGCATATCGGCGATCATTTCCGGCTCCTCATAATAGGCGATGCACAGACCTTCCTCACCCAGCAGCTGCCGCGGCTCATCAAATCCGCCGGGCACGCCGAATACGGTGAGATAGCCCTTTTCCCACAGCTTGCGGCGATCCAGCAGCGCTTCCTTGTTGATACGCCGCTCGTCGAAGGCGTACCAGTGCCGGATCTTCAGCCAGTCGTCCATGGTCGCCACCGGATGATCCATGGGAAGCGGAAGGGTCGCGCTCTTTTTGAGGAGTCTCATCGTCCGTCCCATGTGGTCGATGGAGATGGTTTCATCCGGTGTATCCGAGATCACCCGGGGCGTGATATCCGTCAGTGCGCCGGTGGTCACGGGAATGCCGGCACGCAGAACATAATCCCAGTCGAAAGCAGTCATGGCGATCTCCTTCTCGGATGCGCCCTGTCTGCGCCACTCCTCCTCCAGAGGAAGCAGCGGCCCGAACAGCTCCGAAAACATCTCCCGCCCGGTAAATTCAAAATTGCAGTGAGCAATATACCGCTCTCTTGTCCAGATCATGTGTAACTTCCCACCTTTTTAATTTCTTCCATAATGCGCTGCATGGTTTTCAGCGATACATTGTTAGGAATGGAATGATCCGATGCGAAAATGTAGCCGCCGTTTTCCTTTAAGATCGGCACTTTTGCACGGATCTCCTCGATAATTGCTTCCTCATCCGGCCAGTTGAGGGCATTTGTTCCGCCGTGCAGCAGCAGCTTATCGCCGTATTCTGCTTTCACCTTCAGAACATCCATGCCCGCCTTCACCTCCAGCGGATTGAGCGCATCCACACCGGTATCCATTATATCCGGAAGCAGCTTCATCACATTACCGCAGGAATGGAGATAGGCGTAAATGCCGTGATTGTGCGCCCATTCGACTGCGCGGCGATGGAAGGGCTGCACGATGTCACGATAGGTTTCCGGCGAAAAGAAGGATGTCCCCTTGTAGCCCATGTCGTCCCACCAGCGGATGTCGTCAAACCGGTATCCGGCATCCCAGATCCGGTCAAACAGTGCCTCACAGCGGGAGAGATAGGTGTCGATGATGTCACGGATCAGCTCCGGTTCTTCCATCATATTGATGAGCGTATTTTCCGTGCCCATCATGTGAGAATGCGTCACGTCGAAGCCGAACCAGAAGTTGGCGCGCACCCATTGTCCTTCTGCTCTCCAGCGATCGTAATTCGTCTTGAGAAGATTCCATGGGATGCGGTCGTCCTCCAGCGTCATGCGGGCTTTACAGTCTGCCCATGTTTCGGCATCGGTGACGGTAAAATCCAGCATTTCCGGGGTGGAATCCTCCTCCTTGAACTCTTTCTTGGTCACGCCCCACGGAGAGGTGTAGATGATATACCGATCGGTTTCTTCGATGACCTTCTTCGGATAGCGCGGTGAGATGTCAACGCTGAAGGATGCCACCTTATCCGCGCCGAAATAATCGCGCCAGTCGGTGTGTTCCGGCATTCCTTCCCGTGTCCACCGCCGCAGTGTTCCGCGCCACGGAATATCATCGACGGGAATGCGGTCAGCTTCTTTGTGCTGATACATTCTGAGAATTCGCTCATATGAAGTCAAACAAATGCCCCCTTTGCTTCATTGGTATCTCTATTGTACCGCGTTCCCGCGCGAAATGATAGAAAAATCTTGCGAACTTTTGGTAAATTATTTGCCATTGCCGCCGGAATTCCGGGATTTTCCGGATTTATTACAGATTTGACGATTTCCGTCATAAACAAGTGAAATTTAGTAAAACCTCTTGACCGTCGCCGAAAATTTGCTATAATAAAGGTGTAAGCATTTTTCACCATATGATTACGGAGGTACAAATCATGATTCAATTCAACAGAGAAACCATCAAGGACAAGATCTATGCCTGCTGGCTGGGCAAAAACATCGGCGGCACCATGGGCACTCCCTTTGAGGGCAACACCGATATGCACGATATTCAGGGCTTTTCCACCCCCGAAGGCGTCGTTCTCGCAAACGACGACCTGGATCTGCAGCTGGTATGGCTGCGTGCCATGGAAGACCTCGGCCCGTACAGCCTTTCCGCACAGGCGCTGGGCGAATACTGGGTCAGCTTCATTCCGCCGCACTGGAATGAGTACGGCATCTGCAAGAACAATATGCACATCGGTCTGATCCCGCCGCTTTCCGGTGAATATAAAAACGACTGGAAGCACTCGAACGGTGCATGGATCCGCACCGAGGTCTGGGCGTGCATGGCTCCCGGATGCCCGGATATCGCCATGAAATACGCGCAGATGGATGCCTGCGTTGACCACGGTGCAGGCGAAGGTACATACGCGGCCATGTTCGTCGCCGCCATCGAAGCCGCTGCGTTCGTCATCACCGACATCCGCAAGCTCATCGACCTCGGCCTCAAGAAGATCCCCGCCGACAGCTGGATGGCAAAGACCGTCCGTCTGGTGCTGGAGTGCAAAGATTCCGGCATGGGCTGGCGTGAGACCCGTCAAACAGCAGTGGAATTCACCGCTGAGCTTGGCTGGTTCCAGGCGCCCATCAACGTGGCATTCGTGCTCATCGGTATGCTCTGGGGCGAGGGCGATTTCAAGAAGTCCATGATCATCGCCATCAACTGCGGCGACGACACCGACTGCACCGGCGCAACTCTCGGCTCTCTGTTCGGCATTCTCTATGGCTCTGCCTGCATTCCGGAGGACTGGAAGGCACACATCGGCGACAACATCGTTTCCGTTGCCGTTGACCGCGGCTCCTGCTACAATCTGCCGAGAACCTGCACCGAGCTGTCCGAGCGCGTCTACAGAATGATCCCCGTTGTCACTTTCGCAAACCGCGGCAATATCGTCATCGGTGACGAGGACAAATGGACGGATGACGATCTGCAATGCTACGAGGACAACCGCGTGGCCGAGAGACTGCTGAACATCCCCGGCAACTCCTACGAGCAGGATTTCATCTGGGCAAAAGCCCGCGTGATCCTTCCCGACGGCCCGGATGTTGCACCCGGCAAGGCAGTCAAGGTTCAGATCCACCTGACCAACCAGCACAATCCCCAGCCCAAGCATCTCCATGTGAAGTGGCATCTGCCCGAGGGCTGGAAGGTGAACGGCGCACAGCAGACCTATCTGCTGAACACCGCCACCCGCTACACGCCCAACGATGTCACCATCGAGGTGGAAATCGAGGCCGGCGAAACGGTTGACGTGACCAACCGCATCATCTGCGAGATCACCACGCCCCGCCGTCCCACCGCGGCTCTGCTGCCTGTTGTGCTCATCGGTTAAACGAACAACAATAACCGGTTTGGATATCCAAACCGGTTATTGTTATCTGAGAAGACTATGATTGCGCGGGAGTTCAGCTTCTCTTTTTCCGGAGAAGAACCGCGCCGGCTGCCGCAGAGGAGATCAGCGCAAGCAGCATGGGATCTGCCGTTGCCGGAGATTCCTGCGGAATCTCAACCTCAGCTGCTGAAAGGATCAGATTGTCATCTGCCTTCTGCGAGCCCCAGCAGCCGATATTCGCCGCGCCCTTATCGATGCAGTCATTGATCTGCACTGAGAAGCCGATGGACGCGCCTGCCTTGTAGTCACCGACCGGGATCGCCAGCTCCACGATGTAGCCGTCGTCCGTCTGCGCTGCGGCATACAGGCACTTATCCTGCGGAACGATCGCGCCGTTGCCGTAGACCTTGGTGGCAAAGGCATCCAGCGACACCTTATCCAGCGTGCCGTTGTAATTTACCCACACCTCAAAGGCATCCGCTTCCCAGCCATTGAGAATGCCGGTGTCAACAACGGTGGATTCCTTGGCTTCGCAGGCAAAGTAAATGTAGCTGTCGTCCCAGAGCATCCATGTGGTGGACTTTACATCGGACTTGCCGCCATTATCGCCCTTTATCCAGACCTCTTTCCCGTGGGCATCCACAACAACCGAGCCGGACTGCAGGTAGATCTCGTCGAGCTTGCCGTCAACGACCGGTGTGCCCTTTTTCGCCGAATAATCCGCCGCGCTGACAGATGCCGACAGCGACAGCACCATTGCAAATGCCATCAAAAATACGAATAATTTCTTCATATATTTCACCTCAAAATGGAATATTCAGAATCGATTCCATCAGTAGTATACCACGTATTTGGGGCGATGTCAAGCACTTATAGGTTTGGCGGAATTTGTCGGTTTTGCTGTATTTCGCGCATCTTTTCCGCAAAAAAATCGGGCATCCGAACAGATGCCCGATTTTGTGTATGCGATTTACTTTTTCTCACCATCATTGGCGCGGATCTCCACACGTCTGATCTTGCCGGAGATGGTCTTGGGAAGCTCCTCCACAAATTCCACGATTCTGGGGTATTTGTAGGGCGCGGTGTGGGTCTTGACGTAATTCTGCACTTCCTTCTTGAGCGCATCGTCGCCCACCTTGCCCTTCACCAGCACGATGGTCGCCTTGACCACCTGACCGCGGATCTCATCGGGTGCGGCAGTGACTGCGCATTCGAGAACGTAGGGCAGCTCCATGATGACGGATTCGATCTCGAACGGGCCGATGCGGTAGCCGGAGGACTTGATCAGATCATCCGTGCGGCCAACGTACCAGAAGAAGCCGTCCTCGTCCATCCACGCCGTGTCGCCGGTGTGATAATAGCCGTCGTGCCATGCTTCCTTGGTCTTTTCATCGTTGCCGTAGTAGCCGAGGAAGATGCCGCAGGGGATATGCTCCGCGGTGCGGATGCAGATCTCGCCGGTCTCACCGGTCTTGCAGCGTGTGCCGTCCGCATTGAGGATCTGCACATCGTAAAGGGGGCTGGGCTTGCCCATGGAGCCGGGCTTGGGCGTCATGCCAACCAGATTTGCCAGTGCCAGCGTGGTCTCGGTCTGACCGAAGCCTTCCATCAGCTGGATGCCGGTG
>SVSO01000076.1 GCA_015064195.1 Oscillospiraceae bacterium
AGGCGAAATCATGCTCGACAGCATACTCTTCAGTCTCAATTCCGTCGCGCCGATCTTCATTCTGACCCTGATTGGTGTGATTCTCGGGCGAAAAAAATTCCTCAATGACGGATTCCTTGCCGCCGCGGACAAGCTGGTGTTCAAAATCTGCCTGCCGTGTCTGCTGTTCGTGGACATTGCCACGGCGGATCTCGGCGAGCGCATGGACATGAACCTCCTCGCATTCTGCATCATCGCGGTCATTCTGTCATTTTTCATCCCGTGCCTTGTCGTACCGCTGTTTATCAAGGATAACCCCAAGCGCGGCGCGTTCATTCAGGGCATCTATCGCGCCAACACTGCCATCATCGGCATCGTGCTGGCGGAGAATATGTTCGGCGCGGAGGGACGTTCCACCATGGCGCTGGTATTGCCCTTCGTTGTGGCGCTGTTCAACGCTTTCGCTGTGGTCATCCTGTCCATCTACGCTCCGGCTGACGTGAAGCTGACGCCAAAGCAATTGGTGAAGCGCATCTCCAAGTCCGTGGTGACAAACCCCCTCATCATCGGCATCATATTGGGACTTCTCTGGCAGCTCACCGGACTCACACTGCCTCTGCTTGCCGAGCGCAGTCTGGATTATCTCTCCGGCATGGCAACTCCTCTCGCCCTCATCAGCCTCGGCGCCACCTTCCGGCTGGAGTCGCTGAAAGGCAGACTCGGACTGACACTGCTGGCATCAGCCATCAAAACGGCGATCCTGCCGGCTGTCTGCTGCATTGCGGCCATCCTCCTCGGCTTCCGCGGTGTGGCGCTGGGCGTGGTTTTCATCCAATTCGGCAGTCCCGCCTCCGTTTCCAGCTACATTATGGCAAAGCAGATGAAAAGCGACCATGAGCTTGCCGGTCAGATCATGCTGGTATCCACCCTCATGAGCGTTTTCACCATGTTCGCGGGCACATTTTTGCTCAGAATGTTAGGTTACATATGAAACTCATCATCGCAGAAAAGCCCAGTCTGGCGCGCTCCATTGCCGCCGCACTGGGCGATCCCGTCAAAGGAAGCGGTTTCCTCACCGTGGGCGACACCATCGTCACATGGGCATTCGGACACCTGTTTTCGCTGGCGGATATTGAAGATTACACCGGCGGCGTGCCGAATCAGAAGTGGACGCTCGCCGGTTTGCCCTGTTTTCCGGGGGAATTCCGCTACAAGCTCCGGGGAAACGATCCGGGCGTGAAGCATCAGTTCGATGTCATCCGCTCCCTCTGCCGCCGTCCGGACGTGGACACCATCATCAACGCCGGCGACTCAGACAGAGAGGGCGAGATCATCGTGCGCCTGTGCATCATGATGTCCTTCGATCTCACGCCATCCCAGCCCTTTTTTGTGGAGGGCAAGCGTCTGTGCAGGCTGTGGCTGCCCGATCAGACGGCGGAAACCATCGTCGCCGCCGCAACCAACCCCGGCGATGAGCGGGAATACGACAAGCTGGCAAACGAAGGCTTTGCCCGCACCTACATGGACTGGCTGTACGGCATCAACCTGACGCGCTACGCCACGCTCAAATCCGGCGCACTGCTGAGAGTTGGCCGTGTCATCGTGCCCATCGTCCGCGCCATTTGTGAGCGCGACCGTGCTATCCGCAATTTCGTGCCGGAAAAATATTATCAGCCCCGTTCCGCCGAGGAGACAAACGGCGCGGAAGTGGAGCTGACCTCAAAGTTGAAATTTGACAAGGATTCGCTTGCGAAATGTCAGGCGAAATGCGCGGAGTACAACAACTTCGGTGCGACGGTTTTATCCGTCAAGCGCAAGAAAGATAAGCTTTCGCCGGGCAAGCTGTGGTCGCTGTCCAAGCTCCAGAGCTTCCTCGGCAAAAAGTTCAAAATGTCCATGAATCAGAGCCTTGAGATCCTGCAGAAGCTGTACGAGGAGGGCTACGTCACCTATCCGCGTACCAATTCGGAATATCTCGCCACGGCGGAAAAGGACAAGATGCGCCGGGTCATCGATCGGGTGAAAAATCTCGGCTACCCGGTGGTGTTCAAGGAATCGAAGCAGATTTTCGACGACAGCAAGATCGAAGCCCATTCCGCACTCACGCCCACCACGAAAATTCCCGATAAAACCAAGCTTACCCCCGATGAATCCAAGGTCTACGGCGCCATCATGCGCAGATTCGCGGCGGTATTCTGCGGCCTCGACTGCATCGTTGACCGCACGGAGATTAAAATTGCCGTGGGAAATCCGCCGGAAAATGGGGAAGAATTCACCCTCAAGGGCATGGTGATGGTGGAGCCGGGCTGGACGAAATTTGACGATTATTCCACAAAAGACAAGGTTCTGCCGCCGCTGAAAAAGGGCGACGCGGTGAACATCAACTTTGCGCCCGCCGAAAAGGAAACATCGCCGCCCAAGCATTACACCATCGAAACGCTGAACAATTACCTGAAAAATCCCTTCCGCGAAGATCTTGCGAAATCCGACGAGGAGGACGATGCGGAGGAATATCGGGCGGTTTTCGAGGGCTTGGAGCTTGGTACGGAGGCGACGCGCACGCAGATCATCGACAACGCCCGCAAATCCGAGTATATTCAGCTGAAAAAGGACGTTTACACCATCCTTCCCGCCGGCGAATATCTGGTGGATGCGCTGGGCGGCATGGGCATCGGTATGGACAAATACAAAACCGCCGAGCTTGGTCGTGCGCTCAAACGGGTGTATCGCGGCGAATTGTCTGTGCGGGGCGCGGCGGAACTTGCCGAAGCGGAGATCTCGGAGGTGTTCGCGAGAGCAAACGCGCCGGATTCCGACGGATTTGCCGGGGATCTTGTGGGAAAATGCCCGCTGTGCGGCGGCGATGTGGTGCGCACACGCCGCGGCTACGGCTGCAAGAATTACCGCGATGGCTGCAAATTTACGATATGGGCAACCATTTCCGGGCGGCGGATCGCCATCACTGAAGCACGCGCACTGCTGACGGATGGTGAGACGGAGAAGCTTGACGGATTTGTGTCAAAAAAGGGCAATCCGTATTCTGCAAAGCTCAAGCTGGATGGGGAAAAAGTGGCACTGGTGTTTGACAATGCGCCGCCTCCTCCGCCGCCGAAAATTCCGACCGGACAGCTGATTCCCGGTCTGCCGGTGGACGAATCATTTATGGGGTATTAACATGACTGAACTCGACAAAATTGCCTATGCGAAAAAATTTCTCGAATCGTTGGCGGACGGCATCAACCCCCTTGACGGCGAATTTGTGTGCGATGATGAGCTGATCGCCCATCCGCGCATCGTCGGATGCTTCCGCTATGTGTCGCAGATTCTCGATCGCGTCATTGAAAGCGGCGGAATTCCCGCAAAAAAACGGGTCAAACCGATCAATGATTTCGTCATGACCGACGAAATAGCGGAGAGCTTCCAATTCTCCGATGAGCCCGTCAGCATCAGCGACATCATCCGCCAGTTCAACGAAATGCGCCCCGAGGGGATGAAGCGGCTGACCTATCGCGCGGTCGCTGAATGGCTCGTCTCCATCGATGCGCTGGAGATCGTCACCACCTCCGGCGGACATACAACAAAGCGCCCGACCGAAATGGGTCGGACGCTGGGAATATCAACCGAGCGGCGATTGGGGAAGGGCGGCGAGTACACCGTGGTCCTCTACGACCGGACTGCTCAGCAGTTCATCGTTGACAACCTCCGCGGAATCCTGTCCGCCGGGTAACACCTCGCTGCAGTGAAGCTTTACCCCGGCCTCGCGCAGTTTATTCTGGAGAATTTTAACATCCAGACTTGCAAAATCATCGGTCAGTGCGGCGGCGATTCCGGCGGCTTCACCGGTGACGGCGCAGACGGGGATGCATCGGGTGATGTCCCACAGATCGTCGGCAACGGAAATATTCCGCCCGGCGGTGATGAGATTTTTGATCCGATTTCCAAAGAGGCATTCATACGGCAGCTCGAAGACCGGCCCGGCCTTGTACCAGTGAGCGGCCATACCGATGCTCGACTCCATGCGTTTGTGGGAGATGGAGATGTCCGGTGTCGCCGCGCCTGCGATACGGCGGGTCATGAGAAACTGCGGAATGGTGGCGCAGGTGATGGGTTCGATTTCTGCGTTATTTTCCCGCGCCTCCACGATGCCCTGCATGAGGATCTGATGGGTCATGATGTTCCATTTTGACGTCTCCATGGCATCGATGCCGCTGGCGCGCGTATTGGCATTCAGCTGTTTTGCCAGCTTTTCCACGGTTTCATCGTAGTTTTTCAGCTTTGTCCGCGTCTGGAACCACACGCAGTCCGGCGATTTGCGGAAATGCCACATGGAAAGCTTGTTTCCCGGGGCATAAACTGCCGTGTCAGCCCCTGCAAGCTTGCAGATATCCGCATCTCCGGTGCAGTCGATGACGCTTTTAGACGTGATGGCAGAGCGTCCGGACTTGTTTTCGATGATGACGGCGGAAATTTTGTCATTTTCCACCACAGTTTCGGCGGCGATGGTGCCGTACAGCACCGTCACGCCCGCTTCCACCAGCAGACGCTCCGCTTCGATGGCGAAAACATTGGGGTTGAAGTTGACCTCATAGCGGCATTGGATGCGCTCTTCGAGCGTTCCGTCCTCAAACCACGGCTTCGGATAATGTCCGACGACGATTCCGTGGGAAATGGACAGCCGCAGCAGTTCTTCGGCAATGCCGAAGCTGACCTGATGGCCGCATCCGTCGCAGATGGGCAGATAAATGATGACGAGGCCGAGGGTGGCAAGACCGCCCAGCATATATTCGCGCTCCAGCAGGATGACGCGAGCACCCTGCCGTGCTGCGGCAAGTGCCGATGCGATGCCAGCCACACCGCCGCCGCAGACCAGCACGTCACAGCTGTCAGTAACTGCCAATTCGCGGGCAGGCTCAATAATTTTGGTTGACATAGAATCACCTCGCAGAAAGATTCGCAAATATTATACAACAAATTGCAGATTTTGTCAAGTAGACGGAGGAAAACATGGGAAAATATCAGCACATTTTGTGGGATCTGGACGGTACGCTCACTGATCCCGCAAGCGGCATCACGAAATCCGTGCAGTACGCACTGCGCAAATTTGGCATCGAGAGCGAGCTGGAACCGCTCAAGCCCTTCATCGGCCCGCCGCTGACCGATTCGTTTATGAAATATTTCAATTTTTCACCGGCGGATGCGGATCGGGCGGTGGAATGCTATCGGGAATATTATCGCGAAAAGGGAATATTTGACAATTTCGTGTATGATGGCATCCCGGAACTGCTGGCAAAGCTGAAGGCGGACGGCCGTGAGATCATCCTCGCCACGTCGAAGCCTATCGTGTTTGCAGACAAAATCCTCGCTCATTTCGACCTGAAGCAGTATTTCGATGCCACCTTCGGCGCGGATCTGGCAGGCAATCGGGTGAAAAAATCCGACGTGATCGACTACGCACTGACCCATCATTCTATTGATATCACGAAAGCGGTGATGGTGGGCGATCGGGAGTACGATATTCTTGGCGCACACGCCTTCGGGATCCCGGCTATCGGTGTGCTGTTCGGTTACGGCAGCCGCGAGGAGCTGGAAAATGCGGGTGCAGAGGGAATAGCCGCAACCGTGGCAGAGCTTGGTGAACTGTTGGATTAAATGCATAAAAATCCTCCCTTTGGGCATGATAGTGCTGAAAGGGAGGATTTGTTTATGCAGATGGATCAAAAAACATATCAGAAATACGTGGAAAAACGTGCAAAAAAGTCAAACCTCGGAGCAGATACGGCGCGTGCATATCTGGTAGGCGGCGGAATCTGCGTGCTGGGACAAGGGCTGTACGATTGTTATCTCGCCATCGGAATGACGGAAAAGGATGCGAAAACGCTGCTTCCGGTGTCGTTGATTTTTCTGTCGGCACTGCTGACTGCGCTGAATGTATTCGATAAAATTGCAAAATTTGCCGGCGCGGGAACGCTGGTGCCCATCACCGGCTTTGCAAATGCTGTCGTTTCTCCGGCAATCGACACGAAAGCGGAAGGATTCATCCTCGGAGTCGGCGCGAAAATTTTCACCATTGCCGGGCCGGTGATCCTCTACGGAACGCTGGCATCGACGATTTACGGCGTGATTTTGTGGATCGGGAGGTTGCTTTGATGGGGCGGGGAATCATCCGGCTGACGACGCGGCCGTCCATCGGGTCGGCGGCGGCAATCGTTGGCAAAAAGGAAGCAGACGGCCCGCTGGCACGCTGTTTTGACAAATACGACGACACGGACACCTTCGGAATGCCCACGTGGGAGCAGTCGGAGGCGGAAATGCAGCGGCTTGCGCTGACGACGGCGCTGGACAAAGGCGGGCTTTCTGTCTGTGACATCGACGCAATTTTCGCCGGCGATCTCATCAACCAGTGCATTTCCAGCGGATATGGGCTGGCGAATTTCGACGCGCCGTTTTTCGGTTTGTTCGGCGCCTGCTCAACCATCGCGGAAGGACTGATCCTCGGCGCAATGCTGGTAGACAGCGGAAAATTCCGCCGAATCGCAGCCGTCACGTCTTCCCACAACTGCGCGGCGGAGCGGCAGTTTCGCTTTCCGGTGGAATATGGCGGCCAGCGAACGCCAACCGCCCAGTGGACCGTGACCGGATCGGCGGCGATTCTGGTGGAAGCTCATTCGTCCGGGCCGCACATTGCGGAGGTTTTGCCCGGTCGTGTGTGCGATATGGGAATCCGCGATGCGGCGAACATGGGGGCGGCGATGGCACCGGCGGCGGCTGACACACTCACCCGCTATTTTCGTGAATCGGGCAGGCATCCCCGGGATTTTTCGGCTATTATTACCGGCGATCTCGGGTATGAGGGGAGCGGAATTTTAGTGGATTTGCTCAAAAGCGAGGGAATCGACATCGCCTGCGTCCATCATGACTGCGGGTTGATGATGTACGACCGACAGCGGCAGGATGTTCATGCGGGCGGCTCGGGCTGTGGATGCTGTGCCGCGGTGCTGGCCGGGTATTTCATCCCCCAGCTTCGATGCGGGCGGATGCAGGATGTGCTGATCATGGCAACGGGTGCGATGATGAACACCGCCAGCATTCAGCAGGGGCTGACGATTCCCGGCATCGCGCACTTGCTGCGGCTGACAATGGAGGAGAATGATGGAAAAAATGCTTGATTATGTATGGGCATTCGTGGTCGGCGGGGCACTATGCGCCATCGCGCAGGTGCTCATCGACCGCACAAAGCTGACGCCGGCGCGGATTCTCGTGTGTTACGTTGTGGCGGGCGTGATCCTCACCGGCATCGGCGTGTACGGGCCGCTGGTGGAGCTTGCTGGGGCCGGTGCAACCGTGCCGCTCACCGGCTTCGGCTATTCGCTTGCCATGGGTGTGCGGGCAGCTGTCAACGAACGTGGATTGATCGGCGCGCTCACCGGCGGACTCACTGCCACCGCCGCCGGAATAACCGCCGCCATGGTTTTCGCATGGCTGGCTGCGGTATTTTTCAAAGGAAAGCCCAAGGGATAACAAAAATGCTGTGCATCTCACAGCATTTTTTGTTGAAGATTAATAAATAATCTCGCCGTCACATTGGATTTTTCCGCCGATCCGGCCGTGCAGCTCAAATCGGCCGCCAACGCGCACGCTTCCGTCAATGTCGCCCCACAGGATGAGATCGCCCTCACAGCTCACCGAGCCTTTCACATGAGCAGGCTGATCCTTTGCGCCGATTTTACCATTGCCGCCGATAGTAAGACTGCCGCCGCATTTGCCGATGAGGTTGAGATTTCCTTTGATATCC
This sequence comes from Oscillospiraceae bacterium, assembly GCA_015064195.1. The sequence continues at coordinate 7,772 of SVSO01000076.1, forward strand.
GAGCTTTTTCCGTTGATCTCGCCATTCACCGATACATCGCCGCGCGCCGTCACATTGCCGCCGATTTTGCCATTGACTGAAATATCGTGAGCGGATGCATCGCCGCCGATCTTGCCGTTGACGCTGATGTCGCCCGCCGCCTCCGCTTTGCCGCTGATCTCGCCGTTGACGGAGATCTCGCAGGCGTTCGCATTGCCGCCGATCCGGCCGTTGACCGAAATTTCGTCCTCTGTTTTTGCATTGCCGCCGATCTCGCCGTTGACGCTGATCTCGCCGCCTGCTCTCGCATTGCCTTCAATCGAGCCGTTGACGGAGATTTTTCCGCCTGCATCCGCCGAGCCGCGAATACAGCCCCGCAGCTTGATGAGGCCGCCCGCATCCACGTTTCCGCCGATTTCGGCAGGTGTAGCCTCGCTTCCGAGATACACATCCCCGCCGGCATCGATGTCGCCGCCAACGTTTTTCAGGATGCTGACCTTTCCGCCCGCATCAACGCTTCCGTCTACCGATCCGCCCACGGTCACACCGTCGCCCGCATCGATGCCGCCGGAAACGTCACCTTTTACGCAAACTTTTCCGCCCGCGCTGATGCTGTTGCCCGCCGATCCGCCCACGGTCACGTCATCTCCCGCGCCGATCTCGCCGTCAACATCGCCCTTCACACAGATTCCGTCGCCTGCGTGAATGCCGCCGCGCACCGATCCGCCCACGGTCACGCCGTCGCCTGCATCGATATCGCCGAAAACATCGCCGCGCACGCTTACTTCGTCGCCTGCATCGATCTTGCCGCCCACATTGCCCTGAACAGCAACCTCGCCGCCGGACACGATGCCGCCGGAAACATCGCCGCGCACAGTCACATCGTCCGCCGCATTGATATTGCCGTCCACGTTTCCGATGACCGTCAGCGTGCCGTCAACCTCCACGTCACCGATATCGTGCCTTATGTACAAATCGTCGCCGGAACGGGTGAGCGGTGGCTTTTTGTCGGCGATATTGTCAGACACTGCCTGACAATTCTCGATTCCGAACAGCGTGTTGATGTCAACATTGAATGCCTCGGCGATTGCGGGGATGAGTGTGAGATCGGGCAGGGTATCGCATCGTTCCCACTGACTCACCGCCTGATGGGTCACGCCAAGCCGCTCCGCCAATTCAGCTTGAGAAATGTGTGCATCCGTGCGCAGGCGCAAAATTGTCGCGCCGATGATTGATTTATCAAACATAAAAAATCCTCCGAAATGGTTTCTGATACTATTGTATCACATTTCGGAGGTTTTTTCAATAAAGTCTTTCTTGAAATTCGTCGATTTTTGTAAATATTTTTGCAAGCGTTACTTGCAAATGCGATAGGCCTTCACGCTTTTCAGCTTTGCGTCGCCCTCCGCTTTGTCGATGACGACATAGATCTCGCAGGCACGCATGAGCGGGAAGCGGCAGATGGCCTTGTGACCGATGGTGCGGCCGTTGTAGACGCAGATGGGCTTGCAATGATGGGACAGCGAGCAGAAAATGCGGAATTCTTCCACTGCCTCGCCCTCGGTGATGTCCTCCTCAATGACAACCGTGTCAATAAGCTCTGAGCTGACCAGATCGGCGTTTTGGTGGATATCGGGCAGGGCGATATGCCAATTTCCGTCCTCCGCCGCGTACACATCGCCGAAGGGGAGGGGATTGCCGTAACGCGCACGGAGCGCATCGCCGAATTCCAGCAGACGCTCGGCATCCTTGTCCGGCAGAAGTCCGCGTGCATCCGGGCCGATGTTGAGCAGCAGATTTGCGCCGCGGCCAACCGAATATTCCCAGATTCCCACCAGCTCGTCCACGCTTTTGATCACATCTTCGTTGGCTTCGCAGTCGAACCATGTGGTTCGCATCCGCATATCGCACTCGGCAGGGAGATAGCGTGCACCGTCCAAAGCCCGCTCACCGTCGGCAAAAATGGAAAATTCAGCGCTTTCCACCGTGTTCGTGTTGGGCATGGACGCATAGCCGCATTCATTGCCCACCCAGCGCGTGTCAGGATCCCACATACTGAAGATGCGGATGCCGGGCTGGAGGGTGCGGATGGTGTGGATGATGCGGGACTTGTCGTATTCGTGATTTTCCGAACCGCATCCGTCGAACCAGAGATAGTCAATCTCGCCACAATTTGTCAGAAGCTCGGAGATCTGATTGATGAAATAATCGTCATATTCCACCGGGTTTTCAAATTTCACCGCGCCGCCCCACTGTGCCGGGGAATAGTAGAGGCCTACCTTCACGCCGAATTTGCGGCAGGCATCCACGAATTCGCGCACCACGTCGCCTTTGCCGTCCTGCCACGGAGACTGCGCAACGGAATAATCGGAATATTTGCTGGGCCAGAGTGCAAAGCCGTCGTGATGCTTTGTGGTGAGGATAGCGTATTTTGCGCCGGCTTTGCGGGAGAGACGGATCCACTGATTGCAGTCGAGCTGCGTCGGATTGAAAGCGGATGCGGGCATGGGACAGCCATCCCAGTCCTTGTGACCGGGGAAGAAGCTGCGGATGCCGAAATGGAAGAACATTCCGAATTCCCAGTCAAGGAAATCCAGCTGCTTTTGTGTCGGTTTGATTTTCATGAGAAACCTCCTGTGATTTTTTTTATTATAGCATAATCCGGCGGAAATTTCAAGGAAAAATCGGATGAAAATATGGATTTTATCATAAAAAAGAGCCCCCGAAGGAGCTCTCTTGTCGTTATGACATCAGCAACTGAATCGCCGTCAGGCGTTTGTGCGAAGCTGCGCCAGCAACTCCAATACTGAATCGTCGTCAGGCGATTGTGCGGAGTTGCGCCAGCAACTCCATTACTGAATCGCCGTAAGGCGATTCAGTTGCAGCCACAACCGCAGTTGTTGTTGTAGCGGGACTCGCCGCAGCCGTAGCCGCTGCCGTTGTTGCAGCAGGAGATGAGCAGGATGGCGATGATGATGATCCAGATGGTGCTGTTGTCAAAGATGTTGCACAGGCAGTTGTTCATAATATCCCTCCGAATGGGCGCGATGCACCCTTGCGAGAGTCTGCCGACCGCCCATCGGCCGGCCTCGCTCTCTACTATAGAGTATGTCGGCGGGATTATTTTGTTACAGCTTGAGCAGCTGCAGATGCGTGACCTCCAGAAATGCCTGCGCCGCCAGCTCGCTGTCCGTGGGAATATCCTTGGACGCGCCGCAGGATCGGCAGAAAACCTTCACGTGGTCGTCGGAAACTGCCACATCGTAATCGCCGTCATCGCAGCAGCAGGAGATGCCGTCGCTCTCCATCAGGTCGCGGATGACGAACATCACCGTATCGTAAATGGCCGGGTCGCAGGGCTTGTCATCCTCGTCCAGCTGATCCATGTCGCCGTGGAGACGGTCAAGGTCGTCAAGGCCCATTTCCTTGAGCATTTCCATCAGATCTTCCTCGGATTTCGTGAGCGCGGCGGAAACGGCGTCCTCCTTGCCGATGAAGACCAGCTCCATGGCCGAATAGGGACAGGTGTAGACGAACAGCTCCTTTTCGTAAAAAAGTTCGCGGGAAATGACAAAGGTGTGCTCATTTCCGCAGAGCAGGCAGGGTACCGTGATGCGAATCTTTCCGTCATTTGTCTGGTGAATGACAAGCTCGCTGGCCTCGCAGGAGCATTTGAGCTTTTTCATGGTGCCGGACAGCGAGAATACGCCAACCATGCTTTTGATGCCCGAGCCGCAGTAGGGACAGCGGTAGGCGATGCAGGTTTCGCGGGAATTGAGAATCATGAAATCGTTCCTTTCGATTGATATAAGAATATTATACCAAATTCCGCGGCAATTGTCAAGAGCGAAAAAAGCAGCGGCGTGTCGGGAAATAAATTAACAAATCATACGCAGAAAGCCCTTGACTTTTGGGATGAAACGCGGTATAATGATATGTATGAATTGTGCTAAGGAGACGACCAATGTCACAGAAAAAATCCTGTAATTATACCTCCATCGGCGGACAGGCGCTGATCGAGGGCATCATGATGCGCGGGCCGAAGATGTCCGCCATGGCCGTGCGCGATCCCGCCGGCAAGATCGTGCTGGAGGAATGGGCGACCAGTGCGAAGGAATTGCCGAAGATCGCCAAGCTTCCGCTGGTGCGCGGCATGATCAACTTTATCATCTCCATGAAAACCGGCTACAAATGCCTGATGCGGTCGGCGGAGATCGCCATGCCGGAGGAAGAATCGGCGGATGCGCCGAAATCCGAGGCGGATAAGAAGAAAGAATCCGCAGCCATGGGTGCGGCGGCCGGAATCGGCGGCGTACTCGGCGTGGTGCTGGCGGTGGTGCTGTTCATGTGGCTGCCCTCCCAGCTCTTTTCGTGGATCGCCGGTGCAGTGCCC
>SVSO01000077.1 GCA_015064195.1 Oscillospiraceae bacterium
CTTTGTACAGGTGTTTTTCCTGCCGCAAAGGTTTTTCTGAAATCATTATATTCGCGATTTGACTCCTGACCACATATTCTGACCATAGACACGTCCGGACTATACGGACACAAGAGCACACGAGAGCACGAAAATACGATTTTTCCGGACAGAAAAGCACTAAAAAACTAAAAACTAAAAAGCACCGGAAAAACGATAATTTCGGCGTTGGGGTGGTAGAGGCCGCAAGTTCAAGTCTTGTCACTCAGACCAGGAATCGGGAATCGTAAGATTCCCGATTTTCTTTTGTATTCCCGCAAAAGCTCGTGAAAGCTTGCGTTTTCGCGGTAAATATGCCAAGTCCAACAACGAATTCAAGAAAACGGTCAAAACGTACCTGAACGTAGATCTCCTGATTCTTGACGAATGGCTCATCCGATGTCTGACGCCGGAGGAGTCGTACAATCTATTTGAGATTATCGAGGCTCGGACACATCACGGGGCAACGATTTTCTGCACACAGTTTGAGACGGACGGTTGGTACAAGCGAATCAATCCGGATCCGGACAATGACAGCCCGATCTCCGAGGCGATTATGGACAGGATTGTGCATAACGCGTATGAGATTCTCGTTGACGGAGAGAAGTCCATGCGTGAACGGCATGGGCTGAAGGCGGAAGAGATGGAATAAAGCAGGAATTGCCAATACAAGAATTTGCTCGCTGACGCGAGGTTTGCGATCCCGCCGGAAGTTTACCATAATCGACGCCGAAGCGTCGCCTGCGCTTCGCGCCGCTATGGCGGTGGAAAACTCCCGGCGGGGTTGTGATACTGTGGAGCACCGGTCCGTGGAAGTGGCTCTGGCTTCCGTGAAGGTGGCTCTGTGGCAGCGGTATTTGCAGGTTTTGAGAAATAGTCACTCCACACGCGAAAAAAGGGTCCGCACACGATTTGATACGAAACCTCCCACGAGGAGACGGGATCGCGTTTCACGACCGGGTCACTTTGAGACCGTATCACGTTTCGTGAGATGGGCTGCTGAAGGGTACCCGTTTCGGGGTACCCTGGATTGTGTGTGATTTGATTTATGCCCCTACTGCATGAAACGTGCAGTAGGGGCATAAATCATACGCGGTCAGGAACAAAACCGCTTTTGCAAAGGCAGTAGTGTTTCACGCTACCCTTGCAAGGAGGCGATCATTCATCGCCGCCCGCTGTCATTACCTCGACGATGATCCGTGCGCCGATGGTGAAGCCTTTGACGAACGACTCGCGCTCGGTCAAATCGTACATCTCTGTCGTGGCATTTGCAAATTTTTCGAAGATTCCTTTTCTTCGTCATTCAGCCGCCCGAGGATATCCTCTTGGTGCCGCACTACCAGCGCCAGCAGTTCCGCGTAGGGGCTATCCTTCTTGAACGGGCACTCCCATGGGGAGATGTTGCCGAACCACAGGTCTTCAAGGATGTTCATGTTCCGCCTCCTTTGCCGTTCCCAACCTGTCGCTGATCTGCTCGGAGACGATCAGCTTTCCGAACCACCCGAGCATATCTTCTCCTTCCGGTACGCCGTACTTTTTCAGCTGTGCGATTGCGCGGTCCAGATAATCGCCCTCGGATACAGAAACGGTGACCGCATCTCCGAGTTCACCCTCGGCTATACAGTCACCGTTTTGTTTCATTTTTTCGGCTGTGATGAATGTCTGACGGATCAGCTCCATCTCAAGCCATGTTCGTCCGTCCGCCGTGTGCGGATCAATGCCGGAGCGGATTGCCTTTGCTCCGACGGCGGAGAGGATGGAGTATTTCTCCCCGCGGTAGAGTTCCTCGATCGTGTATTTTGCCATTTGTGCTGCCGCCTTTTTGTTGGTAGCACAAGGATATCACAAGCGGAGGCGGAAGTCCAGAGAGAATAGAAAACTAATTTATTTGAAGCATCGTACTCTCATATGTTGATGTAAAATATTGCGGCAGCATTTAATAACATGGAATCTGCTTATCATTACATTTTGTTCCTTTATGCGTACACAGACATAAACGGCAGTAGGTTTTAAATTAGCAATCATCTTCTGTTTGACAATATTTCCCGAATCGAGAATCTTAAACAAACGCCATTCTCTCTCATAGTCCCAGTCGGAACTTTTAGTTAATAATAATTCTGTTGGCAGAAACATATCAAAATAATGATTGCTCATAGGAATTTTCATTTTATCAATAGACCAGTTTATTAATAACGACATAAAACCGGCGGATGCGTCATAACGCTGCTTTTGATACATAACTGGAGCTATCGCATAATTCATCATAAAACCAGGACAGTTTCTCAAGTTTGTACAATTCTCTGAACAATCTGTCAGAAAAGATTTAATATCATATTCTATACAAAAACCAGTATGGCTTTTCGCATAATGTGCCCACATGACCGATGAAGTATATGTTTCAGAAAATGAGACTATTGCATACATATTTTCACGGATAAGCATATCTGTTATAAATTGAGTATTCAATTGATCCAAATTTTCCTGCCACATAGTAATTAAGGATTCATAATTATCCTTTGTCAAGTTTCCAGCCACAGTCGCCGTGATAGATCATCTGCTTTGTCATTCCGCCGTCAATGCATATGTTCTCACCGGTAATAAATCCCGCCATATCGGAGCACAGATACAGCACCATATTTGCAATATCGGGCGGGTTTCCTACTCTGCCCGCAGGCTGTTGAACGGCATCGGGGCCTTCATAAACGGTGTAGTTATTATCTATCCATCCGGGCGATATGGAATTCACGCGTACCTTTCCGGAAAGGCTCACCGCGAGCGCGTGAGTGAGCGCGGAAATTCCGCCTTTTGCAGCTGTGTAGCTTTCCGTCTCGGGCTGACTCATTCTATCACGCGAGGAAGAAATGTTGACAATGCTTGCGCCCTCTGCAAAATACGGCGCAAAAAGCTTTGAGAGATAGAACGGTGCGGTCACACCTACCTTCAGCGCGTATTCAAAATCCTCGTAGCTGCCCTCTGTGATCCCACACATTTTGGGTGCGGCATTATTGATAAGATAATCAACGTGACCGTAATCGGAAATCACCTTTTGGGCAAACTTCTCAAGCATCGTCTTGTCTGCAAGATCGCCCACGAAATAATCGTTATCGAGCAGGTCGATCACGCAAACCACAGCGCCAGCCTCTCGGAATTTTTCCGCGATACATTTTCCGATGCCTCGCGCACCGCCGGTAATAACGGCAACTTTACCATCAAAATCAAACATATATCAAATGCCTTTCTTTGAATATCAATATTCCGATTTTTCCTCAAAACTCGTCAATATACCCCTGCAATCTCTCCACAAAAGCGCCCACATGATATCCGTCGCGCTCGAAATACATGCCACAAATGACCAGATATCTGAGAAGTTCTTGTTGAAATACGTTTTTCAAATAAACGCAATCACAATCAGGGCAATCACCGCCGCTAAGATTTTGGCATACCACGGCGTTCGCTTATCCTTGAGTGCAAGAAATACCGCCGGGATGTCCGTTTTCAGTTTTTTTGCTCTGACTTTTAGTTTGTTCATACATTCCCACAAAATATGGCAATCGCTCCCGACGCAAATTCAGCCGTTCCTTTGCCGTATTTGTCGATATTGTTTTTGAACCGCTCGTCGGCGACGTACATCTTGCCGAGTCCTGCAAGGATCTCACCCGTGCAGGTATAGTAGTTCTCGGTGATGTGCGCCTGCAGTTTGGCGGCAAGCGCCTGCGCTTCGGCGGAATCGGAACGTGCGCCGCTTGCTTTCACTGCGGCGAATTCGGCAAAAATCGCCATCAGCCCATCGTTTGTCTCAGTCCACTTCTCTTTTGTGTAATTCTTCGTCTTTTGCTCATGCTCGCGGTAGGCATCAGTATTGCCCCAGCGGGAACGAACTTCGGTTTCGTGGCTTTTCATTCAAACACCTCACAAATTTTCACAAGGATCTCCACATCCGCCGGGCAGAAGTCATACGCGGGGATATCGCTCGGCGTGATCCATTTGATGTCGTTGTGCTCCCGCATCTGCGGCTCGCCTTCTGCAATCGTGGCGTTGAACAGCGTCAGATGCACCGTCAGGTCGGGATATTCGTGGACGACATCCATGAACATGTCGCCAACGGACAGCGTGACGGCAAGTTCTTCCTGACACTCGCGGATGAGCGCCTGCTCTTTTGTTTCTCCCGGCTCTACTTTTCCGCCGACGAACTCCCACAGAAGGCCGCGCGCCTTGTGTGCCGGGCGTTGGCAGATCATGAATTTTCCCCCCTGCCAGATGAGGGCGGCTACTACTTCGGTTATCATATTTCTCATACCTACAAATATAAATTATACATCGTGAATCAAATTCGGCATTATTGACTGTTATCTTTTTTGCGGAACGCAGTTATATTATATCACATGCACCGACAAATTGCAACAAAATCGCCAATGAAATTCACGGACGAAAATTTCATTCGCACATACATCTATTTTTGCGCCTCAAAAGCTTGACTTTCCCTGCGCTCTGTGTTATAATATTATAAACGAATATGTCACCGGAGGCAGAACACCGTAGTGTTTCATTGCCGGATTAGGTGTCCGAGTGAGCTCGGGTTATTGTGTGCGCAATAGCCGGAGCCTTATTTTTTTGCAATGGAGGTACCAATGGATTCCGAGATTTTCGAAAAACTTCCGCCAACGAAGCTGTTCTTTCGTCTGGCGATACCGTCTATGATCACAATATCTGACATTAAAACCCGAAAAAAGGAGCGTATATCATGAAAAACACAAAAGCAACCCTCGTACCGTTCACCGCTGAGGACCGTGAGCAGTTCATTCTCGATAATCAATGGTCGTTCAAATACGGCGCAATGCAGGAATTCGGCGAGCGGGATAATCACATCGACGATGACGGCGAGATCATTTCCCGGGAGACCATCGAGCACTGCATCGATGATCCGCAGAACGAGACCTACCGCATCGTCGTTGACGGCAGAAAGGTGGGCGGTGTGATTCTGAAGATCGACCGCGAGACGCATCACAATCATCTTGAGATCCTGTTTATCGCGCCAGAGGAGCACAGCAAAGGCATCGGCTACGGTGCATGGCAGGCGGTGGAGGCGCTCCATCCCGAGACAAAGGTATGGGAGACCTGCACACCGTATTTTGAGAAACGCAACATCCACTTTTATGTGAACAAGTGCGGTTTTCAGATCGATCAGTTCTGGTGCGAGTATTTCAAACCCGATGAGCCGATGAGCGACGAGGAGGATCACGATCCGGGCGAAGGTCCCGATGAGATGTTCCGTTTTGTGAAGGTGATGAAGCCGCAGGCGGTGTCTTTGGCATAACAAAACCTCCTATGGTAGTTTTAGATCTATATCTATTCTACCATAGGAGGGGCTTTTTTCAATTGCCCGTTTTTAACGGACTTTTACACCAGCGTCGTCCGCTGTTTTTGCTCATGCATCATACAGCCGCCGGATCGGCACCGCTTGCGCTTATTCGCCGAACAGATCTTCAATTCTCGCCTGGATCACCGATTCGCTCGATGCAATGCTGGAGGCAAACTGCAGGGTGCCGTCCACAATGCCGCTGCAGATGCCGTTGATCTCGTTAACTGCAAGGCCGGCTGCCATGGTGAAATCCGTGTATACGGTTTCCAGCATCAGATTCATCATCTCTATGGAATCGTCGTTGCGCAGACCCTTATAGCAGAGCGACTGCTGCAGAACCGGAATCACATCGTTGTAGCTGAGGTACGCAAGATAGTCCATAACCGTACCGGTGCGTGTGGGATCCGCTGCGGTGACCGGAATGTTCATGCCGAAGGTGTACTGGCTCAGATTCGTGTAGTATCTGTCCTGCGCTTCGTCATATTTGGGGGTCGGAATCACACCGAATTCGTCCTCCATCGCACGGAAGCGTGCAGAGTCGGCGGCACCGAGCGCACTTTGATAGAAGAGCGCGCGGCCGTTCATGAAGTAATCGATGCCCTGCCCCTGCTCCGAACCCGGAACATTGGTCATAACACAGAAGCCCGGCTCGCTGAACATGGAGGACAGCTTGTCGCATACATCACTCAGGCGCGTCAGATTGTCTGACAGAACCGGAACGCGCTCCTTGCTCATGCCGATCAGATAGGAGCCGCTTCCCTGTACCAGCGTCAGCGGACCTTCTGCATGCTGGCAGGCAAAGCCGTATACCGCATCGCCGCTCACCTTCGGAGCGAAATCGGTCTGCGTGCCGATATTGACCGCCATTTTCATGTAGGTATTCATGGCATCATAGGTCCATTTGCCGTCGCGCACCTGATCATAGATCGACGTGGTAACGCCAAGATCCGTCAGCATATCCTGATTGAAGCAGAGGACATTGGCAAAGCAGTATCCCATCAGATTCACGTTGTCAATCGTCGTGGGAAGCACATCGCCCTGCAGCGTCGCGGATTCGATGAAGGACTGGTTCCACCACGGCTGATCGAGAAGCAGGGTATCCACCGTTTTCAGATTGATCACGCTGTCGCTTCCGAAGGAAGAGGTGCCGCCGAAATGCAGGGGGAGATAAACGACATCGTACACATCATCGCCTGCCGCGACGGTCTGTTCCATCTCGGTGCGCATGTCGGCCAGTTCCGATTTCACCACGTTGATCTTGAAGTTCAGCGTATCCTCAGCCATGCGGTTGCGCTTGTAGATGGCATCCGAGACCATATCGCCCGTCTCCGATTCATAGTCGAGGATATGGTGCGCGCCGGTCCAGAATGTGTCGCTCTGGTTCAAAAACGTAAATTCATACCCGCCGAGATCGGACAGCTCGCCCGGATACTGCGGTTCGGGAGCGGCGGTTTCGGTGGTGGCACCGGCATCGGCCGTGGTATCGGTTCCGGCAGGAGCACCGTCGCCGCAGGCAGCAAGCAGCATGACCAGCAGCAAAACTGCTGAGATTGATCTGACTTTCATATTTTGTCATCCTTTCATAAATATTCTGTTATATCTTCGCTTGGGTTCAGGACATGTATTCCAAAGACATTTTTATTATAGCATATCGGCATGTCCCCCGTCAAGGCTGTATACTTTTAATAGCAGAACGATACTGTTATCTTTTACCGAATATATTGACAAGGAACGGCTGAGACTGTATAATATGGATTAAGAAACGATTTATGATCGGAGGCTTTGTTATCATGATATACGATACATCCCTGTCGGTGTTTCACTGCGCGGAGATTCAGAATTCCGAAGCACTGATCGATTACAGCACCATGCCGCGCCCTTTTTGCGCGATTACCTATATCATATCCGGCGAGGCGGAGCTTATCAGCGATGACCGCACCGACACGGTTCGCCCCGGCGATCTGGTCTATACGCATGTCGGGTCATGCTACAGACAGGTGTGGAAGCCTGCACCGGACAACCGGAGCATCACCTGTCAGTTCATCTTCGCGGATCCCCCCGAGCCGTTTGCCAGACGGCGCTTCTATGTGCAGAAGCTGTCGGGGCTTGCCGATACGCTGCCGGATTTTGAATACATGTGTCAGCATTACGACGAACCGTCCCTGTATTTTGATGTGATGGCGCGCTTTTATCGGATCATGGCACGCATCGCGCCCATGCTTGACGGCACGGAGCTGCCGCCCGCCGATCCGCTGATCTCCCGCGCGCTCGAATACATCGAGGCCAACTGCCATAAGCCGTTGAAGATTGCACAGCTTGCCGAGCTTTGCAGCCTGTCTGAGTCACGCTTTTACACCCGCTTCCGCGAATCCGTGGGCTGCACACCCATCGAATACAAGCATCGTGCCGCCATTGAGCGCGCAAAGCGTCTGCTCATTTCCGAGCCGGATATGACGATAGAAGAAATCAGCAGCCGCATCGGGTTTGAATCATCCTCCTATTCCCGTCGGGTTTTCCGGGGAATTACCGGAATGTCTCCCGGCGAATACCGCGCGGAGAGGTGGCGGCAGGGCAGCGACCACCTCACCGAAATAAATCTGCCATGGAATCAGAGAGAAAAAATGAAACTACAGGGAATTCAAAACGGCGCACTGCTGCAGCGCGCCGGCGATTCCTGCGAAACGGTGCTCCATACGGAAAATACCGACACGCTGACGGTAAGCATGGGCGAGCTGCAACGAATCGACGACAACACCTGGCTGCTTTCCGGCATCCCGACCGGCGGCCCCTATTCTGTCACCTTCACCGGCGACGCAGAGAAGGTGACATTTACCGATATCTACGTCGGTGATCTGTGGCTGCTTGCCGGACAGTCCAACATGGAGGGCGCGGGCTGGCTCCGCGAAAAGGATGAGGCATACGCAGCTGACCCCTCTCCGCTTCTGCGGGCGTTCTATATGAATGACGAGTGGCGGCCTGCGACCGCTACGCTCCATCAGCTCTGGGAATCCGACGATCCTGCATACCGCCGCACCTTTGCCGAGAACATAGCGAGGATTGAAGAGAGGGGGCTTCCGTCTGCGGATTATCTGCAAACCCTGAAGCGGCGCCGTGTCGGCCCCGGATTCTTCTTTGCCAAAGAGCTGTACCGGCAGACCGGCGTTCCGCAGGGTGTGATCCCGTGCGCGGTCGGCGGCGCTCCCATCGAAATGTGGATTCCCACTGCGGACGGCGACAATTACTATACCGCCGCATACCGGCGGCTCATCGCCTGCGGCCAGCGAATCCGCGGCATCTTCTGGTATCAGGGCGAAGGCTTTGGCGGGGCGAAGGATGTCTACAAAAGCATGTTTGAATCCATGCGGCAGGGCTTCTCCGAATTGTGCGGTACGGCTGACCTGCCAACCGTCATGGCACAGCCCTTCCGCTGCACCATCCCCGGTGTTGTGAACAGCGATGCCGCCGAGCGCATCTGGAGCAGATACCGGAACTACCTGCGCGATATCTGCCGTGAAGGAAAGAATCTGTCCGTTGTTGCCACGAACGATCTGGAGCTTGACGACTGCATCCATCTTTCGGCGGATGCGCAGGAGAAGCTGGGAGGGCGCGCGGCCGATGCCATGCGGTATCTGACCGACGGCGCGGGCTGTCCGGAGCCGGAGATCGAAACGATCACCGTACACCCCCATCCCATGATCCCGGAATGGGTCGAGATGCACATCACATATCGCAATCTGCGCGGCAAGCTGACCTCCATCGGCTTCCCCGACGGTTTCATGCTCTCGGAAGGGGATGAAATACCCTCCGTCGCATCCATCCAGCACATCGCGCTTGCCGGGAATGAAGTGCGCATCCGGATTGAGCTGACACCGGACGCACTTCGTCAGAGGCAGCTCTGGTACGGCTTCGGCCACCATTTCCATTGCACGATCATCGATGAAGGCGGGCATCCGCTTCTGTCACAGGGGCCAATTCCGCTGTCGGAATTCATTCCGTAAACCGAAACGAGGAAGTATATGAAAACAAAAATCCTGTCCGCAGACACAATCTTTGAAAGCGACACCCGATACATCGCCGACCGGAAGCAGTATGATTTTTATCCGTCCGACGATTACGAGGAAATTCACTGCTGGTGGACATGCCTGAACAGCAGCGGCATGCCGCTGCGCGCCGTATTTGTCCTGCGTGATCTGCACGATGTCACCATTGACCTTGGCGGCGCGAAGCTGCTGCTGCACGGCCGTATGCTGCCGTTTGCCGTGTCCGACTGCAAAAATATCACATTCCGGAACTTTTCGATTGACTATGACCGCCCCTTCTATACGGAAGGCCGGATTCTCGAATCCGAGCCGGGCAGCATCACCATACAGATACCCGAATCGTTCCCGTACCGCATCGAAGGGCACGATTTCATCGCCGTCGGCGAGACATGGGAGCACCGTCTGGTGAGGGGCGATATGCTGTTCACGGCAATCGATCCCGAAAACGGCAGAAGAAGCTGCGGCATCTTTCTCGGGCTGATCGGCGATGAGATTCATCCCCGTCCCAATCCGCCCTGCCCGATTCATCAGGTTCTGGCCGACGATCTCGGCGGCGGCAGGGTTCGCCTCACGCAGATTCCGGCGTATTTCCAGCCGCAGGTCGGGCATATTCTCGTGATGACGCACGAGGATCGGAGAAAGCCGGGCTTCCTTCTGGAACGGAACACGGATACGGTCATCGAACACGTCCGCCTCCTGCACATCGGTGGAATGGGGCTTGTGGGCAATCTCTGCCACAACATCACGGTCAATGATTTCAGCATGTATCCGGACGAAGGGTCTGACAGGCACATCACCATCAACGCAGACGGCTTCCATACCTTCCATTCCACCGGCCTTGTCAAAATCGAAAACTGCCGCTTTGAAAATCTGCTGGACGATGCGGTCAACATCCACGGCAATTATTTAGTCTGCATGGAACAAAACGATCCCAAAACGCTGACCGTCAAGGGTCCCGCCGCGGCACTGCTCGATATGGCCTACGTTCTGCCGGGCGATGAAGTCTATATCTACCGTCAGAATACGCAGGAGATCCGCGCCGTCGGCATCGTGGAGAAGGCGGAATTTCTTCCGGGAGAGATGAAGATTATGCAGATCACATTTACCGAGCCGCTGGCGAACGAAATCGCGCCGGGCGATATCTTAGAAAATCGCCGGATGCCGGAGATCGAGATTCGCGGCTGCAAAATCAACTGCGGAGCCGGTGTGCGTATCTCCAGCGGCAAGCGGGCGCTGATCGAAAACTGTACATTTGAAACCTTCGGTTTTTCCGTCCTGTTCTCCGGCGATATGAACTACTGGTATGAAAACACCGGCGTGCGGGATGTGACTATCCGTAACTGCACCTTTGACCATTGCGGCTGCCCTGTAAAAACCGAATGCGGCTTCCAGCCAACCGAAAAAGCGCCGTTTTACCACAAAAATATCCGCTTTACCGGCAACACGGTGATCGCCCCCGTCGAGGCGGCGATGGTACTTGATCAGGTTAGTGGCGTGGAAATGTCCGGCAACACGATCACCGGCCTGCGCGAAGGCCAGCTGCCTGTTGTTCTGAAAAACTGCAGCCACGTTACGATAAAATAATTGCCATCTGTCCCCCGAACCATATCGGTGCGGATGCCCGCTGCAAGGCGGTTGCATATGCCAAGCGCGAAAAAGCCTGATGAAGATAGGATTCATCAGGCTTTTTTCTCGCTCGGTCGGCAGGCTGCCGCTCTTGGCGCCATTTTCTTTATTAACTTTCTTCCCCTCGTGACGCATGTCTGACCTCCGTCGGCCGCAGCCCGGTCACACGGCAGTAGCACCGATCGAAGTGACTGCTGTCGCAGAAGGCATAATCCTGCGCAATTTCGGCGATGGGCTTGTCGGTCCCCATCAGGTCGTCCGTTGCGTATTTGATCTTCTGCTCCATAATCAGCTGCCGGAGGGGCATTCCCGCTGCCTCATTGACCAGCGCATTCAGATAATTCGGATGGTAGCCGAAATGCTCCGCCACCATCCGGCAGGTCAGCTTTTCGCGGATGCGGCCGTTGATAAAATTCGTAATCTCAGCAAGCAGACGCGCCTGCTTGTTGTCCCGATTGTTGGATTCAAGCAGTTCGTGATGCCGCATCATCTCGGATAACAGCATTTCAAGAAGGACATTCTGGCGCTTTTTCTGCATCATTCCAGGCCGCTTTGCAGGCTCCGGCATCCGCTCCGCAAGTGCTGTGCCATCTGCGAAATTTTTCAGTACAAACGGAGCATCAAGCAGCGTCATATCGGTGATCTCATACCGCTGCACCACCGAGCTGCGGTCGATCTCCGCAACATCCGCCAGCTTTTGTGCATCGTCACGATCAAAGGAAAAATAAATGTTGAGTACCCTCATCATATGGATCGGTGTCGTGCGGTAGATATCGCCGGGGCACAGGTAGCAGATATCGTTTTTCCGGAGGCGATAGGATTTTCCCGACAAAAACAGCTGGCATTCTCCGCCGAGCACGCACAGGATGCGGTAGGCGGAGGATTTTTTGACGCGATCCAGCTCCTCCGGAATCACGGGAAGACCGCCCGGACGGACGGCAATCGTATACAGATGGCTGTCGCTGTATTGCTTTTTCTGCATGGTTCTCTCCACATCATCTTTGATATGTTCTATTATATCGTGTTTTTATTCTATACGCGCGGGGATGCT
>SVSO01000078.1 GCA_015064195.1 Oscillospiraceae bacterium
GCCGGATTGTGGATGTCGATTTCGTAGGTGGCGCGGGCGATGCGGTCGTCGTGCTTTGCAGCAGTGACGACATCCTGCTCGGTACGAGATTCCTTTTCACCGGAGATGCAGAGCGCGAAGCTGAGCAGGCAATCCTTGCTACCGAGGCTGACCTGTCGGCGGATGTGCTCAAGGTCGGCTATCATGGCAGCGATACATCCATGACATATCCGTTCCTGTGGGAAATCATGCCGACATATGTGGTACTTTCGGTTGTCAAGAATAATGCTTATGGGCAGCCCACTGACGGTACACTTAGCCGTTTGCGTGATGCGGATGTGGTAGTATACCGCACGGATTTACAGGGGGATATCTACTGCACGAGCGATGGCACGACGGTGACGATTATGCCAGAGCGCACGGCGGGAACGGAAGAACAGCGGTGGAAATAACTGCTCCTGTACCGGCAGGGACGGAATATGTTCTGAATACCAATACGAAGAAATTCCATGTTTTCACCTGCGCGAGCGTCCGACAGATGAGCGAGAAGAACAAGGCTTTTTTCACCGGAACGCGAGATGACGCGATTATGATGGGGGACTCTGCCTGCAAAAACTGTGCGCCATGATGAGCTTGTTGCGGAAAATTCCACCGAGTGGAATTTTCGCATAGATATTATTCTGTCACACTGTTATGATATAGCATTCCCATTCTGCATCTGCAACGGTCTTAGGAATTGCCATGGGTGATGTATGGATGAACGCGTCTGCCGAAATAGGATTTCTGTTGCCATCTGCCGATGCTCGGGAACTTCGGATGATACACTTGGAAATCCTTCAGATAGTCGTTCTGGTATAATTAAATCATGGTATAAGGCACTACCGTTTATTATGCGGTAGTGCCTTAACATTATTATACAACATCATTTTATTGTTATCAAGTGTTTCCGATGAAAACACAAAGTCGAATTTGGACTAATAAATTATAAATAAATTGTATAGATAAATGAAGTAGATAAATTATACATTTTCATTACACTCGATTTTCTCGCTGTTGTCAAGGTGAATTTCTCGCAGAATCATGCAGAAATTTTTCCCTTTTTACAGCTCCAGCGCCTTTCCAGCTTCGAGCGGATATTCCTTCTCTCTCCACTTCACGGTACCGCCGGAGAGCGCCGTTTCGACGCGCAGCTTTCCGCAGTCGATGTGGACGGATACGGTACCGCCCGCAACCGGCACCACCGCATCAAAGCGCTCGTATCTACCGGGATTCGGCGCGACCTCGAAGGTGGCCGAGCCGATGGAGGTCGGCGCAACGCCTGCGCAGTATCTGCCCAGCAGATACACGGGGCCGCTGCCCCATGCGTGGCAGAGGGATTTGCCGAAGCGCATGCCGTACATGCCGTAGTGCTCGATGCCCGACTGGGTAGGATCGTACTGCTCCCAGATCGTCGTTGCGCCCAGCTTCAGCATGCCGCCCCAATAGGAGTCGATCATATTCTGTGCGTACTCGATATGGCCGAGCTTGCAGAGCGCCATCAGCTCATAGAATTCGAAATACGGCGTGGTCAGCTTGGTGATCGCATCGTTTTCCAGTACGCTCTCGACCAGCACGTCCGCCGTCTCGCGGTCAACGAAATCGTAGAGGATCGCAAAGATGGACGCGTGGCGAGTGACATTTCGCTTGCCGGAGGTGAAGCTGTCGATGAACGCGCGCTTTTCATTGTCCCAGTATTTTTCCATGATGAGCGCCTTCAGCGCATCGGCACGGGCGAGATAAGCCGCGCCGTCCTCGCCGACGGCTGCAGCCAGCCATGCCATGGCGTTGTGCGCCTGCCAGAGCAGCACCTGCTCGGCGCAGAGCGGGCCGTTTTTGTCGATATCCGACCAGTCGATGAAGATCCAGTCGCCCGGACGCCGCACGACGAGGCCGTTTTCATCCAGCCGATCGAGAATGAACTGATAGAGCGCCTTGGCGCGCGGCAGGATGAACCTGATAAAATCGAGATCGCCGGTGGTGAAGTAGTATTCCCATGTGCCGATAATCAGCAGCGCGGAGTAATCGTTGATGGTGTTGATGTGCTCGTAGTACGGCGGCTTGCCGTAAAGCGCGGTGATGGTGCGGCGGTTGAGCGCACGGTCGGCGAAGAGGTAGTCGTTGACGAGGTAGGACTGATACGCGTCGCCCGACCAGCACCAGCGGTCGCGCTTGATGCCGTCCAGAAGGAATTCGCGGGAATTCAGATGGAAGGTGTACGCGCAGGTGGCGATGATCTTTTCAAGCTCCGGCTTGTCGGGGCAGGAGAAGCTCGCCTTGTATTCCACCGGCAGCAGCTCCAGCCACGCCTTCGCATTTTTCACGGATGCGCCGACGAAATTCACATAGCGGAACGCGCGGGATTTCAGGCGGTAGTGCGACTTTCCGGAAACGCGCTCGGTGATCAGCGCATTGTCGCGCTCATTCGGCTCGGCGTAGGTCGTCGCCTCCTCGCGGGATTCGCCATAGACCACGAGAATTTCATCCGCCGGATCGGCATCGAATTCCAGCGAGGCAAACAGCTCTTTCCCGAAGTCGTGCAGACCGCCCTCGATGGATGCGGGCAGCACCTCGGTCAGCGTGAACGGGAACACGTCCACATCGTCCTCCGGCGAGGTATATGCCGGTTCATCGCCCGCAGTCCAGCCGCGCGCATCCGATGCGGGCGCGCAGAGCCATGTGCAGTCGGATGCCAGCTGATCGGATTCGCAGATAATCGCGGGAAGCCCATCCTCGCGCAGCAGCGTTACGGACACACCGTGCTCACCGGCAGGCACCGAAATGCGCGTGTCGATGGGATATTTCTTCCCGTCAAGCGTAACAAAGCCGATGCCCTTCGCGTGAATTTTAATCCAGCCGTCCGTCTCAAAGGCGCAGCTCTTCTGGAAGCGGACACGCGGGAACACGTTTCCGAGGCTCCACATGCAGGGGTAATCGCAGCCGAATTCCTCGCGGCGTGCATGCAGCTTGATGCTGTGCGCGATTTCGTAATCGCCGCGGCACCAGATCCATTTTGATTCTGTCATGTTGTTTGTCCTTTCTTAAGTATAATTAAAGTATAATTAAATCATCCTCCGGTCGAAAATCCAAATACGCAATCCTTCATTAGAGTAGAGTTTGTGGTATAATGGAAATGCTTTTACTGCACCGGAGGATAAGGCAATGTCAAACGATAGCGGATATCCAGAATATGCTGAAAGCGGAAATCGACGAAGAACTGGGCTATGCCAAAAACAGCCAGAAGACGAAGGGAACCGGCAATCGCTGGATTTTTACCCGCGCTCCCATATAAACTGCGTCACAATCGGGAAGTTCCGATCTTCTGCCAGACGGGTGTATACCTCGCGGCAGTCGGCGGGATCGTGCTGTTCGCGGATCATGTCCGCCAGCTTCAGCCGCCCCAAGGCACAGAGCCTGAGAACGGCGCGAATGTCATCCTCGTGCGTGTAATACCCCGGATGGGATTCCACATCCGGACGGGCGGCTGTATGTGCGCCGAGCAGTTGGATTCCGGGAAAGTGAACCTTATGATAGTAGTCAATGCAGAAATTTTTGTCCCGCGTGCAGCCGAGAAGCGCTACTCTGCCGAATCTCGCCATGCAGTCCAGCGCGCTGTCAAGCCCTGCCCCCACACCGGTGACTTCAATGCAGACATTCACACCGCCGCCGGTTAGCTTCTTCACTTCTCCTGCAAATTCCTTCTCCGATGGGTCAAAAGCATAGTCCGCACCGCTCTGCAGCGCTTCTTCCCGACGCGATGCCGTCAGGTCTGCCGCAATGATCGGGCAGACACCCGCTGCTCTGAGCAGGCGGATGGCCAGCTGTCCCAGGAGACCGCATCCCATGACCATGGCCGATTCGCCAAGCTCAACCCGGCATTTCCGGATGGCAGCCAGGGGGAAGGTCGCAATAAAGCTGAAGGCAGCCTCTGGGAAAGCGATGTTGTCATAGCCGATTTTCACAACCTGCTTTGCGGGAACCAGATTGTAGGCGGCATGGACACCCCAGTATACGACAACCCGATCACCGGGTTTTACATGGGTAACGCCTTCGCCGACCGACTCCACCGTTCCTGCGGAGCTGTAGCCAGGATAGCGTGGGAACGTCGGCGATACACCGCTGACATTGGTTCCGCCGGTGAGGTTTGCGCGCTCGGTTCCGCAGCTGATGGTACTGATGGCGGTTTTTACCAGTACCTGTCCGGCGGACGGCTCCGTCGTGGGCTGTTCAACCAGCTCAGCGGTATTGATACTTGTAAATAGGATCTGTTTGTTTTGCATATTTTGTTTCTCCTCTAAGTTATTATATATTTCCTGACCGGCGGCTATGTGCCGCCGGTTTTTGTTTGCCGATCTGTGTTATACCGTCCATAAGCCGTCACGGCGGCGGAGCGCCGTCGGCGTGATGCCGAAGCGCACCTTGAAGATATGGCTGAAATGACTGAGGCTGAAATAGCCCAGCGATTCGGCGATCTCATCAAGACTCCGATGGGTCAGTACGAGCTCGCGGTAGGCCTGCTTCAGGCGCAGATCGTTAATGAACTGCTTGAGACTCATGCCGTAGTGACGATGAATCAGCCGTGCCAGATGCGTCCGGCTGTAATTCGTGAGGGCAGTGAAGGCATCGATGCCGAGGCGGAGATTCTCCGGCCGCTGCATCTCGAGTACGGCAAGCTCCAGCCCCTGCGGCAGACTGCGATTCGCGCATCGGCTATCAGCATAGAGCTTGAGCAGGCACATCATTAAAAATTTCCAGTCATACACCGAATTACCGATCATCAGCTCACCACTTTCATACCGTGAGATCGGGAGTTCTCCCATCGTATGAAAGAGCGGCGGTGATGCGGCGCTTCGGATTTCTGCAGCAAAGGAGGGATCCATCATCTCTGCCATACGATCAAATTCCGACTGCCGTACGGACAGCGAGAAGCACGCCATATCGTCGCTCTGCTCAATAAAGCAATGCCGATCGCCCGGTCGCAGAATGAGCAGATCATGCTGACCGAACACGATATCCTCGCCGTTGATCCGCTGGATACAGCTTCCCTCCAGCATATAGACGAGCTCGGAAAATTCGTGAGAATGGTAAATTTTCGTCAGTATTCGTCCGGTGATGTACTGATATATATAGTCGTCACCATGGTTGACAACTTTTCGTGGTAACATATCGTTAAAAAGGTATACGGGATCGGTAGTTTCCACACACATTCCTCCCGGTTATTTAGAAATTTATTGTAATATTATTATAACACGGGCAGTTTTCTTTGTCAATGAGATGGTCAGAAATCGCAGAAAATGGTCAATTCTTATATTGAAATTCTCCATCACGCATGTTATAATAATAAAAAAATACGAAAGGCGGTATATCATGTACAAAAACAAAAAAGTTCTGTTCCTTGCCGGCAGCATGGTAGCACGTATGCGGTGGCTGCAGGCATGAGACGCATCCGCATTGCCCAGATCGGCATCAACCGCTTCAGCCACGGCCCGGACATTTTTGAAACCCTCCGCGCGCTGCCCGATGTGTTCGACATCGCGGGGTATGTGCTCGTCGAAGGCGAGCGTGAGACATGCGCGGACAAGCTTCATGTTTTTGACGGTTTTCCGGCGCTGACGGTGGAAGAAATCCTTGCCGATCCCACCATCGAAGCCGTCGCAGTGGAGACAGATGAAATCCATCTTACAAAATATGCCAAAATGGCGGCGGATGCCGGAAAGCACATCCATATGGAAAAACCCGGCAGTCCCGACGGTGCAGCATTCGATGCCCTCATCGACGCGGTCAAAGAGAGCGGCAAGGTTTTCCATCTCGGCTATATGTACCGGTACAATCCCTACATTGTCGATGCCGCCGTGCGTGCCGCATCCGGCACGCTTGGCGATGTGTTCGCCGTGGAAGCGCAGATGAGCCGTCTTGATAGCGAGACGGTGCGCCGCTGGCTTGGCGAATTCCCGGGCGGCATGATGTTCTACCTCGGCTGTCATCTTGTCGATATCGTCCTGCGCGCCCAGGGAATGCCGCAGAATATTGTTCCCCTTTCCCGTCCGACAGCCGACGGCTTCGGCGAGGACTACGGCATGGCAGTGCTCGAATATCCCCACGGTGTTTCCTTGATTAAAGCTGCGGGAACGGAAATCGGCGGCGGAAACCGCCGTCAGTTGGTCATCACCGGTACAGGCGGCTCCATCGAAATCCGTCCGCTGGAAGTCCGTATTCCGGGAGACGGATACCTTTTCCAGTCGCAGAAGCGTGAGACGATGCCCGGGAAGCCTGTGCAGGAATCAACCAGCGAGCCCTTCGACCGCTACGTCCCCATGATGTGCGCATTCGCCGGGATGGTGCGAGGTGAGCGGGAGAATCCCTATTCCCCGGAATATGAGCGTACATTGTTCCACACCCTGCTTGCATGCTGCGGTGCGGAAGAATATAAAAAATTATAAAATTCAGGAGGAAGATTTATGAACACAAGAAAAATTTCCATGCTTTTGGCGGCAATTTTAGCAGTGAGTGTTGCATCCTGCGGCGAATCTGCCGCGACGACTGACACGACTGCAGTACCGGAAGTCGAAACAACCAAGCCCGTCGATCCTAGCGATGACGAGCTTCCCAGTGATCTCGATTTCGGCGGCGAGACGGTGACATTCTTCTATCGCGCTGAGATCGTTGATGAATTCTCCGTCGAGGAGCAGAACGGCGACGTGGTGAATGATGCGCTCTACAACAGCCATCGCGCCGTGGAGGAACGGCTGAACGTCAAGCTCGAGACGGTCACAATGAACGGTCAGAACGGTGAAGACCGCAATACCTTCATGAATCATATCACCTCCACGGTCATGGCGGGTGACGATGCTTACGACTGGGTCGATCTGATGATCGGCAACTCGCCGGTGAAAATGCAGGAGGGCATCTTCGCCGATCTGCTGACGAATCCCTATATCGATGTCACGAAGCCCTATTATATGCGAGGCCTCGCGGATCTTGTCACAGTTGACGGAAAACTCTATTTCATGTCCGGTGATGCCTCTCTCGGCTATCTGCAGGATGCATTCTGTATTATTTATAACAAGCGTCTGGCTGATGAATTGGGCATTGGTAATTTGTATGAGCTTGTCGAAAAAGGACAATGGACGATTGACAAGCTGATGGAGTTTACCGAACTGGCAGGAAAAGATATCGACAGCAATGGTGTATGGTCAGATGATGACCAGCTTGGTTTACGGCTTTACACCGACATTCACATCAGCGGTTTTATTGCGTCGGCAGAAATGCACATGTTTACCGAGCAGAATGGTGAATGGGTATTCGATATGAGCAGCGACCGAACGGCATCCATTATTGAAAAGCTGTATAAACTGGTTAATGAAACACCCGGAGCCCTGCTCGTCAACGGCACAACACCCGCGAAATTCCCGGAAGGAAAGACACTCTTCATTACGGCACAATTCGATGATACCATCACCTATCTGCGCGATATGAAGGATCCGTATGGCATTCTGCCGTATCCGAAATTTGAAGCATCGCAAGAGCATTATTATTCAAATGCACGTTCAACACACAATGCATTCAGCATGCCGATCACCTGCGGTGACCCGAACATGGCAGGTGCCGTTATGGAAGCATTAAGCTCACAGAATTACAAAACAGTTACTCCCGCATATTATGAAGTAGCGCTCAAGACGAAATACACGACCGATGACGAATCTTCCCGCATGTACGATATCATCCATGAAGGCTTTACGCTGGATTACGGCTATATTTTCTCCAATGTGGTAAAAAATCCGGCTCTGAGTGTGTTTATCAAATCAGTAACACAGGGAAATTTCGCCTCCAAGCTGGCGGAGTATGAGCCTGCCATTAAGGAAGCGCAGAAAACCTACATGGAAACCATCCGCGAAAATATCAAATAACCCGCACATCCTGTAAATACAGTCAAACGCCTGCGCACCCGGATGAATGCGCAGGCGTTTTAGGTGCTTGCACAAATTTCCCCGATATACTATAATATGCTCAGGACAATTATTGACCTAACATATCGAAAGGAGAATCCAATGCCAAAACACCTCTGCTTTCGTCTGCTTCTGCTGATCGGCCTCCTCATCTGCGCCGCGTCCTGTGCCAGAGAGGAAACCATCGATGCAGTGCTGCTTGCCGACTGGCAAAGCTATACCGCCATCCGCTCCGATACCTCGGATGAAAAGACAACCAAGGCGTTTAGTACCTTCGTCAACGCAGTGGAGGATATGACCGGCACCCGACTACCGATTACCACCGACTGGGTAAAGCGCGGTGAGGATATCCCCACCGATACCAGAGAGATTCTCATCGGCATCACCAACCGCATAGAATCGCAGGAGATCGCCTCCACGCTTCGCTGGAACGACTATGTAATTAAAGTCGTCGGGAACCGCCTGGTCATCATTGGCGGCAGCAACGACGCACTGCATGCAGCAGTGGAATTTTACTGTGACAATCTCATTGACAGCAAAAATAAATGCCTGCTCATTCCTGCAGGCGACGGTTATGAATATCGTGGTACTTATATGTTTGATAAATTCACAATCGACGGTGTGGACATCGGCGAATTCGCGCTATACAACAACAGCCTTGCCGATATCAAGCCCTTTGCAGCTGCCATCGGCAGCATATTCGGTACCGAGCTTCCCGTCACTGCGTTTCAGAACAGCAGTGGTCATTATATCATCCTCGACGGCACTGGCCTGATCGCGGACGAATACAGCTACATCGTCGAGAACGGCAATCTCACCATCAGGGGCAGCCGCGATTCCCTGCCTCGCGCTATCGAGGCGTTCACCGCAAACTTCCTGCCCAGCCTTGGCGGAGGCGATTACAACCTCACCGCCGCCGACAATTTCACCGGCAGCACCGGAAAAAAGGAAATCTACACGAAAGCACAGCTCATGCAGCTGCTGACGGATGTTTACGCGGACAAAAATCACATCATCATCGGCGAGCAGTCCGTAGGCACCGCGCCGGATGTGCTCGCGGACACCATCCGTACTTTCGCCGAGGCAACCGGCGAGGAGCCCGGCATCCTCGGCATCGACCTCGCCTGCTACGGCCTCGACATCATGCGCCAATCCGATCTCAACTGGAGCGGTTGGATCTGTGACATCGTGAACTACTGCGCCGAGGGCGGCATTGTCACCGCCAGCTCGCACTTTGACAATCCGTCTGCCCCCGCATCCCGTGTGCGCGGACTGTTCGGCAGTATTGACACGAAGGAGGGCTATGAGCAGGCCTTCCGCGACCTCATCACCGAGGGCACCGAATACAATACCCTCTTCAAAAAGGAGTTGGATGCCAACGCGCGCTTCCTGAAGACGCTGGGCGACAACGGCGTCACCGTCATCTGGCGGCCACTACACGAGGCCAACGGCAGCTGGTTCTGGTTCTGCACCACGCAGAACGGCAAGACCATGGACGCTGCCCGTCTCATTGATTTGTGGCGGTATATCTACGACTACTACACAAAGGAGCTTGGACTCGATAACCTCATCTGGAATCACAGCCCCAACACCTCGTCAAACATCGACGACAAGCCGGGCGGCACCATGTCCACCACCTACCTCTATCCCGGCGACGAATACTGCGACATGGTCGGTCTCGACTGGTATTCGAGCGGTAAGCTGGAGATCACGAGCGGCGATAACTACGGAAAGCTCCTGAAGCTGTCTGGTAAAATCGGCGCGATCACCGAATTCGGTCCCACCGGCTCCATTCTCGCGGAGGAAATGGCGAGACAGCCCGCGCTGTATGACAGCATGGATCTCTATAACGATCTTACCGTGCTGCGCAACCATGGTTATTCCTTTGCGTATCTTCTCACCTGGACGAGCAAATGGAGCATCCGTGCCATGGGTCGCGGCGATGAATTCATGCAGGCGGAGATGACACTGGGACGTGAGGATGTCAAGGCGATGTTTTCAAAAATGAAATAGCAGAAGGTGCGGCATTCGCCGCACCTTCTGTTCGCTGACAAAGAATTCAGGACAACGGTTCTGAACCCTTGGTCGTCCTTATATAAGGAAACGAAATATAGTATAGGTGAAAAAAGAAGGACGGAGGAAGCGCAATGTATACGGAAAAAAGCGGGAAGCAGAGCAGAATGGAAATAGTGATATTGGAGGCTGAACCGAGATAGTGATAGATCCTGTAAAATATGCTTTGATTACAATTCCATACGCACTCATCCCTTTCTTCACTCCCGCCATTGCAATTCGCGCGAATCTGCGTTATAATACCCCTGTAAAAATGGTAAGCAGCTCCCACGGTAAGCAGATACGCAGGACGAACGCTGCCCGTGCAGCCCTATCCCCAGCGATAGCAAACATGGTCACGTTCGCCCTGTGTATTCAGCATATGCAGAGCGTATGCCATTTCTACGGAACAAAAAATCAAATACGGAAACGACACACGAGAAGCCACGGCTCCCCGTGTGTTTTTGTTTCCCGTAAATTCAAAGGAGGAACCACTATGAGGGAACCCAGCAAAAACGGCTTTTTTGCCGACGACATCGACCTTGGCGATGCAGATTTCGCATCGCTACCTGACTTCACCGGCGACGATTTATCAGACATCTTCGCCGCCGAATCAATCCAAACGGAGGAACACACGAATGAAACGCTTCCCGAAAACGCTGCCCCCAAAGCAGGCGAACCGCACGCTCCCGAATCCGCAGCCGCTCCCGAACCGAAGCCAAACCTTTTTGCCGCGGCAGTCGCAAAAGCAGACGAAAAACAGGCAGCGGATGAAAAAATCCGCCTGACTGCCAAACCGCCGATCTTCTCCTACGCCGACGTGAAGGAGGAAATCGCCGACTCGTCCATGACCTTCGATGCCTACCGCAACGAAAAAGCCGAGGATTTCCCCGAGCTTGACGACGCGGCGAGCGTCACATGGAAGATGGTCTACGGCAGTATCACAAAGCCTGTCACCACGCCGAAAAAGACGACGATTGCCGCGCTCAAAGCACAGATCGAAGAATCGAAGGAATTCGCCGCCGCCATGAAAAAGGCGAAAGGCGATATCGAATGCAAGATCACGCCGATGGTCACCGCGAAGAAAAAGGGCGTCATCCCCGCCTACAAGGGCATGGCGAACACCCTCGACGAAGCGGCTGCCAGCGGCAAAGCGATCATCTACGTCCCGTCGCGTGATGGGAAAATCTACGAGGTGCGCAAGAATCGCATCGGCACATTTGTCGCTGAAGCGGAAAATGTCGCGCATTTTGACAAGGTAAGAGCCGGGTTCATCCCGGCTCTGCCGAAAATCCCGTATGCAATTCTTGCGGAAATCGTGGCATTTTTCAAGAGCCGCGGCGAGACGGAAGCGATGGCGAATGTGTATTGGTCGGTCGAGGAGGAAAAATACTGCGTCCACGTTCCCAATCAAACCGTATCGAAAGCGAGCGTGGAAACGACGCTTCCGGACATTGATGATGAAAAATTCCTGCTCGTCATGGAGCTGCACTCACACAACACGATGGAGGCGAAATTTTCTCACACCAACGACCATGACGAAACCGCCACGCGGTTGTACACGGTCATCGGCAGGCTTGACAAGGTATTTCCCGACATCGTGACGCGCATCTCCGTCGGCGGCAAATTCGTGGAGATCGCTCCAATGCTCGTATTCGATGGCATCAGCGGAGACTTCCCCGAAGCATGGGCGGACGCAGTAAAGGCGGTGCGCAAATGAGGCTCGCTGCTGATAGACCGGTCAAAATCGTCCTTCTCGG
>SVSO01000079.1 GCA_015064195.1 Oscillospiraceae bacterium
CCGATGCTGGTGAAGAACAGCTGCCCGCTGTCCGGCATCAGCGATGTCTACAACGGCATCCTCGTCAACGGCAACGCCATCGGCGACGTCATGTTCTACGGCCGCGGTGCAGGCAAGCTTCCCACCGCCAGCGCAGTCGTGTCCG
Source organism: Oscillospiraceae bacterium (assembly GCA_015064195.1). Next base: position 146 of record SVSO01000079.1, read on the forward strand.
ACATCATCGAGATCGCTATGTATCTCGACCATCCTCACACCACCACGGTCTGGGATCGCCTTGACGAAGCGGACATTCTTCCCGCGGACAAGCTTCCGTCCCGCTGGTATCTGCGCTTTGACAAGAAGCCGAACCACTGCCTGTGTATGCTGGATGCAGAGGTGCTGGAGGACAGCGAGGACTGCTATGCCGTTGTCACCGGCAAGGTGAATCTGCTGGAGATCGGCATCACCGTAAGCGAGCCTTTTGTGGCAATGCGCGTACTGTAAGCGGATAAACACTCAGCCGCACGGTTTGAAACCGTGCGGCTGAAATTTTCATCAGAAAACGCCACCCCATCCGGCAAAGCCGAATGGGGTGTAGTGATTATCTCTCGTATTTTCTGGTAGGCAGCCAACAGCCGTATTTCGAGTCCTCACGCCATGTCTTGCCGGCGGAGGCGTAGTCGATGACCTTGAAGCTGCCGCCGTGAACGGTGGGAACCTCGAATTCCACCATGGTGTCGAAATCCGTGGTGTCGGAGGGCTTCACGTCAACAATGCCGTCTCTGTCGTACAGAATGTCAACCGGATCGCAGACATCGCCGTCGCCCAGTCTTGCATCGCGTGCCAGCACCAGCGGACCGCGGCGCATTGCGATGTGATACTTTGTCATGGGAGATTCCTCCACAACCTGCAGTACATGATAGTCCGCATCCCAGCCGGTCTTGGTGACGATAATATCACGCGGGCAGGAGATGGGCTTGATCACGCGGGTGCGCATATCAAGGCAGAGACCGATCCAGTCGCCGTTCTTCCATACACGGCGGATATTGGTGTAGCCTGCGGTAACGTCGATCTCCTCGCCGTTGACCGAGATGGCGGTGGCTTCGCTCCATGCGGGAATGCGCAGAGAAAGCGTGAATTCTTCCTCTTTTTCCAATTCCAGTTTCAATCCGATCTTTCCGCAGGCCGGATACTTTGTCTCGGTCTTGACGGTGATGCTCTGGCGGTCGGGGGTCATGGTGGTGATGCTGCCGGGGATGTACAGGTTAACGGCCACACCGTCGCGGCTGACCATGGCGGCTACCTTGGAGAGCAGACCGATGCCGGCAGAACCGATGCAGGCACAGCAGCCGTAGTAGGTGTTGTCGGGCATGAAGCACAGACCGCCGATGAAGCGTCCGCGTGTGCCGGGAAGGAGTGCGGAATAGCTGTCGAAGGGCAACGGCTCGAGGATCGCATCGGGATTGCGGGAGAGGATGACCTTATCGTCGAGGATCTTTTCGGTATTGATGGCGCCGAGGTATGCGTTGTAAAGTGCCTGCTCATAGCTGTCCGCGAACTTGGGATCGCCGGTGAGTGCCAGCAGCTGATAGCAGAACTTCATCCATGTGACAGTGACACAGGTTTCCTGCATGATGCCGGTGAATGCGGGGTCGGACTGACGCGCCGCGGAGTGGTCAAACAGCTCATGGGTGCATCCCGCACTGCCGATGATAGTGATGTCGGTATTCAGAATGCGGCCGGCATAGCGGACGACTGCCTGCTTCCACTTTTCGATGCCGGTGACGCGGTAGTATTCCAGCAGGCCCTCAAAGCAGGAGATCATCTCATACGCCTTGACGACAGGATACTGATAGGGATCGGTGGTGTCGGCAAATGCCAGCTCGAAAATGTTGCAGATGCTGGTGCCGCCCTCGCTTACGATGTATTCCGCGAAATCGAGGTAACGCTTCTCGCCGGTCAGATCATACAGGCGGACAATCGGCTCAAGCAGGGACGAGGAGTTGAGACCGCGCCAGTTGCTGGTGGCTCTGGTGATGCGGATCTTGCCTTCTTCACGGCCCAGCTTGGAGATCATATAGTCAACCTGATGCTTCATGGATTCCATGATCTTCGCTTCCAGCTCCGCATCCTTGTTGATCTCCAGATAATACTGCATACCCAGCAGTACATATTTGCGGCACCAGATATCCCAACCGGTGAACTCATGCTCCACATCTTTTGCGGAGATTCTGCCAAGCTCATCCTCGGTGGTCAGCATATCGGCAACGGTGTCATGCAGGGTCTGATACAGCTTTTCATCGCGGGTGCAGGAATATACAAAGCACGCACCGCGCATCATCTTGCCCCAGTATTCGCCTCTCCAGCCGCCGGGATTGTCGGAATGGATGCGGAACTGATTCACAAAGCGCGTCCAATGAATGGGGTCGATCAGCTGAAAATCGGCGATATAATTCATCGACTTTTCAAGGATACCCTCGAACTTACATACAATATTGTCATCCGCAAACAGTGTGTCGGTGTCGATGCGCTGTGCGTTGACCGTGCCCTTTTTATAGAGGGCTTCCATAGCCTTGCTCATGATTGATACCATCCTTAGAAAAAATTTGAGTGAAAATTCACTACCACTATTTTATCATGATAAAATGCAATTGTCAATATCATTTGCGAAATCGGATGTGCCGCAGGCGGAAATATTTTGAAAAAAGCCCTTTACAACCGGGAAAAAGTGTGATATAATTTACAAGATTACATTGCAAAGGAGTATGCATATGGAAATCATCACAAAGGATGCTCACAAAGCTCTGCTCAAACGAATGCTGCACGACGGTGCCGCTCCCGATTTTATCCGCATATCCGCCGAGCTTTCGGCAGAGGCGGAGATCCGGATGCGCAATCCCCTTTACAGCGTCACCTTCACAAAAAGCCGCGCTGTCAGCGGCGACCCTCACGATTTCTATACCGAAGCGCCATACTGGTGGCCCGATCCGGCAAATCCCGGCGGTCCTTTCATCCGGCGGGACGGCGAATATTATCCCGAACGCATGGATACACACCGGCGGCATCTTACCGCCCTCTCGGATGATGTGTACATTCTCAGCATCGCCGGCTTTCTCTTTGACCGGCAGGACTGCATCGATCGGGCGAAAACGCTGCTGGAAACGTGGTTCCTCGATCCTGCCACCAAAATGAATCCCCACCTCGAATATGCGCAGGCCATCTCCGGCATCACCGACGGGCGCGGCATCGGCATCATCGATACGGCGGCGCTCATCCGCCTCATATCCGCCATGGATTATTTCACCCTCTGCCCCGGCACATCCGATACCGTGGCAGGACTGCGGGAATGGTTTGCCGCCTATCTCACATGGCTGGATACCAGCAAAAAAGGTATCGAGGAGCGGGAGTATCCCAACAATCACAGCAGCTGGTGGACTGCACAGGCGGCGGCATATGCGGCCTTTATCGGCGATGAGGCAATGCTTCAGCGGTGCTTCACGCGGCTCACGGAACGCATTCTCCCCCGTCAGACACGCGAGGATGGCTCTTTCATCAATGAAATGGAGCGCACCCGTTCATTGTTCTACAGCCTGTTCAATCTGAACGCCTGCGCTGTCACGGCGGAGATCGCCCACAATCGCGGCGTGGATCTGTGGAATGCGGTCTGCGAAGGCGGGCGCGGCATTCCGAAAAGTCTCGCATTTTATCATCCCTATTATGAAAATCCCCTGCTCTGGACACACCGACAGATCAATTATGAAAATCCCGGCGTGAATATCGCGTTCCAGCTGGCCGCCGTCCGTGTCAGCGATGCATATGACCGCGTAAATACCATCCGGCGGGAAGGCTATCGCTTCTTCGCGCTGCCAGGTCATCTCGGTGCGCCCTGTATGCTGGAGGGCTATTTCCCCACGCAATCGTCACAGTAAGGAATTCCTATGAAAACAAAACTCATTTCCAATCTCTCACTGTTCGCAGTCAACGGCGCCGTCTACGGTCTGAGTGCGCTGTATTACTGCTTCATTCAGATCTATATCGGCAAATTCTACGCAGACGATGCGGCCGGTGTCCTGCTGGCACTCGGCCCGCTCGTCTCCATTTTCGCGCCCATTCTGTGGGGCTATCTTGCGGATAAGGCGAAATCCAAGAACCGCGTGCTGGCTCTCACCGCCATGGGCTCGGCAGTCTTTTACTTCGCCCTGATGCTGGATCAGAGCTTCTGGTATCTTGCAGTCATACTGGTGCTTTGTATGTTCTTTCTCTCCCCCACCGCCGGTATTCTCGACATCATCACGCTGGAATACACCTCGGAGCATGGCGCGGCATACGGCCCGTTCCGCATCACCGGCACCTTTATGTTCGGTCTGCTGCCCATGATCCTCACCGGCTTCACCGAGCAGAATATCAATGTGATCTTCTACGCCTACCTTGTCATGGCTCTCATCGCCTGTATTTCCGCTCTCGCATCGCCCAAGGTTGCCGGTCACGGTTCGTCGGAGCACCGTCCCAGCATGATGGCCATCTTCCACGACCGTCGTCTCATGCTCATTTTCCTGCTGGTCGGCATCGCGCAGTTCACGTGGACATATTACATCAACTTTTTCCCCGGCCATCTCACCGGAACGCTGGGTCACAGTGAACAGGTGTGGGGCGTGAATACCTTCCTCACCGTCCTTGGCGAAGTGCCGTTTTTCCTTGCATTCAACAAGCTTTTTGACAAGCTTGGCATCAAAAAGCTCATCCTTGCAAGTGCGGTTCTGGTGACGCTCCGTTACGCGGGGCTGGCATTGCTGACAAGCGTGCCCGTACTGCTGTTTATCGGCCTCCTGACCGGCTTTGCCACCACCGTATTCACCTACTGCGGCTCGGTATACATCAACGCCCACGTCGCGCCGGAGAACAAAGCCTCCGCCAACTCCCTCATGTACGCTCTCGGCAACGGTATTCCCAAGGTGCTGGCCGGCGTGCTTGGCGGCATCATGACCACCGGCCTCGGCTACACACCGTCCATGCTCATCTGCTGTGCCCTCTGCGCACTCACCGTCGTCATCTATTTTGCCGCTTTTGCGAGAGAACCGGGCATCTCATGAAGCTGATCCTCTCCTCCTGCGATTTCGGCAATCCGGAGTCCGCAAGCATCATTTATGCCAATCTCGGCAAGCCGGCCAAGGATTGCCGCATTCTGTTTTTCCCAAACGAAAAAGCCGACAGCGGAAAAATCCGAAGCGGGAAATACCACTCCCGCATCGCAGCCTTCGGATTCCGGATACAGAACATCCATGTCGCCGATTATTTTTCCCCCGCATCCGCACTTCCGACCGATATTGATGCTGTCTATATCAGCGGCGGCAATACCTTCGGCACAATGAAACGCATCCGCGACGCCGGATTTGACGCGGCAATCCGGAATTATGTCCAAAACGGCGCGGTGTACATCGGCGGCAGTGCCGGTGCGCACATTGCGTCAGCCGAGATCTCTCACGTGGCCGCGTATGATCGGGACACCTTCGGTCTGACCGATTTCTCCGGTCTCGGGCTGTATCACGGCATTTTCATCTGCCATTATTCCGCCCAGCGAGAAGCGGATCTCCGGCTTCTCACAGCTGTCGGCACCTATCCTGTAACAGCCCTGACCGATGCAGACTCTCTTGTAATTTCCGATAATAGCTGAAAACTCCCTGCACAACTATTTCGTGCAGGGAGTTTTTTTCATTGTCCGAGCGCCTTCTGCATCCGGATATCCTTTCCGGTGAACAGAAGCGCGATAAAGTCGCCGAACAGACGGCTTGTGATCCGGTCGCTGTACCGCTCACGGATCTCATTTTGTGTCAGATTGGTGCTGATAATCATGGATTTTCCATGATTGATGCGGGTGTTGATCATATTATAGAGGCAGGAGACGGTGAACTGATTGGTCAGCTCCGCACCGAGATCGTCGATGATGAGCAGATCGCAGTCGAAATATTTCGCCGTGCGCGGCTCGGAAGTATCGCTGTGACTCCGGCCGAACCGCTCATACTCGAAATCCGACAGGATATTCTGCATCGTATCATACACCACGTCGAATCCCCGCTCCACCACCACTTTGGCAACGGAGGTGGATAGGTGCGTCTTACCGAGACCGGTGGTGCCGCAGAACAGCAGATTGTCGCCCTTGCCGGCGGTAAAACGCTCCGCATAGGCGCGGCAGATTCCCAGCACCCGCTCCATATTTTTTCGCTCCTCGGGAGAACGGTTATAATAATCCAGCCGGAACGTTTCAAAGCTCTGGGTTCGGATAAGTCCGCCGATGCCGGAGCTTTCGTAGCCTGCCAGGATCAGATCGCGGCGCATACAGTCACACAGCTTCGTCCCCACAAAGCCCGTATCCTTGCAGACATCGCATTCGTATTTCACCGATGTATAATCCGCCGGATAGCCGATGGAGACAAGATAGGCCGCCCGCGCTTCCTGAAGCTCCTTGTTGGAAGCCTTCAGCTTGGCAATGCGCTCCTCCAGTCCCTCGCGCCCCTTCATGGATTCGCGGAGGATGCTGAAGCCCGTCTCGGACAGCACCCGGTCGATCTTCAGAAGCTCCGGATATTTTCTGTGCAGTTCCGCCGCACGCTGATCCGCCGCTTCCTTGGCGCGCAGATTTTTGTCGGCGTATTCCTGCCGGATGCGTATGTAGTTTTCCTTATTGTATCCCACATTTACCTCCCGCGTCGTCAGCCGCCAAGATACTTGTCACTGCGTTTGAGTGCCGCCTCAAAGAATTCATCCGTCTCAAAACCGGACTCTTTCTGCGCACTCTCCGCCTTGTTTTTCTTATACGCCTCCAGCGATTCTGCCACCGCTTCCGGCGTTGTGATACCCGATTTGTGCCAGTTTTCCAGCACCTTGTTCATGTACGCCACCGAAGGCTCGCCGATCTTATCCACCGTCACCTCGTAGGCACAGCGGATGACCTCGATGTCGAATCTCCAATCATCCAGCCACGCTTCAAAGGCTTTTTTCTCCTTTGCGGTGAATTCTCTAGCGCCCGCGCCGATCATGGTGCGGATCTTTGAGAGATTGTCATCCCGCATCTCACGGCGTTTGATGTACGCTTTGAGCGCTTCCACGTTGTCCACGCCCTCGTCGTACAGGCTGAGCGCGGTTTTCTCGATGTAGCGCAGGGATGTCTTGCCCATGTTCTTGCAGTGGGAGACAAGCGTAACGATGTATTCGCCGTCCAGCCGCAGATGGTCGTAAAGGCCGACGATGATGGCATTCTCCGCCGGGGTGAGCAGCTTGCCGAGCAGCTGGATGCACACCTCGATGATGCCGGGCAGCTCCGGATTCTTCTCTATGATGTCCGCAGCCGCACCTTCGCCGTAGCTCGGAAGGGTCGGTGCCGGAAAGGGCTTGGCCACCGGCTTCTCCACCACGGAGGTGGTGACGATTTCATCCACTGTCACCGTCTCCACCACGCTCATCACACCGTGCTCGCTCCAATATTTCAAAGCTCGCTCCAGCGCCGTCTGGGTGCAGTCCAGCTTTGCGCAGATCTCCGCGCAGCATTTGTCAAGATCCGACCGCAGTGCATCGTCCGATGCGGCAAGGAGCAGCACTCTCAGCTGAAACTCGCCTGCTTCGGTCACTGCCGCCATGAGCGACTCGCGCGGAAGCGAAAACACACTGCTGCCGTATTCAATTCTGAGTTTCTTCACGCGCGCACCGTCCTGTCTACTTTGTCAGCTCGTAGCACAGCTTCATGAGCGAATCGCCCATGTGGACATTCTCCACCACCACGTCTGTGCCCGAAAGCTCAAGCTCCGTGCTGGCAAAATTCCACAGGCCGCGGATGCCGAGGGAAGCAAGATGCTCCGCCGTTTCGCGGACAACCTCCTTGGGAAGCGTCAGCACCGCGATGTTGACGGTATTCTCCGCCACATACCGATCAAGCTCGTCCATGGAGCGCACCGTATAGCCGGAGATCGTCCGTCCGATCACGTTCGGCGAGCTGTCAAAGAGTGCCGTCAGCTTCACGCCGCGCTTTTCAAAGATCGGACTGGAAGCCAGTGCCGATCCAAGATTGCCGGAGCCGATGATAATCGCATTGAAATTTTTTGTCACGCCGAGGATTTCGCCGATTTTTCCGTAGAGATACTTCACATTGTAGCCATATCCCTGCTGACCGAATCCGCCGAAGCAGTTGAGATCCTGTCTGATCTGGGACGCAGTCACGTGCATCAGCTTTGACAGCTCGCCGGAGGAAATGCGCAGGATATCATTCTGCAGAAGCTCCCGCAGGTAGCGGAAATAGCGGGGAAGCCGCTTAATGACCGCAGGGGATACCCGGCTTTTCACGCTCTCCGCCAGCTCGTCGGGATGCAGATTCTCGCCGTTTTCGTTAATCATAATCCATTTGTCCTTTCTCCGGATTTCGCGCCGGTAAAGGCGTTATCCGTGATTACAGAGACTTCATTGTCTCCATTACATATGCGGCAAAATCGTCGCAGGTCGCACCGGTGTCGCGGCCGGTAACAGTGAGCTTCTTCTCCTCGAACATACAGATGTCCAGTGCTCTCTCCAGCTTGTCCGCCTCAGCCTGTCTGCCGATGTGAGAGAGAAGCAGCACGGATGCGCGGAGCATGGAGCAGGGGTCAGCGAACTTGCCGCGGCCTTCCTTGATCATTCTCGGTGCAGAGCCGTGGATCGCCTCGAACATGGCGTACTTCTTACCGATGTTCGCCGAGCCTGCGGTGCCGACGCCGCCCTGGAACTCTGCTGCCTCGTCGGTGATGATGTCGCCATAGAGGTTGGGAAGCACGAACACCTTGAAATCGGTGCGGCGCTTTTCGTCCACCAGCTTTGCGGTCATGATGTCGATGAACCACTCGTCGGACTGGATCTCCGGATATTCCTTGGCAATCTCCTCGCAGATGCGCAGGAACTTGCCGTCGGTGGTCTTGATGATGTTGGCCTTGGTGACAATGGATACGCGGTTCTTCTTATTCTTGCGCGCGTATTCAAATGCGAGGCGTGCGATGCGGTTGGTGCCCTCGGTGGTGGTCACGCAGAAGTCAACGGCCAGATCATCGGTGACATTCACGCCCTGAGAACCGACTGCGTAGCTTCCCTCGGTGTTCTCGCGGAAGAAGGTCCAGTCGATGCCCTTGTCGGGAACCTTGACGGGGCGCACATTTGCGAACAGGTCGAGATTCTTGCGCATTGCAACATTCGCAGACTCGATGTTCGGCCACGGATCACCGGCGCGGGGCGTGGTGGTCGGGCCTTTCAGGATGACATCGCACTTGTACAGTTCTTCCATCACATCGTCGGGAATCGCCTTCATGCAGGCCGCGCGGTTTTCGATGGTCAGGCCGTCGATGACCTTGAATACCACCTTGCCGGCCTTGACTTCGTCAGCCAGCAGATATTCCAGCACATCCTGTGCCGCCTTGGTGATGATCGGGCCAATGCCGTCACCGCCGCAGATACCAATGGTAAGCACGGGAAGTGTCGTATAATCAACAAAATCCTTGGCCGCATTGATCTTCTCAACACGCTCTAACTGTCCGCGGAGAACCTTCTCAAACTGGTCGAGAGCGGCTTTGATGTTTGCATCGTAATTGTTCATTGTTCATTACTCCATTTTAAAAAGATTTCTTATGATAAGTGTTTCCACAGTATCAACGTAGTTTTCCACAGCGAATTTCGCCGTGCATCCGGAATATCCCGTCGATTCTTGCCGTGATTCCGGAATTTTTGCGGTACAGAACAGGTTTTCCACCCAAATTCCAACAGGTTGTGGAAAACTCCTTCCCACTTCTCCACAGCTCACGAGGTCGCCTTGGCATTCAGCGAGGTGTCAGCCCGTACGCCTGCGAGAAATTCGTGATAGCCCTGTGCCGCAATCATGGCACCGTTGTCGCCGCAGAGGGAGCGGGGCGGCATATAAAACGCCAGCTTCCGCTTCTTTGCAAATTCCTCCAGCGCACCGCGCAGATGGGAATTTGCCGCCACACCACCGGCGATGACAAGACGCTCCAGCCCCGTGGCATCCATGGCCATGCCCAGCTTTTTCACCACTGAGCTGACCACCGCTTTGGTAAACGAAGCGGCGATGTCCTCTTTTTTGTAGTCCACGCCCTTTTGGGTCAGGGTATGCAGATGGTTGATGACCGCTGTTTTCAGACCGCTGAAGGAGAAGTCCAGATTGTCGCCCACCACGGCCGCCGACGGGAATTTCACCGTGTCCGCATTGCCGATGGCCGCCAGTCTGTCCATCTCAGCGCCGCCGGGATACGGCAGTCCCATGACGCGCCCCACTTTATCAAAGGCTTCGCCGATGGCATCGTCCCGGGTGCGTCCGATGGTTTCAAAGGTTGTGTAATCCGTCACCTTGATGAGCGATGTGTGACCGCCGGATGCGACCAGTGCAAGAAACGGCGGCTTCAGATCGGGATGCGCGTAGTAATTCGCCGCCACATGACCGCGGATGTGATTGACCGGCACCAGCGGCTTATTGTTGGCAAATGCCAGCGCCTTGCCGAAATTCACGCCCACCAGCAGTGCGCCGATGAGTCCGGGGGCAGCCGTCACCGCCACCGCATCGATGTCGGCAAGCGTCACGCCCGCCGTCTCCAGCGCCTCATAGGTGATGCCGGAGATGGCATCGCAGTGTGCGCGGCTGGCGATCTCGGGTACGACACCGCCGTAAAGCTTGTGCGTCTCGATCTGGGACGCGATGATATTGGAGCGTATGAGAGGTGCACCGCTGCCGAATTCGCAGACCGCCGCCGAAGTCTCATCGCAGGAGCTTTCAAATGCAAGTATCAGCATATCAATTATCCTTTATGTCACGGCTCATGAGCACCGCATCCTCCCGCGGCTTCGCATAAAAGCCCCGCCGGATGCCGTCGATTTTAAAGCCGTATTTCTCGTAGAATGCTCTGGCCGGACGGTTGCTCTCCCGCACATCCAGCAGAACGCGCGAAACGCCGTCGGTTGCGAAAACCGCCTCCATCAGCGCGCCGGCAATTCCCATGCGCCGCTTGGCCGCCGTCACCGCAAGATTGGTGATCTCCGCATCGCCCAAGATGAGATGGAAGCCCACATAGCCGCAGACCTCGCCGTCCTCATCCGCCGCAAAACAGCGAGCACAGTCATTTTCAAAAAATTCCGCAAAGCCCCGTGCGCTCCACGGCTCGGAAAAGCATTCCTCCTCCAGCCGGCACAGCGCCGGGATGTCGGTTGTCTCAGCCGGGCGGATGATCATAAGGCAAACATCTCCCGGATCCCCTCCGTGATCTCACGAAGGCACTGCTGATACCGTTCCAGATCGCCGCCGTAGGGATCGGAAATATCGCGGGGCATGGCGGCAATCCGTCCTGCCAGCCGCGGAAAACGGGTTATCAGCTCAAATGCGTGGGCTGTGGAAATGCCCACGATGCGCTCACACTGCACGGCGAGATGCTCGCTCAGATTGCAGGCGATATGCGACCGATAGGGATTCGCCGGCGTGGATTCGATGCCCGCCGCTTCCAGGGCACGCACCGCATTGTCGGCGATGGACAGCTCGTTGACATAGAGTCCCGCCGAAACCGCACGCATGGGGAGCTTATTCTCCTCAGCCAGCTGATTGAAAACCGCCGCCGCCATGGGACTGCGGCAGGTGTTGCCGGTGCAGACAAAGCAGACCAGCTTCGGCATCATTGTCTCCGCCGAAAGCTCAGCGGGATTTATCATAACCTGTGTCATCATTCGCTGGTCCTCGGCATATATTCCTGCAGCACATCGCCCACATTGACGCAGGTTTTTGTGGAGCGGTCGTAGATATAATTCTGCCGTCATCGCCTTCCACATA
>SVSO01000080.1 GCA_015064195.1 Oscillospiraceae bacterium
ATATATATATATATATATACTGTTAACAAATGGTGAAATTATATGAATTTTGTATGAATTATCTTCGGGAGGGATCGTTATTCAAGGGGGATATTTGATTTGTGAATATTTAGAGGTTCCCTTATATCTTACTGCCGAAAAAAAATCAATTCAAAATCAGAGCCAATAATTTCACAATCGGGGCTTGTTGTTGACACGGATTCTGCAATATGCTATAATAAACTCGGAGGTGATGAAATGGAAGAACAGAATAAATACGACGTGGTACTTGCAATTCCACTTCGTATGTGATAAACTATGTATGTCATTCATTTTTTATGACCTCCCTTTGGTATTTTTTGTGCAGTTGGTAGCCGCACTTTTATTATACCAAAGGGAGTTAACTTTTTTCAAGACCTATAGGCATAGCCTTTTGGGAACTCCCCTGCCTTGCCGGGGGTTTTCGGTAGACAAAAACCGGTGCCGCATTTTCATCGGTACCGGTTTTTTGCTGTTTTTGTTTATTTCTGTCCGTACGCGCGGATGTCCTCCCTCACCTCATTAAGGCGCGTCTGTGCTTTTGATTCGATAGAAGCGTATTCGCTTGCAAATGTGTTCTCCTTTGCCTCAATGATGTTGTATACGATGCTCCTGATGCCGGATACGGTCCAGACGAGAGCAGGTTCGTAATAGATGTTGCTGAAGATGATATCGAGCATATCTGCGCTGTCCTCGTCGTAGGTGTACTTGGTCTTGCAGGATACTTCGATATATGCCGGATACGACGTGGTATATGCCTCAGCAGAGAGTGCTTCGAGCATGAATGCGGAGAAATCCGGTGTCTGTGAGGAGGACGGAATACCTACCAGCATCGAATAGCGGTCTGCCATATTGATGTATTCTTCCTGCGCCTCGTCATACTTTGGGAACGGGAGAATGCCGTAGTCGTCGGTGGAGTTTGCAGATCTCGACGCCAGAGAGTGCGGGAAGCCGGTGATGAAAAGTGCACGGCCTGCGTTGTAGGTCTGACCGGAGAAGCTCCAGTAGCTCGACCACGATTCCGGAAGCGTCTTGCCCTTCCATTCATCGCAGGAGGAGCCGATGTAGTCACCGGCCGTGATGGAGAGGACCTTATCGAGAATGTCGACCGTGCGCTCGGTGTTGATAGCGATCTCGTAGCCGGCCTCCGTGGTCTTCAGTGTCTGTAAGCCTGCGCCGGTCGCAAGTGCACATCCGCCGTTGTAGGAGTCAAGCACGATTCCGAACACGTCATCGGTATCGACTTCGCCGTTGCCGTTGATATCGTTCGCAACCGCGGTGCAGCCTGCCTTCAGCATATCGAGCGTCCATGTGCCGTCGCGGACGGCATCGAAGTAGTTCGGGAGCTGATGTTCCTCGACCAGACGCTTGTTGAAGTTGAGGATATACACGCGGTTCTTGTCGCGGAGTGTAAAGGCGCTGTTCGCGAAGAAGAGCCGGTCTTCGACTTCTATGCGCTCATTGACCTCGGGATTCCACCAAGCCTTCGAGAAGTCGATGTAATCCAGCTCGTTGAGATCGTATAAGATACCCTCGCGCGCGAGCTTACCGATTCCGTCGATAGCGCAGAACGCCAGATCATAGATATCTTCGTCTGCCAGGACGGCTTTGCGGATCACATCAGCCATAGCATCGCCGCCGGTATTGGCGTTATGCTTTGTCTCAACGATCTTTACGTTGTATCTGTCTTCGACTGCCACATTGCGGCGATAGATCGCGTCGTTGACAACATCGCCGTTTTCGGATTCGACGGCTACCTCAAAGGTGGAGAACTGCGTGCTGGAAGTGTTCTGAAGTCCCAGTACATGGAACTCCTCCCCGCCCCAGTCCATATCGGGCAGGTCGCTCACCGTTGCGGTATCGGTCGTGGTATCGACCGCGGTGGTATCCGTGCTATCCGTCACGCCTACATCGCCTCCGCAGGCTGCAAGCGAGGTCAGAAGTGCCGCAAGCAGACATACGCTGATATACTTTTTCATCGCATTTATCATCCTTTCTGTTCATGGCGCAGTGATGCCGCCAACATCTGAACAATATCATTATATCTTACTGCCGGAAAAAAATCAATTCAAAATCAGAGCCAATAATTTCACAATCGGGGCTTGTTGTTGACACGGATTCTGCAATATGCTATAATAAACTCGGAGGTGGTGAAATGGAAGAACAGAATAAAGCCCTGCGGTCATTGTATCCAAACTTTTTTGTTTTATATAACCGGCATGATCACAGCAGAACGGTACTGCGGTCGCCGCATCACTATCATCCCGTCGGCGAATTCATGCTCGTTTCAGAGGGTGACTCTATCATCTCCTGCGAAAATACCATCACCCATGTCAGCGGGCCGTACATCGTCTATTTTCCACCGAACATCCCGCACTGGCAGGATAACAGTGCAAGCGTTATTTATGAGCGCTGGTGCTTTCCGCTGTCCTCAGCCAACATCGGCAGTCCGGCAGAGCTTCCCGACCGATTCTTCATCATCCAGCTCACACCGGAGCAGTGCCGGGAATTCACCGCCATCGTCGGGCTGATGCATCATTATTACCGAACGCCGACCAATAAGTGGCCGCATAGTCTGCCGCCCCGTGTATTTTCCGCCCAGGAATCCGTCCGTCTGAAGTATTTGCTGCTGCTCTTTTTAAATGAGCTTCGCCCGCTGATTCCCGGCGGAACGACGCACAAGCCCAGCTATATCAACGATGTGTGTCTGTACATCAGCGAGCATCCGGCGGAGAATCTGTCGCTGGATTTGCTGGCCGAACGCTTCTTCGTCGGCCGCACCAAGCTGACCCGGGATTTCCGCCGCGTGATGGATATGTCCGTGGGCAGCTTCATCGCCGCCGTCCGCGTCAATCACATCAAGGAGCTGCTCAGCAGCCAGATGCATCTCAGTAAAATCGCAGAGCTGAGCGACTTTTCCTCCGAATCCTACCTGATCCGCGCCTTCACCCGTCACACCGGCCTGTCACCCACCCAATACCGCACCATGCTGGAAACGGCGGAGCAGGAGAACTGAACAACATCAAAAGCGCCGCACCTTCGTGCAGCGCTTTCGCTTTTACTCGCCTTTCAGCATTGCGACCGTTTTCGCAAGCTCGGTGTTCACCACAGATTCGATGGCCGCCCAAGAGGATGCGAAATTGGTATTTGTCTTTCTCACCATATTTTCAAGCATATCCGTGATTTTACCCCAGTTGAACATGAGGCCCACATCAAAGATTTGATTTTCCAGAATAATGTCGATCATTCTGACAGAATCCTCATCCCGCGTGCCCTTGCTCTTGACCGCTACATCGACAAATGCGGGCGTGATGTGCTTCTGTGCATAATATCCCATGGCATCCAGCAAATGACCGGTCATTTCGAGATCGGTGTTGGTGACAGGGACAACGATATGATCCGAGAACCATGTATTGGCGACTGAAATATAATCCTCCTGCGCTTCATCATATTTCGGCATCGGAAGAATTCCGAAATCAGTCTCCATAGCGCGCAGATCCAGCGATACATACAGTTGATTGGAATAGAACAGGATCTCATTCGCCATCATTTTCGGCGTATAGAAATCACTCCATACACTGCTGAACTGCTTCGACCAGTCGCTGTTGTACAGTACGGCCTGTCTGTTTCGCATCAGAGTTACCAAATTCGCTGCAAGCCCCGCGTTTCTTTCATTGTTCAGGGCAAGATTGATGGTTCCATCTTTATCCCGATCCGTGAACCGTGAACCGGCACTGAACATTGCGTAATAGATCGTTCCGTTTTCGCAGGCAAATCCGTATATATCTTCTTTATCCATCTCGGTATTTCCGTTGACATCCCGTGCGGCGGCAGAGATCATTTCCTTCATGACATCCAGCGTCCATTTGCCGTCATCTACCAGCTGATAGGGATTCTCAAGATGATTCTCCTGAACCAGCGTCTTTGAAAACATCACAATGACCGGAGCACCGAGATTGTAAAGGCTCGCGTCACCGATCGCCGCCAGCTGTTTGCCGCCTATGGTGTATTCCTCGTTGGCATTGGCATTCCACCAGGAGTGTGACAGATCAAGCGTGGGAATTGTTTTCAGATCGACCAGCATTCCGGGCGTGGTCAGCAGAGTTCCCAGTCCCACATTCATCTGCATACCGTAGGTGACAACATCCTCCTGCGCCATAATATACTTTTCCAGCACCTTTGAGCTGTTTCGGTCGTTATTTTCCAGTGGTATCAGCTCAATATTAACATTCAGCGCTTCTTCCACGGCACGATTCCGGGCAACAATCGCATCGTTGATCACATCGCCGTTTTCTTCATCGAGGGCAATGTTGTATTTCAAAAGCGCAATACTGCCGGGATAATTGTAGCCGGTTATGTTCACCGTCTTTCCGCCGTAGTCCACATCCGGCACCGTGTATTCCGCCGCGGTTTCTGTTACCGTGACGTCGTCCGAACTGAAATTTTGTCCATCGTCTGCCGCCTCAGAATTGCCGCATCCGATACACTGCAAAAGCAGGGCCGACAAGATTAATAAGCTCATAGCTTGTTTCATTTTCATCATATAACTTCGCATCCTTCCTGAATTTATGGTATGATGGATTGAGTCTGCTCAATATAATTATAAATGCTCCCGCACTTTCTGTCAATCGATAATTGATCGGATGTATTGTAAATTCGTCCGCAATCTTGACTTTTTATTTTGGTTATGATATAATGATTTCGGAGGTGATTCGGTTGACAAATGATGCAGTAATCGAGAATTATTCCTGCTTCGGCATAACCTATTCCCGCAGACAGCTCCTGCGCAAGCAATTCATGCTGACAAATCACCGGCATAATGTGGGAGAAATCGTATTTGCGCTGGAAGGGGAAGCACTGATCACCTGCGGCAATACGGTCGTTCATCTGAAAGCACCGTTTATCGCCCATTATCCCGCCGGGATCGCTCATCAGCAGGACAACAGCAGCAGCGAAATCTATGCGCGCTGGTGCTTCCCAATCTATCCCGTCCCCATCACGGATTCGGGTTGGATTCCCGACCGTTTTTTCGCCGTCCCATTGGATGATGAGCAGTGCCGTCAGCTGTCCGCTTATGTGCAGATTCTGTATGATTATTGGGGCTGTGTATCCGAGAAGCCGCTTACCGAGCAGCCCCGATGCTCCGAAATGGATATGTTCCGTCTCCAGCATCTGCTTCTGTTGTTTTTGAATGAGCTGAAACCGCTTGTTCCGCAAAGTGCGCTGAGTGAGCATACTTATATCAACGATGTCTGCTACTATATCACGGAGCATCCGAGGGAGCAGCTGACACTCCGTCACCTGTCCGAC
The DNA here is from genome assembly GCA_015064195.1 of Oscillospiraceae bacterium. Next base: position 5,329 of record SVSO01000080.1, read on the forward strand.
CGTTTTTTCGTCGGTCGCACCAAGCTGACCGAGGATTTCAGGCGCGCCATGTCAATGACCATCACAGAATTCATCACAAAGGTTCGCATAAGACGCGCGAAAATACTGCTGCAGGAAGGGAAGTGTCTCTCCGAAATCGCCGAAAGCAGTGGTTTTTCGTCGGTTTCCTACTTTATCAAGGTTTTCACCCGTCACACCGGCCTGTCACCCACCCAATACCGCACCATGCTGGAAACGGCGGAGCAAGATAATTGAATCAAAAAAGGGCTGCTGCAAGTTTTCACTTACAGCAGCCCATGTTCATTTTTCAAGCGGAAGCCTGCGTTTTCCGTATCGCTATCACCGCAGCTTCTTGGTCAAATACAGCACCAGATCGTCGTCTACACAGTAATTCTCATACGGCACACACGGAGACCTGCCGTACCAGACACCCGTGCCGTCCGGAATGTAGCCGCGTTTGCAGTACATTCGCTGGGCACTGCCATAGCCGCAGTACAGGCCAACGCCAAGGTATACAGTGTCGGCATAGCGGCCGGCAATCTCCTCGGCCACATCCATCAGCTTACTGCCGATGCCGTTGCGGCGGTATTTTTCCAGAACGCCGAAATCCACAATCTCAGGCCAGAGTCCGTGTTGGAACGGCCCCGCTTTTCGTCCGGGATACACGTTGATGTAACCGGCGATATTTCCCCGGTATTCCGCCACAAGATTGATCGAAATACCCTTCGCCTGATCGCTCAGACAGAGCAGATATTTGTCAATGGTCTGATGCCAGCCCTGCGCGATCTCCTCATCGGTGATGATCGGAGCGTCAGATTCCCGCAGATCGCGGATCAGGATGGTTTCATCCGAATAGTAAATCATAATCGTGCACCGCCTTCATTTATTCTTCATGCAGACAAATATCACGCATGGGGCATTCGCCGCATTTGGGCGAGCGCGCGGTGCAGACATCGCGGCCGTACTGCACCACGCGATGGCAGAAATCCGACTGCTTTTCCGGCTCAATGAGGGGGATCAGGATCTTTTCGATCTTCACCGGATCCTTCAGCGATTCCGGATAGAGTCCGATGCGGCCGCAGATGCGGATGCAGTGGGTATCCGTCACGATCGCCGGCTTGCCGTACACATCGCCCAGCAGAAGATTGGCGATCTTCCGCCCGACACCGGGAAGCTCCAATAACTCCTCCATGGTATCCGGCAGCACACCGCCATGCCGGTCACGGACGATGATGCAGGCATCCTTGATGTTTTTCGCCTTGGTTTTGTAAAGTCCGCAGGGGCGCACGATCTCCTCCAGCTCATGAAGATCGCAGTCCGCCACCGCCTCCAGCGTGGGCATCCTTTCAAACAGCTCCCGGCAGACAATGTTGACTCTGGCATCGGTACACTGTGCCGACAGCCGTCCCATGATCAGAAGCTTCCATGCCTCTCCCCCCGATTCCAGTGCGCATTGTGCCTCGGGATAAATTTTCTCAAGCCGCGCGCAGAATTCGCGGGCGCGTTCCAGCTGTGTCATAGTCACGATCCTTTCGATAAAGATACCACTATTATACCGCAATTTTGGCGGATTGTCAACCAGATTCGCCGCGCAACCGGAAAAAATCCGGCAGTTGCGCAATAATTGGTTGCGCAACCGGGGAAAATGTGCTATAATAGAACCGGGATTTCACCAAAGGAGGTATTCTCATGGCAGCTTCCAGAATCGAATTCGGGTATCTGTTTTTCGTCCTCATCCCGGCAGTCACCGCACTGCTCATCGCCGCCATCGTCATCGTCACCGTGTTGCTCACCGTCCGCGCCAACCGCCGCTCATCCGTGCCCACGCCGGACGTGCCGAAAAAGCCCCTTTCCCAGCTTCTGCGGGAGCTTCGGTCATCCGCCGGCATGACGCAGGAATATGTAGCCGAAGCCGTCGGTGTAAGCCGTCAGGCAGTGTCCAAATGGGAATCGGGCGCATCCGATCCCACCGCCGCCAATCTGACCGCTCTTGCCGGGTTGTATCACATTCCCGTCGAAGAGCTGATGGCCGCAAAATGATACGCGGCTCCGATGCCTGTCACCGGAGCCGCTTTTTTCTATTCAATTTTCCGCATTTTGTTCAGCTTTCATCCGTCTCCCCATCGTTGGCACTCACACGCACCAGCGCGACCGTCATGTCATCGCTCCGCTTGTTGCTGAGTGCCGCATTATCGAGGATCTTGTCCGCCATGATCTGCAGATTGTCCTCCCATTCATAGGTGAGCAGATTGGCCAGCCAGATGCCGTCCTCCAGCGACTGCGCCACACCGTCGCTGAGCATGATAATAATATCGTCCTCCTTCAGATCAAACCGGATCTTCTCCGCATCGATGGCGGATAATATGCCGATGGGCACGGTTTTCGACTGGAGCTTGTATAGATTACCGTTTCTCAGGACGTAGGACGGTGCCGCACCACTTTTGACAAAGCAGGCCTCTCCCGTGATCATGTCGATCTCGCACAGGTCGATGGTAGCCGAGCATTCCGACGCCCGGCTCCGGATAAAGCCGTTGAGCATCTCCAGCGTCACCGCCTTGCCGTTTCCGCCGGACAGCATCTGCTCGCAGAAAACGGCGCACAGCTTGGATGTAATGGCAGCCTCGCGACCGCTGCCCATGCCATCCGAGATGAGCGTGTAGAAATAATCCTCCTGATTTTCAAACATGGCCGCAGTGTCTCCGTTCGCGCTCTCGGATTCTTTAACGCTCGTTGCTTTGGCGTTTTCGACGCGGAAGCGCCTGCGAGCCGTCAGAGTCACTGTCACCGTGTTTTCTTCGATCTGGAAGCGGGGCGACGTAAGATGGGTGCGGACAGTATTTTCTACAGCGCGCCGGATCTCGTCCGCTCCCATCCGCACGCGCGAAAGATCAACACCTCCTATGATGATCTGCTTTTTTCGTTTGCCGTAGCACAGCGCACGGGATGCGGCAATGTCCATATACCGCAGGGAACGGCGCAGTTTTTTCGTCAGTTCTTCATCGATTTTGTATTCTTCATCATTGGCCGATACCGACTCCGCAAGCAGCTTTGACAGTGCTTCATAATCAATGGCAAAAGCCTCCGTTTTGTCGTCCTTGATCAAGCGTTCGACCAGCTCAGCGACTCCCAGATTGATCTGCGCCGCTATCTTTTCGATGTTATAGCAGCGCTCCCGTATGTAGCCGGGAATATCGGCAAGCTCGATTCTGCCCGATTTGTACAGCTCGGTGGTGATTTTACTCTGCGCGTCCAGCGTTGATGTACACTCACGCTCCCAGCAGAGCGATGCGAGCGAGCACTTCCGGCAGTGACGGTCGAAGGATGTGTCACAAACCTGCTTGAGATCAATAATTCCCGGCCTTCTCAGTCGGTCGGAGAGTGTGTAGATCACGTCGGACAGCCGTCCGAGCGCCTGGGACAGCGAATTCATGCGCAAAACCGTATCGTTCTGTTTTTTCTCCATGATCAGTGCTTCCTCTCCGATCTTGTCATAATCCGGCTGAGCGAAAACGGGCAGGCGGGGCATGACACCGTAGTAGGACAGCGGCAGAAAGATGGCCGCCGCGCCAAGGGTATCCGGCAGAAGACGCTGAAGGATCGTGAAGCCGTCCATGGACGCGCCAAGGGTCATGGCGGCGACACAGCCCGCCGCGGCCGCTATGATCTTCGCATATTTCCACAGAACGCCCACCGTCAGTCCTGCCGCCGCCAGGATGCAGGGTGCCGCGGCAACGGAATAGGAAAGCGGCACTTCACCAAGCCGCATCGCCGTACCGCAGGCAAGCCCCGACAGCAGTCCCACCGCGCATCCCCGCAGTGCGCCTGCAGAGGAAGCCGTCCAAAGCGTCACAAAGAATGCCGCCGCGAATGCCGGAGAAAAGCCGAAAATGTTATATTCCCGCAGAGAAAATACCGTGATGAACATGAGCACCGCCGAGGAGATCTCCGCATATTTTGACAGCTGCTCGCGTTTGGTGAACAGCCCCGCCAGTGCCAGTGTGGTCAGCGGGCTGATGAAAAATCCCGCCAGCAGTCCGAACAGATCATAGTAGAGAAATCCGCCGGAGATCAGCCGGTACAGGCCGAATACGAAGGCCGCGAAGCAGGAGACCGTGCATCGGAGCAGTACCGTCTCATCGAACAGCCTGTCCGAATCCGAGAGATTTTTCAGCTTCAGCTTGCAGAGCGCGTACCGGAGCGCAATGCAGACGGTGTAGACTGTCGCCGCCGCCACTGCATTCCCGCGGTTGAACAGCGCGGAGATGAGCAGTCCCAGCCAGCTGTAAGCGGGGAAGCGATTCACCGCCGCAAGATAAGCGATGCCGAAGGGATAGCTGCCGAACGCCGCGCCTGCCGAGCCGAGGATGAAGGACAGCACCGCCGTCCCGAAGCCCTTGAGAATATGTACGAAACTCAGCTTTGTCAGGTCAAACGCGTCGCCCTCCGAGGTGAGAAATGCCTTTGCAATGGATTTTTTGAGGATGTTTTGGATAGCCATGATTTTTTCCCGTCCTTTTTTGGTGTGTGCAATTATTATACACGAAATCATGAAAATCCTCTGTCGATTGATGGATGCACTTTCGACGAAGATAAACAAAGCAAAGGGCGGGGAATGACGATGCGTGCCATTTCCCGCCCGAAGCCTGTCCGGATCCGGAGAAACGGCGCACTTTTACTCGATTTCCGGCGTGCATATTCCGGAAAGCCGTGCATATGTACAACGTGAGCGTGAAATTTTGCTGAAAATATTCACTGAATGCTATTGCAATCGGACGGCAAAGTGTGGTATAATTAAAGGTGCAGTAAAAAAACGCAAATCCATTTACTGTCAAGGAGCCTACCTATGTACAGGATAACAACAAAAAAATCACTCAACCCCACCGTTACCATGATGGATATTGAGGCGCCGCTGGTCGCAAAAAAGGCCAAGCCCGGCCAGTTCATCATCCTCCGCACCGATGCGGACGGGGAACGCATCCCTCTCACCATCGCAGGATACGACAGGGAAGCCGGCACGGTCAAGATCATCTTCCAGATCGTCGGCGCAACCACCGAAGCATTAAACCACAAAAATGTGGGCGATTATATTGAAGATTTTGTCGGCCCGCTGGGAATGCCCACCGAGCTTGACGGACTCCGCAAGGTCTGCATCGTGGGCGGCGGCGTCGGCTGTGCCATCGCCATGCCCATTGCCAAGGCACTTCACGACGCGGGATGCGAGGTCACATCCGTCATCGGCTTCCGCTCGAAGGATCTGCTCATTCTCGAGGATGAATTCGCCGCCGCATCGGAAAAGCTGTATGTCATGACCGACGACGGCTCATACGGCAGACAGGGCAATGTCTGCGTACCGCTGAACGAGATGTTCGCCGCCGGTGAGACCTTTGACAAGATCATCACCATCGGCCCGCTGATCATGATGAAATTCGTGGTGGAAGCGGCCCGTCCCACCGGGATCCCCTGCGTGGTGTCCATGAATCCCATCATGATCGACGGCACGGGAATGTGCGGCGGATGCCGGCTCACCGTCGGCGGCAAGACGCGATTCGCCTGCGTTGACGGCCCGGATTTCGACGGCTATGAGGTGGATTTCGACGAAGCCATGGAGCGTGGAAGTATGTACCGCGACTTCGAGCGTCATGCCCACGAGAAAACCTGCAATCTGTTCGCCAAAGCTGAGAAGGGAGGGGAATGATCATGCCGAATATGTCGCCAAAAAAGAATCCCATGCCCTCTCAGGAAGCATCCGTCCGCGCTCACAATTTCGATGAGGTCGCTCTCGGCTACACCGAGGAAACGGCGCTGGATGAAGCCCTCCGCTGCCTTGACTGCAAGCATATGCCCTGCGTTTCCGGATGCCCGGTCAACATTCACATTCCCGCCTTTATCGGAAAAATCAAGGAAGGCGATTTCGAGGGTGCATATCAGATCATCAGCCGCTCGTCATCCCTCCCCGCAGTCTGCGGCCGTGTATGTCCCCAGGAAACCCAGTGCGAGGCGAAATGCGTCCGCGGCATCAAGGGCGAGCCGGTGGGAATCGGCCGTCTGGAGCGGTTCGTCGCCGACTGGCACAATGCCCATGCCGACACGCCTGCCGAAATTCCCGCATCAAACGGCCATCGCGTGGCAGTGGTAGGCTCCGGCCCGTCCGGACTCACCTGCGCCGGCGATCTTGCGCGAAAGGGCTACGCCGTCACCGTTTATGAAGCACTCCACACTGCCGGCGGCGTGCTGGTCTATGGCATTCCCGAATTCCGTCTGCCAAAGGCCATCGTACAGAAGGAAGTGGATAATCTCCGCGCCATGGGTGTGAAAATCGAAACCAATGTGGTCATCGGCAAAACGCTGACCGTGGATGAGCTGTTTGAAGACGGCTTTGAGGCGGTGTT
>SVSO01000081.1 GCA_015064195.1 Oscillospiraceae bacterium
GAGGATGAATTCCGCCGCGGGATTGCCGGCGCGCACGGTATCGATGATGGATTTGATGTCGCCGATGAAATCCTCGGGCGGACGTTTGCCGCTGGCATCATTCATGCCGAAGGCGATGACGCACAGATCCGGCGCGAATTCTCCCACTGCTTTTGCGGCCACATTCTTGCCCCAGTGTGCGTTTTTGCCGCCCACCGACGGATTGCGGTAGTGGATGGCATATCCGCGTCGCTCCAGCTCCTCCGATGCAAGCTTGGGATACACGGGCATGAAGGGCGGAACTCCTGCGCCGAGTCCGCTGGCATTGCAGCCATAGGTGATGCTGTCGCCGAAAAACGCCAGCTTGAGAGGACGTGCATGGCTGTCAAGGATGGCCCGGGATTTTGTGAGAAGCGGCGATGCTTCGGGGCGATAATGGCCGTCGAAGGTGTTGGATGCAGCCTCGTAGGTGATCTCATACTGCAGTCTGTGGAAAACATTGCCCTCGCCGAACAGCAGATAGCCGCCGGTGGAGCATCGGAAGCCGAAATTGTCCGGCTCGGCGGTGTTGTATTCCTCCCAAGCCATCACGCGGATGCGTGAGCCTTCCGGAATGACCAGCTTGCCATCGCGGACGGCGAAGTCCCGGCCCTCGGTGAACACCTCGGAGCGGTCGGCGCGGCGAACCTCGATGACTTTCGCGATGTCGTTGAGCAGTGTGACGGCGATCTCACCACTCTCGCCGGGCTGATGGATGGGCCAGAAGGTCTCGGCGACGATCAGACCACCGTCCCAGACCGGTTTTGTGTAGCTTTCGTGCTCGTTGAACATGGTTAAAAATCCTTTCGCTTATAAATATAGGCATTGCCTTTTTTGTCGATCTGTTCAATGACCCCCAGCGTCACCAGCGTGCGGATGCCATAACCGGCGGTGCGGGAGGTCTGTTTTGCCGCTTTCGCATATTCGGCGGCGGTGAAGGTTTCGGGAAGCTCCGGCAAAAGCGCGGCAAAATCCGCCGGTTTTTCGAGGAGCATAATATCCGTAAGCGCGGTGGGAATGCGCTCATAACGGCTTCCGCCATGCTTTTTCTCCCGTCCCCATCCGTTTTTCATGCGGAATTCGTCCATCTCGCAGAAGATCAGCGTGAAGGTCACGTTGGGCAGGGGCAAAATCGGCCGCAGGGCGTACAATTCGTAGAGAAAATCCCACGGCTTGCCTTTTTTCGGCGATTTCCGCTTTGGGGACAGCTCCCCTGTCTCCGGATCGATCCATGTCAGTGTTTTGCGGGATGGGATGGGATAGACCACATTCACCCGGTATTCCTCCGACAGCGCGGTCAGCTTGGCGCGCAGACTGCCAAAGCTGCGGGTCTGAATCTCGGTGATCGCATTGCCGCGCTTGATGTCCGCCACGAACCGTCCGATTTTGATCTCGTGAAACGCCCCATCCGGCTCGAAAAAATGCTTGAGCACCACATGAAGCGTCCGCTCCCCCAGCGTTCCCACGCCCTTCTTCTCATGCTCGCTGAGAAGCGCATCCCGACAGCATCGCTCAAAGCGGGAGACCTCATCGGGGGTGATCATTTTGTCGCCTGCTTTCGGTAAACATCGGGGGAAACGCCTCGATGGGTCTTGAAGATCCGGGAGAAATAGTGTGCATCGTCGTAGCCCACCGAATCGGCGATCTGCGCCACCGTAAGGTCGGAGGTGCGCAGAAGCTCACAGGCACTCCGGATTCGCAGTTCGATGACATAGGAGCGGGGCGTTGCACCGGTGCAGCGGCGGAACAGCTCGATATACTGGGACACGCTGAGATGCTCGATGCTTGCCAGCGTTTCGTTGGTGATGGGTGTTTTGAAATTTTCGTGTATGTATTTGATGGAGGCGAAGATGCGGGTCATGGAGCTGCTTTCGGCGGATGCCAGCTGCTCCAGCTTCCGGCGCAGTGCGATGACGATCTCCGTCACCTTTGCGGCGGCGGCTTCCTCATAGTAATCATCCCGGCGGATGAATTCCTCCATGATGGCCATGAACAGCGCCGCGATGGACTCGTCGAAGCCGATGTGATGAACGCCGAAGCCGGTAAATCCGCACCGTTCCAGCATGGACTTTGCATCATAGCCGGTGAAATGCACCCACAGATAGCGCACATTGTCCGTGCTGGATTTGGTGTAGGAGTAGCTGACGCCCGGCGGAATGAGAACCACGTCTCCGGGAATGAACTGCACCGGTTTGCCGTCGATGATGGCATCCATACTGCCGCCGTTCATATAGAGCAGGTAATAATCCTGCCGTCCCAATCGCTCGCTTGTGATAAATTTGCTCTGCAGATCCACGCTTCCCGTGCAGTTTACGATGAGGCGATGCTCGTGATCGGCAAGGTCATTGCGCTCATGGTTTTCCGTGTCGCTGACCGACACGCGGTAATATCCCACGGACGGAGACCGTCGGGAATCGACAGGTTCAAGAAAACGTACCGGCATTTTGTCCACCTACTTGCGAAATTTGTGTATTGATTATCTGACGACAATATTATATAATATTTTACAGGATAAGTCAATAGCTTTTTGCTGAAAAGTTGATTTATTCCTGATTATCCGACATAAAAGAAATCGGAGAGAAAAGAAAGTAGCATGGCGGCTGAGGCGGCTTTTGTCCAACATGGGAGAAAAGCGCCCCAGCCGCGGCTCGTTATATCAGGAAAAAAATTGCCCGTGTGATGAGGCATACGATCACGCCGAGTGCGGTGGAAATGAGCATGGCGGCGATGGCTGTTTTCCATCCCGCTTCACGCCGGATGGTGAGCACCGTGGCCGCGCAGGGGAAGTGAAACAGCCCGAACAGCATGAGATTCATGGCAGTGAGCGCGTCAAATTCCGGCGCGATTCCCATGGCCGCATAACCGCCGGCTATCAATGGCAGAACCAGCTCATTTGCGGGAAATCCCAGAAAAAACGCCAGCAGGATGACCCCGTCAAGCCCCAGCATCACGCCGATGGGATCCAGCCATCCGGCGGCGATTGCCATGAGAGGCCGGCCGGATGCGGTGAGATTTGATAACAGCCAGATGACAAGTCCGGCGGGCGCGGCGGCGATGACGGCACGCCCCAACACATGAAGCGTACGGTCTATGAGGGAGCGAAGGATGACACGGCCGATCTGCGGACGGCGATAGGCGGGAAGCTCCAGCACGAAGGCGGAAGGTTCACCCCGAAGCACAGTCAGACTGAGCAGCTTTGAGAGGGCGAGGGACGCGATGACGGCAAGCACGACTGCGCCGGTCATCACAAGGGGCGCACCGTCCGCCGAAAGCATGGCGGCGCAGGCGAGAAGCAGGGGAAATTTGCCGTTGCAGGGCATGAGCGGTGCGGTCAGCATGGCCAGCCGCCGTTCACGGGGCGAATCGATGATGCGGCATCCCACCGCACCAACGGATGTACAGCCGAGGCTCATGCACATGGGTGACGCAATTTAAGATGAAAATCGATGAAAAAGCAGATATATCAATGAAGGGATCCACGCAGCCTGCGGGATCCCTTTTTCGATTGAGTCGCTTCACATTGCCGCATCCCGGCGATATTCCCGCGGTGAACAGCCCGTCGTCTTGCGGAAGCATCGGGAGAAATAATTCTGATTCTCATAGCCTAAAAGCTCCGCGATCTCCCGTATGCTCATGTCTGTGCCGGACAGAAGCTCTCTGGCACGCTCCATGCGGATGGCGGCGACGAATTCCGTCACGGATTTTCCCGTCACATCGCGGAAGAGATGGGAAAAGCGGCTGACGGAAAGACAGCTTTCCGCTGCCAGCTCGTTGACAGAAGGGGGCGACTGCACGTTTTCATAGATTCGGTGGCAGGCCGCGTTAATGCGTACCTCCGCCCGCGACGTGACACTGCCCTGACGCAGGGCATATTTGCGCGCGATGATGCCGAGCAGCTCCCACAGATAGGCCGCGCATCGATCCCCGTAAAACGGGCCGCGCATGGAATATTCGTACGCCAGCTTCTCCGAGCGCTCCTCAAAGGAATTGCTCCGCCCCATATAAAACACCCGTATGCCATCGATGCCAAGCCGCTTCAGGATTCCCTCACATCCCACACCGGTGAAATGAACGAAGTGCGAGATGGACTCGTCCTTCTTGAAATAGCGGTAGACCTGCGGTTCGCCGGGACGGTAAAGGATTACGCTTCCTTCGCCGGCAGTCTGCCATACGCCGTCAAGCAGCAGGTGGCACACGCCCCGTTCCACATAGAGAATATGATAATCGCTCCGTCCGCTCAGACGCTCACTGCCCCGATCGTAAGCGGAAATAAACTCAATGCCGCAGCTGTTGACCTCCAGAAATTCGTCCGAACGGCGATCTGTTGTAAATGCAAGTGTTCCCATGGAATCACCTCCGGTTTCATTATACCACATCCGCTCACATCTGTCAATAGCAGATATGTGCTAATATTCAGCTGTCCCGGGTATATACAATCAGCGGGAGAATTGGTATAATAAAATAAAAGCTCCGGTACGCCGGAGCAAATTCGGATATATAAAGGAGATTTCCATGAACATCAATCCCATCAATCTTATCCCCGCAAACGAGCTTGGCCGTGACAGCAAGATCAAGCTGTCCATCTGCGACACCGAGCATGACCTCTACTGGCGCATGGCCATTGAGGTGCTGGAATGCATCAAAGCGAACAACGAAAAGGGCGAGGACACCATCATGGTCGTTCCCTATGGCCCGCTTGGCCCGTATGCACGCCTCGGTTACCTTGTCAACACCTACCGCGTCAGCCTCAAGCGCTGCACCTTCATCAATATGGATGAATACCTGAACGATGACCTCACCTACATCGACAAGGATGACCCGCTGTCCTTCCGCGGCGGCATGGAGCGCATCTTCTACAATCTTATCGACGATGAACTGAACGTGCTTCCCGAAAACCGTCACTTCCCGATCCCCGGCGAAGAGGGCAAGGTGCTGGAGCTTATTGAAAAGGCCGGCAAGCTGGATATGGCATGGGGCGGCGTCGGCATCAACGGCCACTTCGCCTTCAACGAGCCGCCGGAACCCGGTGAAGCCTGCACCGCCGAGGAATTCCTCGATCGTCCCACCCGCACGCTCCCCATCTCCCGCGAGACCAAGACCATCAACTGCTTCATGAACTGCGGCGGCGATCTGGAAGCCATTCCGAAGTTCTGCATCACTGTTGGCATGAAGGAAATGTTCATGGCGAAAAAGGTGAGAATGTGTATGCCGCGCGACTGGAACGCCGGCGCACTCCGCAAGATCCTCCATGGCGGCGAGACTCCCGCAGTACCCTGCTCGCTGTTCGCACGTCATCCCGATGCAATGATCTACTGCTCGCGCATCGCCACCGAATCTCCCGTACCGGAGATCCGCATCTACAATAAGTAATGAAAAAAACGCTCATCACCGGCGCAAAGCTGGTGCATAACGGAAACATCACCGCCGATAGCTCCCTGCTGATCGGCGGTGGTAAAATAATTGCCGCCGATTATCGGGGCGAGGTGCCGGAGAATACGGAGATTTACGACGCCAAGGGCGCGTATCTGCTGCCCGCATTCATCGAAATCCACGCCCACGGCGGCGGAAACTGCGATTTCATCGACAACACGCGGGAAGCCTTCGACACCATCATGCGGACGCATCTCTCCCACGGCGTGACCACGCTTTGCCCGACGCTGGTGGCGTGTGAATGGGAGAGGACGCTGGATTTTCTGGCATTCATCGCAAAATCCGCCGCAGACCATCCCATGTTCGGCGGCGTTCATCTGGAGGGGCCGTTTTTATCGCGTGAAATGGGCGGTGCGCAGAAGCTTTCCTGCCTTACCGTGCCGGACGAGGAAAAGATTGCCGCACTGTGCGGCTATGCGCCTCTCATCGCGCGTATCACCGCCGCGCCGGAAATCGAAGGCGCAGAGCTGTTGGCCCGCCGTATGACCGCACACGGCGTGAAGCTGTCCATCGGCCACAGCTGTGCCAATGCCAAAACGGTAAGGCGGGCGGCCGACCTCGGATTTGATCAGATCACCCATCTGTTCTGCTCCACCTCCCGCCGTATGAAGCGGGGCAGCTACGTCATCGGCGGCATCGAGGAGCAGGCACTGATCGACGACCGCTTCACCGTGGAGCTGATCGGCGATGGGCATCATGTCAGCCTTGAATCCTTCCTGCTCACCGAAAAATGCAAGGGAAGCGACGGCATCTGCATCGTCTCCGATGCCATGCGTGCCGCCGGATGCCGGGATGCCGGAAACGACAGCTTCCTCGGCGAAAGGATGCCGGAGAATCGCGTCATCATCGAGGACGGCGTGGCGAAGCTGCCCGACCGCTCGAGCTTCGCCGGCAGCATTGCATCCGGCGATACCATGGTGCAGGCGATAGTTGGCCGCTATGGTCTGCCGCTGCCGACCATCTCCCACATGATGAGCGCTGTTCCCGCGCGTATGCTGGGGCTGGATAAGCGCGGAAAGCTTGAGGGCGGCTATGACGCGGAGCTGACGCTGCTCGATGAAAACTACCGCACCACCGCCGTATTCTCCCGCGGCGAGAAAGTATATGAGGTGTAATCATGTCTGAACTGTTAAAAATTGTATCCTCCCAGTACAAGCATCTGCCCGGACGCACCGAGGCAGATATCGAGCCGCGCGTCATTTCCGGCGGTTCGATGATGAAAAACGAGCCGTTCTCTTTTCAGGCGCTTTACCGTGTGCCGGACAATTTCCCCTTCTGCCAGGCCGTCAGTGTCGTGGCGGAAACCGAGCTTCCCATCGCCGCGTGGCGGGTGGATTACACTGCGCTGACCAGCGTCGCCAATCCGAATCATGAGCCGGGCTACGAATCGGACGCACCGGGACTTTTCCCCGACATTCTCATGCCCCGCCCCGCAAATCCCGAGCTTGTGCAGCTGAATGCGCCCTACAACTATCTTAACTTTGAGAAAGACACGGACAATCTCTTAAACGCCACCAACACCGATTTCCAGTCGGTATGGTTCACGATCAATCCTGACAGCGAAGCACTGCAGGCGGGCGAATACAAAATCCGCATTCTGCTGAAGAATCTGAAGGATCTCTCGCTCCTTGCCGAGGAGACGATCACCATCCGCATCATCGATGCAGAGCTGCCGCCGCAGGATTCCTACTACACCAACTGGTTCTACGAGGACTGCATCGTCGATCTCTTCAACGTGGAGCTTTACAGCGACAGATTCTACGAGATCTTTGACCAGTACATCAAAAACATGACCCGCCACCGTCAGAATACGCTGCTTCTGCCCGCATTCACGCCGCCGCTCGACACACCCGTCGGCACCGAGCGCATGAATGTGCAGCTGACGGACATCGAAAAAACTGCGGACGGCTGGAAGTTCGGCTTTGAGAAAATGCGCCGCTTCGTTCGTCACGCGGAAAAATGCGGCATCCGATATTTTGAGCATTGTCATCTCTTCTCCCAGTGGGGCGCGAAGAATGCCCCCAACATTTATGATGTCACCGGTGAGCGAATCTTCGGCTTTGATACCGATGCGGCAGGCGAGGCGTACAAGGGCTTCATCCGGCAGTACCTGACGGAATTCCTGCAGTTTGCGCGGGAGGAGGGCATCGCAGATCGTCTGCTCTTCCACATCTCCGATGAGCCGACGATTGACCATCTGGAATCCTACCGCATCGCCCATGACAGCGTAGCGGATCTGATCAGGGGATATCCCATCGCCGATGCCATGTCACACCTCGAATACTACACCGAGGGGCTGGTCGATCATCCCATCGCCAATATCGCCCATGCGGACGACTTCGACGGCAAGTGCCCCACCTTTTGGGTGTACTACACCGGCGGTACTTACGAAAAGCTGTGTTCCAACCGCCTCATCTCCAATACAGCGGCACAGACCCGCGTGCTGGGCGTGGAAATGTACCGCTACAAGGCGCTCGGTTTCCTGCAGTGGGCGTACAACTTCTACTACGATCGTCTCTCGGCAGGCTGCTGCGATCCCAAATGTGCGCCCAACTTCTACAAGATGTATCCCGGCGTGACCTATCTCTGTTATCCCGTGCTGGCGCGCGGCGGCTGCTATGTCGTGCCGTCCATCCGCGAAAAGCTGATGGCCGAAGCCTTCGACGACCTGCGCGCACTCAAGCTGCTGGAATCGAAGATCGGCCGCGAGGCGGTGCTGAAGCTCTGCGAAGCAAAGCTGGGCGAGCTCTCATACAAGACCATTCCCGAATCGGACGCGCTGTATGAGCTGCGGGAAATCATCAACGAGCAAATTAAAAATCAAATATAATTCAGGAGGAAAATCAAATGAGAGTCAACAACAAACGCGCAATTTCCCTCATGCTTCTCGCCGCTCTGATGGCAGCTGTCGGCTGCGGCACACAGCCTTCGGATGCCCCTGTCACATCGGATGACACCACATCCGATGTGACGACGGATATTTACGCCGGCATTCCCACCGGAGATTTCGGCGGCGAGACCTTCAGCATTCTCAATTCCAACTACGACTGGGCGCTCTTCCAGATGGACGCGGAATCCCAGAACGGCGAAATTTTGAACGATGCGGTGTTTGAACGCAATGTCGCCGTCGAGGAGCGGCTGAACATCAAGCTGGAGATCGACGAGAGCGGATATTATGAGAACACGGCGGATACACTGAACACCCTCATCCTTGCGCAGGATGACGTGTGGGATGCTGCCTATGTACCGGTCATGCATGCGGCTCCCAGTGCAGCGGAGGGGTACTATCTCAACCTTTATGACATCGACGCGCTGAATTTTGAGGAGGCGTGGTGGAACCAGCGTTCGATCCCCTACTATGAGCTGAATGGCAAGCTGTTCTGGGCACACGGCGATGCTCAGATCAACTATTTCGACTGTCTGTGGGTGCTGATGTTCAATCAGAAGCTCATTGACGATCTCCAGATGGAGAATCCCTACGACCTCGTAGCCAGCGGCAAATGGACGCTGGATAAATTTGAAAAGATGGTGACGGATGCTTCCATGGATCTCAACTCCGACAGCATCTACAACGAGGAGGATCGCATGGGGCTTGCGACTCACAGCGGCTCTGCTTTCGGATTCCTGCACGGTGTCGGTGAAACGGCCATCGGCGTTGTGGATGGTGTTCCCACCATCAGCCCGCTGACTGAACGCATGATCGGCGCAGTTGAGAAGCTTCAGGGAATCCTCACTTCCAAATACGTGCGCATGAAGGCGGATACGGTTAAGACGGAGATGTTCGCTTCCGATAAGCTGCTCTTCCTCGGCGAAACGCTGGGCAATGCCTCTGCGCTCCGTGAAATGATCGCTGATTTCGGCATCCTTCCATTCCCCAAATATGATGAAGCACAGACAAGCTACGGCAGCTATATGTCGCCGGCTGCACTGGGAATGTTCATCCCTGTCACTGTCTCCGATCAGGAGCGCTCCGGTATCGTCATGGAATGCATGAACGCGCTGTCCCATGAGACGGTCAGACCCGCATATTACGACATTGTTCTCGGCGAGAAAAATCTGCGCGATGAGGCATCCCGCTCCACGCTTGATACACTGTTTGAGAGCGCTGAATGTGAGCTGGCATACGTGTATGGATGGGGTAACTACCGGCAGACCATGGCATCGGTGATCACTTCCGATTCGCCCATCGCATCCAAGCTGGAATCTGTCCGCGAGGCAACGCAGACGGCAATGGATGTTTTTATGGCAAATATGAAATAGAAAAGCAGCGGACAAGGAGGTAATTACTATGTATCGTATCGGAATCATCGGCTGCGGCAGACGCATGAGCAGTGTCTATCCGCATCTCATTCATAACCATGCTGACATATGCATCGCGGCAGTCGCCGACCCGCGCACGGACGATATGCGCGCAAAATTCGACGGGCAGGATGTACACATCTACGCCGACACCGAAAGCATGATGGCAAACGAAACGCTTGACGCCGTCATGATCGGCACCCGCTGCTCGCTCCACACGCCCATGGCACTCATCGCGGGAAAATCCGGCCTGCCCATGTTCCTTGAAAAGCCGGTCTCCACCTCGTGGGAGCAGCTTCATTCGCTGGAATCGCTGATGCCGCTGAGCGACAGAATCGTCGTATCCTTTCCCCTGCGCCGCTCCGCCATCGTGGAGCGCGTCAAGGAGATCATCGATGGCGGCTCACTTGGCAGAATCGAGCACGTGCAGGCATGGAACAACGTCAACTACGGCCGAGGCTACTACCACAAATGGTATCGCGACGACAATGAGACGGGCGGCCTGTTCTTGCAGAAAACTACCCACGACTTCGACTACCTGAACTACATCCTCGGCGACAATGCACCGGTGCGCATCTGCGCGATGGAATCAAAACAGATCTTTCGGGGCGATATGCCCGCCGGTCAGAAGTGCGCGGATTGCCCGAAGGCGGCGGAATGCCCCGAGCATCCCGAGAAGGTTCGCGGCTACGGCGGCGGCTCCGGAAACAATCAGGGCGAATGGTGCTGCTTCGCGGTGGATACGGGCAATCACGACAGCGGTTCCGCCATCGTGGAATATGCATCCGGTATGCACCTCACCTATTCGCAGAATTTCTTCGTGCGCAAGGACATGGGCAGGCGCGGTGCACGGTTCATGGGTTACTACGGCTCGGTGGAGTTTGACTTCAACACGGCGTCTCTGCGCGTGGTCTACCACAACCGCGACGAGATCATCACGGAAACCGTCGGTGCAAAGGGCGGTCATTCCGGCGGCGACGAGCTGCTTATGAACAACTTCGCCGACATCATCCGCGGAAAAGATGTCTCCCGCTCCACGCTGGAGCAGGGCATCCTCAGCGCGCGGATGTGCCTGGCAGCGCGAGAATCCGCACAGACAAAGCAGTTTATCACGCTGTAAAGCAGACATTGGCGCGGCAGCACCGTGACGGCAAACGACCCCAAAGCTCAGACAAACTGCAATATCAAGTTGATCGCGAATGAGTTCGGTATCGTACCGGACTCATTCCGTTTTTTGCGGATGGAGCATTCTAATTGACTGCTGTATTCATATAATGGTTGGCAGGAGGTGTTTTATGCTTCATCAAACGAGCTATACGAAAAACAGACAGACACTCCTCATTGAGCGAGAATTCGGGAATACAAAACCTCTGTCGGAAATCCTGTATGAATATGTATGCGAGCAAAACCTGACTCCCGGCCGGCCTGACGGCAGCAAAGGATGGTATACGGATGATGACATACCTGCTGCTTCCGAAAAAGAGGTCTGACATGGAAGCAGATCAGAACAATGCCTGCCACAAAACCGCAATATACCTGCGGCTGTCGAAGGATGATGACGACAAAAGCGAAAGTGCCAGCATCGCGACCCAGCGCAGCATCCTGCGGGATTTTGCAAAAGCGAATGATTTTACAATTGCCGATGAATATATCGATGCTTCTGATATAATAGGACTAAAGCAAAACCCGACAAACGGGCGTCGCTTTAGTCCTATTTTTTCTTTTTCAGCAATTTGAAAAGGATTGGAGGTGCTTCAGATGCGATAACGGTGATCAAAGAGTATCCTCTCGATGATCGCCGTTGTACTTTTAGAGGAGGATTCAAGATGGATGAGAATAATATAGCTGAACACGAAAACAAGAAAACAACTCTTGATGA
>SVSO01000082.1 GCA_015064195.1 Oscillospiraceae bacterium
GAGGAATGCGGATTCGACAGCCTGTCCTACTTTATTCAGGCTTTCCGGCAGTTCACCGGACAGACACCGAGCGCATTTTCCAAAAAAGCGCTGGGTAAATTTGATTATTACACATGAAAAAATGCCCCTTTGGGGCATTTTTTCATGTTGTAGAAATTTCTTATCGCATCAGCTTATGAAGATTGCGGTCGCTTGTGACATTTTCCGCGTTGTACAGCACCACGATGTCGTCCACCTGCGTGCCTTCCGATTCCAGCAGCGCGAGGTAGGTCGCAACACCCATGTTGAGGTGGCGCAGGTCGATAAAGATCACACGCTCGTAGTGATTTGTCAACAACGGTGCCATGCAGTGGGCGTAGGAATCCTTGATGACCAGCAGAGTTTTGCCGTTTTTCACGTCCGTTGTCACGTCGGCGATGGGCTGATTTCCCGACAGGAACGCGCCGTATTTGTCACGCGAATCCAGCTTCGACTCGTCGATGAGTGAGCTTGTCAGGATCTGACCCATGTTGTAGTTCACGCTCAGCGTCTGGCCGGCAGAATAGGTGAAGATCTGATCGAATTCCGTGGGAAGATTCACCTTCGCTGCCAGTGTTCCCACGAATTCGTCGGAAAGCGTGACTTTTTCCATGGAATCCTCGGCAAGGGGTGTGATGCCCAGCGATTCGCACAGATCGGCGTAGGCGTAATATGCGCCGAGAGTCGTCCAGTGATGGTCTGTGCGGTAGAAAATATACTCGTCCACGTGGGATGTCAGCGTTTCGCGGATGTCAACGAAGCCGTCAAGTGCCGCGCATCGGTCGAGAAACGCCGCCTGATCCCACACCGGCGCATTGGTGGGAAGCTTGTCCGCCAGAATCAGGGAAGCGGTGGGTGCGATCAGCACGCGGGGATTGTATTCCGCCGCCGCTTCGAGAAATTCCGCGAGATATGCGAGATTTTTCTCCGCCTGCTCCGCATCGTATTCGTGCTTTTCGATGAGATAGCCGTCCTTGCCGAAGTAAACGCCGCCCGAATCCTTTTTGCCGATGGCCAGCTCCACACGATTTTTCAGCCCGATCCACGCATCTCTGGCCACAAACTGGTCGGTGATGAAGGATTCGTAGTCACGGGTGAAGGAACCGTCGAACAGGGCAGAGAGGGAGAATTCCGGCATCTGCTCCAGTGCGCGGTTCTCCGTATCGGAGTATTCGCGGACGGGATTTACCATGCTTGCCACGGTAAGCGCACCGATGAGGGCGCAGAATGTGATGGTTGTCGCTAAATTTTTCATGCGCACCTCCTAAAAACGGAAATACAGGAACGGATTGTAAGTCGCGTCCACAAGATAAGCCACGGAAATGATGAAGATCCCCACAAAAACCACGTTTTGCAGGATGGCCGCCGCGGGTTTGTCGCCCAGCTTTTCCATGAGCCGGCCCGCAAGTCTGCGCGGTGCGGGCGTTGCGGCGATGGTGAGAATGATGAACAGGATCGCGTTGTTGGCCAAAAGATAGAGGGATTTTTCGTCAAGCAACGAGCCGCCCGCGCCGAACAGGGCACCGATGAACTGGCCCAGCCTGCCCATATCCTCGATGGCGAAGATGGCCCAGCTGATGATCACGAGAAACAGGGTGTAAATGTGGGAGATGGCGCGGGGAAGCTTTTCGAGAATTTTCAAGAGGAACAGCTTCTCAATGATGAGCAGGATGCCGAAATAGACGCCCCACAGCACGAAATTCCAGCTTGCGCCGTGCCAGAGTCCGGTCAGCAGCCACACCACGCAGATGTTGCGGATCTGCTTTGCGAAGCCGTGTCGATTGCCGCCCAGGGGAATGTACACATAATCCCGGAACCAGCTGCCCAGCGAAATGTGCCAGCGGCGCCAGAATTCGGTGATGCTCCGCGAAAGATAGGGATAATTGAAGTTTTCGAGGAAATGGAAGCCCAGCATCCGTCCGAGGCCGATGGCCATGTCGGAATAGCCGGAGAAATCGAAGTAGATCTGGAAGGAATACGCGAGGATGCCGATCCACGCGGTGAGCGCGGGGAGCGTCGTGAGATCGCCGCCGGAAACCGCGTCCCAGATCACGCCCGCATTGTTGGCAAGAAGGACTTTTTTGCCCACGCCCGTCATAAAGCGGCTCACGCCCGATGCGAAATCGTCGATGTTCTCCCGGCGGTTGTTCAGCTGATCGGCGATGGTCTTGTACTGCACGATGGGGCCGGCGATGAGCTGAGGAAATAATGCAACATACGCGCCGAAATCGATGATGTTATGCTGCGCTTTGGCATCGCCGCGGTACACGTCAACCGTGTAGGACATGGTTTGGAAGGTGTAGAAGGAAATGCCGATGGGAAGCGCGATGCCGAGGAGCTTGATGTCCGTTCCGAAGATGGCGTTGATGTTGGTGAGGAAAAAGTCGGTGTATTTGAAAAATCCCAGCAGGGAGAGATTGATGATCATCGATGACGCGACAACTGTTTTCGCAGCGCGTGTGCGTCCCTGCGCCATGAATTTTTCCACCAGCAGGCCGTGGGTATAATCCACAACCGTGGAGAAGATCATGATGGTGACATAAACCGGCTCGCCCCACGCATAGAAAATCAGACTGACGACAAACAGCAGCAGATTCCGGAAGCGCTTCGGCAGGATGAAGTATAAAATTAAAACGACGGGAAGATAGCGGAACAGAAACAGCAGACTGCTGAATACCATGTCGTTCTCCTTTCAAAAATCGGGCGGCTTGCAGAGAGGCAAGCCGCCGGGATTGTTTACTTGCTTTCAGCGGGGAAGAACAGCGCGTTCATGGCATCGACTGCCTTCTGGTTGTTCTCGTTAGCCTTTTCCAGCTTTGCTGCGGAAATTTCTTCCTCAGACTTGCCTTCGTTGTACATGGTTTCTTCGATCTCCATGGGGATCTGACCCAGCGTGAAGTAGAAGCAGTAGCCGCCCTCGGAGTAAACCTTGGTAGCCTCAACCTTTTCTTCGTTGGAAGGATACTGCATTGCTTCGTCGTTGCAGTAGTCGTAGTAAGCCTTGAGAGCATTCAGTACGTTTTCCTCATTGCCTTCGGTGGGCTTGATGATGAGGAGGGAGTCAACATGGAAGCCGATCATGGGCAGCTCGCCGAAGAACTCAGCGACCCACTCGGGCTTGATGCTGTAGGTAGCTTCGAGATATGCGGTATCCATGGGCATATTGCAGACATACTCTTCGCCGTAAGCATCTTTTACGGCCTGTGCAAGCTGATCGATCGGAACGTCAGCCGCAACGGGTTCCTTTTCGCCGCAGGAAACGACGAGGGTGAGAGACAGCAGAGCTGCCAGCGCGAGGGAAATGATTTTCTTGAACATGGGAATTACCTGACCTTTCAAAATTTTTTCGGTATTATTTTGTGCTGCCGGAGCGTTTTTATTCCGGCATGGTGCATTAGACGCGGAAGTTTCAAAAAAGTTCCGCATTCTGCTATGCGCAAAAATGATGGTGCGATATGATTTCCGCCATAGTGGTTATGACGCTTTACCACGTTAGCGCACGCAATCCTCCACGATCCTGTGCATCTCGGCCGCTTTTTTCTCCATATCGGCGAGAAGTGCGATCTGCGCCTTGGTGCGCACAAGATTGTGCTTGTCGTAGTTGATCTTGAAATAGGTGTCGCCGTTGAGATAATCGGCACCGAAGCGCATGGCCTGCTCATAGGTGAGGAGCATTGCGCCTTCGGGCAGGAGAGACAGCTCAAGCTCAGTCAGCGCACCGTCAACGCCTGCGAGGAAGCCCCGCGTAAATTCGGCAAACGCATCCAGATCGAGAGAGATCTTCGATAAATCCGGCTCATCCTCGGCGGCAGTGTTGGCACCATACCGGATGGCATCGCCGAAATCGTACAGCACCGAGCCGGGCATGACCGTATCCAGATCGATGACGCACATTCCTTCATCGGTTTCGGGATGCATGAGCACGTTGTTGAGCTTGGTGTCATTGTGCGTCACGCGGAGGGGCATTTTTCCGTCGCGGATGGGATCGACGGCGGTGTGTGCCAGCGGTTCACGCTCCAGCAGGAACGCGATCTCCTCCTTCATTTCATCAAGCCGCTCCGGGAATTTGCAGCCATCCACAGCGGCTTTGAAATCCGCATAACGGCTGACGGTGTTGTGGAAGTTGACGATGGTTTCGTAAAGGGTTTCCGCCGGATAATCGGACAGATTTTTCTGAAAGCGGCCGAATGCATAGGCGGCGTTGTAGAACAGGCCGGGCTTTTCGGCGGACTGATAGGAAGTGCCGTCAATGAACCGGTACATTCTCCAGTATCTGCCTTCTTCATCGAGATAGAGATCCTGTCCGTCCAGCGTTTTCGCGAAGGTCATGGTCTCGCAGTCGGGATTCTGCACCTTTGCCTTGAGATGATCGCAGACACCGCGGACGTTCTGCATCAGCTCATAGGGTTTCTTGAACACGTTGACGTTGACATTCTGCAGAATATACTTTGTGCCGTCCTCAAACGTCACCTTGTATGTGCGGTTGATGTTGCCGCAGGAAATGGTGTCCAGCTTCGCCGGTTTTCCGGGGAGGTCAAATTTTGCAATAATGTTGAATTCGGTCATGATTTCTTTTTTCCTTTCTTTCCAAAAAAATATTACAATACCAGAAGTAATAGCTCCATCGCGAGCACAGCTCCGCAAGCCGCAAGCGCAACGGTCAAAAGCTTTCCATTCTTAATCGCCACAAGAATGCCCACAGCCAGTCCGGCGACCGACGGAAGCAGAGCCGGCGTGGAATAAAAGATCGCGGGGATGGTCATCGCCGACAGCACGGCGTAGGGGACATAATAAATGAAGCTCTGTATGAACCGGGAGCGGATCTTGCCCTTGACCGCCGCAAGAGGGATCATACGGATGAGATAGGTCACATCCGCCATGACAAGAATATAAATAAGGTAAGAATTATTCATCGTCCGGATCCTCCGTTTCAATGGGGAACACCAGCGCGCCGATCACGGCGGCGATCACGGTGCTGATAATGATGGAAAAACCGTCCGATATGAAATCGAGGGCGGGGATGTAATAGATCGCGCAGGAAATGGCGATGGCCGGGAGAATCACCGCGAACAGACGGGGATTCTTTTTCACCGGCGGTACGACGATGGCGATGAACATTCCGTAGAGCGCGATGCCGAGGGCGTTTGTCAGAAGCTCCGGCAGGATGCTTCCGGCGGCCGCGCCGAGCAGCGTTCCCAGCGACCAGCCGATGTAAGGGATGGTGATAAGGCCATATATATAGCCGGGCGCAAGCTCATGGGGACGGGATGCGGCCACGGCGAATACTTCATCGGTGACGCCGAAGGAGGCGATGAGCCGGTGGGGAAGGGAGAAGCGCTTGTCCACACGCTGGGAGAGGGACAGGCTCATTAAAAAATAGCGGGAGTTGATGATGAGCTGAGAGATGGCCATCTCCGTAAGCGAACCGCCTGCGGCGATGATGCCGATGCCGGCCAGTTGTCCGGCGGAGGTGAGATTGGTCATGGAGATGAGCAGTGTCCAGAGAAGGGGAATGCCGTTCGCGACTGCCATGATGCCGAAGGAGAAGGAGACGGAGAGATAGCCGAGTCCGATGGGAATGCCATCGCGCAGTCCGGCGAGATAGGTATTTGGTTTCAAGGTCGATGCTTCTTTCGTGATGTATTCCATATTATTATAACACAAATATACGGCAATTGCAACAGTTTTTGAAAAGTCGATAAAAATTTCGCAAAAGGGGTTTACAAAATCAAAAAAGTATGATATAATATAACTGTATGATTACCGGAGACGAAGTTTTACGGCCATCACCTGCCGGAAGCCTCGTTTTGCGGACTCAACAAATATTTTATATGAGGTGAATTTACCATGATTCAGAAAGAAGTCAAGCAGCAGATCATCGCAGATTACAAGCTCTCCGAGAATGATACCGGTTCTCCTGAGGTGCAGATCGCAATCCTCACCAACCGCATCAACTCCCTGAACGAGCATCTGAAGGAAAACCCGAAGGATCATCATTCCCATCGCGGCCTTCTCAAGATGGTTGGTCAGAGAAGAAATCTCCTCGGCTACCTGCAGAAGAAGGATATCGAGCGTTACCGCGCGATCATCGAGAAGCTGGGCCTCAGAAAGTAATCACGCAAACATCGTCTCCCGCAATCAAATGCGGGAGACGTGTCCGCGTTTTGCGGCCAAACGCAAAAAGCACCGTCCCGCTCGGCATTTACATCCGCGCCCGAACCTCGGACGCAGATGTAAGTGCCAAACGCAAGGACGCTGCAGAATCAATTTAAGTACAAACAAATCCGCACAAACAGTTGCCGGGGAAGGGGCCCCGGCTGCCTCTGTAGCCAGTTAGCGCACAGACTAACGGTCTGTTAGCGATAGCGTTGATTAAAGTTCTTTGCGGAGCTTTCTTTCAAGAAAGCGACCGTATCCCCTAAATAATAAATCACGAATCACAAAATCTAAGGAGAAAGAAAATGTTTGAGAACTACAAAGTGTTCCGGTACGAACTGGCAGGACGCCCGCTCGTAGTTGAGACCGGTAAGCTGGCAGGGCTTGCAAACGGATCCTGCCTCGTCAGATACGGCGAGACTGTGCTGCTTTGCTGCGCAACCGCATCGCCGAAGCCGAGAGATGGCATCGATTTCCTGCCGCTGTCGGTGGATTTTGAAGAAAAAATGTACTCTGTGGGCAGAATCCCCGGCGGCTACTTAAAGAGAGAGGGAAAGCCCTCCGAAAAGGCGATCCTCACCTCCCGCGTCATCGACCGCCCTGTCCGCCCCCTGTTCCCCAAGGATCTCAGAAATGACGTCAACCTCGCGCTGACCGTTATGTCCGTCGATCCCGATTGCTCGCCTGAAATCACTGCCATGATCGGCGCTTCCATCGCCCTGTCCATCTCCGATATTCCGTGGAATGGCCCCATCGGCGGCGTGTTCATGGGCCTCGTTGACGGCCAGCCGGTCATCAACCCCACCCTTGAGCAGAGAAAAGTGTCCGACCTCCAGCTGACCGTTGCCGCTTCTGCGGAGAAGGTCGTCATGATCGAGGCGGGCGCAAACGAAGTGGACGATTCCACCATGTATAACGCTATCATGATCGCCCATGAGGAGATCAAGAAGCTGGTCAAGTTCATCGATTCCATCGTTGCTGAGATCGGTAAGCCCAAGTTCGCTTACGAATCCGGTGAGCTGGATCACGATATGTTCGATAAGATCTTCGCTTTCGTCGAGAAGGACGTTATGTTCGCCCTCGATACCGACGATAAGAACGTCCGCGATGAGAGAATGAATCCCATCCAGGATGCGGTTATGGAAAAGTTCGGCGAAGAGTATCCCGAGCTTGAGGTGCAGTATCCGGAGCTGATCTATAAGATCCAGAAGAAGATCGTTCGCCGCTGGCTGCTTGAGGAGCATAAGCGCGTTGACGGCCGCCGCATGGATCAGATCCGCCCCCTCGCTTCCGAGGTCGGCATCCTTCCGAGAGCTCACGGTTCCGGCCTGTTCACCCGCGGACAGACCCAGGTTCTCACCGTCGCTACCCTCGGCCCGATCTCCGATGCCCAGATGCTGGACGGTATCGATGAAGAAACCGAGAAGCGTTATATGCATCATTATAATATGCCCGGCTATTCCACCGGTGAGGCAAAGGCTTCCCGTGGTGCAGGCCGCCGCGAGATCGGTCACGGCGCGCTGGCTGAGCGTTCCCTCGTGCCGGTTCTCCCCTCCGTTGAAGAGTTCCCCTATGCGATCCGCCTCGTTTCCGAGGTCGTTTCCTCCAACGGTTCCACTTCTCAGGGCTCCGTCTGCGGCTCCACTCTTGCACTCATGGATGCAGGCGTGCCGATCAAGGCTCCCGTTGCCGGCATTTCCTGCGGCCTGATCACCGCTGAGGACGGCTCATGGACCACCATGATCGATATTCAGGGTCTTGAGGACTTCTACGGCGACATGGACTTCAAGGTTGCCGGTACGCATAAGGGTATCACCTCCATTCAGATGGACCTGAAGATCGACGGTCTGACCCCCGAGATCATCGCAGAAGCTCTCGCCGTTACCCACAAGGGCCGCGATTACATCATCGACGAGGTGCTGCTCAAGGCCATCGAAGCACCGCGCGCTGAGGTTTCCAAGTACGCGCCCAAGATGCTCACCATGAAGATCAACGTGGATAAGATCCGCGAAGTTATCGGTACGGGCGGCAAGGTCATCCAGAAGATCACCGCTGACACCGGCGCAAAGATCGACATCGAAGAAACCGGCGATATCTTCATCTCCGCTATCAATTCGGATGCAGCTTATGCCGCAAAGAAGATCATCGAGGGCATCGTGTTCGAGCCGGTTCCCGGCGAGATCTACGACGGTAAGGTCACGAGAATCATCCCCATCGGCGCATTCGTGGAGATCGCGCCCGGCAAGGAAGGCCTCGTTCACATCTCCAAGCTGGAAAATCGCCGCGTGGAGAAGGTGGAAGACGTTTGCGCAGTGGGCGACGCAATGCGCGTTAAGTTCCTCGGCGCAGACGAAAAGGGCAGACTCAACCTCTCCCGCAAGGACGCACTGGACAAATAATCATCAAACAAAGCGGGACGTCACCATACGTCCCGCTTGCTTTTAAGGAGGCTACATGAATCAGAACGGCAGACCACCACGTGATCCCCGCACAAATCCGCCGCAGAACAGGCAGCCGAATCCTCAGAATCAACGCCCGCCCCAGCAGAACAACGCCTATCGCCCGATCCGACAGGTGCCGCAGATGCCGCAGCAATATCCGAATGTGCGGCACAGATCCCGGCGTCAGGCAAAACGTGCGGCCGGACTGGCACTTCTCGCCGTCATTATCTTTGGGATGCTGCTGGTTTCCATCATCATTTTTGCCGCACGATGCGCGTCCGGCGAGATGGGAAGCGGTGACGATACCGAAGCATCCACAACGCCCAGCGTCACAACGCCCCTTGTCACGACTGCACCGCCGGAAACCACTGCCGAAACCGTTTCCGTGGAAGCGTTGTACACCACCATCGAAAAAACTGCCGCAGATGTACACAAGGGCTACCTGATTCTTGTGAATTATCAGAATGCCTTTGATTTTGAGTCGGGCTTTAAGCTTATTCCCATCTATGGCAACAAAAACCTCAGCTACAAGGTTCGCGATACCATCATTCAGCTGGAAACGACCACGCTGTCGTGGTTCAACAAAATGATGGAAGCCTTTGAAGCGGATATGGATAAGCACGACATTCTCGTCAACAGCACCGTGCGATCGCTGGAGGAGCAGGAGGCCATATACGCCATGCGCGTGGAGCAGTACGGCGAAGAATATGCGCAGGTCTACGTCTCCGTGCCGGGCTACAGCGAGCATCACACCGGTCTCGCCTGCGATCTCGCCGTGTTCACCGACGAATACGAATCCCTCACCTTTGATAAGATGACGGAATACGCGGACTGGCTGACCGCAAACGGTCACAAGTTCGGCTTTATCCAGCGGTATCAGGCCCACAAGACCGACATCACCAAGATCGCCTACGAAAACTGGCACTACCGCTATGTGGGCAAACCGCACGCATATTATATGATGAAAAAAGACCTCTGCCTTGAGGAATACATCGAGCGGCTGCGGAAATTTTCCTACGCGGAGCGGCTGAATTTCACCGATGATGACGGCATCGAATGGGAGGTCTATTTCGAGCCGGCATCGCCCACCGGAACGACCCAGCTCCATGTGCCGAAATATCAGGAATACGATGTTTCCGGCAACAACGTGGACGGCTTCATCGTGACTGTCCGCGTCCGCTGAATCCCATCACCAAATCAACGATCACGGAGGTTTTTAAAATGGAAAAATTATTCCCGCGCACCGAGGTTGCCGGCGTATCCCTGCCGCGCCTTCTCATCGGCACAAACTGGCTGCTGGGCTACAGCCACCGTTCCAGCTCCAACGACAAAAAGATCCGCGATATGTACAACGAGCCGGAAAAATTTCTGCCCGTATTTGAAGCGTATCTGCGCTACGGCATCGACGCGCTGATGGCGCCGGTCTCCACCAATCCCATCATGCAGGAAGCCATAAAATATGCGGAGGATAAGCTGGAGCACAAATTCATCATTATCGACACGCCTGCCTTCAACGTGGACGACAATGCGGACGCGAGAAAAGAAGCCGAGGCCGCCATTCGCCACTCCAAGGAGATCGGCGCGACCTTCTGCCTGATCCACCACGCAAGCTGCGAACAGCTGGTCAACAAAAATCTGCGCCAGATCCCGCGACTGCCCGATTATCTCGCCATGATCCGGGATGCGGGACTCCTGCCGGGACTTTCCGCCCATATGCCGGAAATCGTGCAGTATTGCGATCAGAACGATTACGACGTGGAGACATACATCCAGATTTTCAACTGCATGGGCTTTCTCATGCAGGTGGAGATCGAGTCGGTGGCGCGCATCATCCAGAACGCCAAGCATCCGGTGATGACCATCAAGCCCTTTGCGGCCGGACGAACCACGCCCTTTGTGGGACTCAACTTCAACTGGGCGGTGCTTCGCGACTGCGACATGATCACCGTGGGCGCGAACAATGCGGACGAGGCCGTGGAGGACATCGAGATCTCCCTTGCAGCCCTCGAGCGCCGTCCCGCCATCCTTGCGCCCAGAAGCTCCCCCTTCAAGCAGTCGGTGCTGGGACATTAAAATAATCACAAAAAAACGCGGCAGTAATCTGCCGCGTTTTTTTATTTCGCGAGGAGCTTTTCCGCCGCCGCCAACTTGACGCAGAGGCAGAGCACTTCGCAGGCTTTTTTCAGATCGTCATTGCTCGGGAAGGTGGGCGCGATGCGGAGATTGCGGTCCCGGGGATCGATGCCGTTCGGGAAGGTGGCACCCACGTTTGTCAGGGTCAGACCGGCTTCCTTGCAGAGGGTGTACACCCGCTTTGCCGTGCCGTCCATCACGTTGAGGCTGATGAAATAACCGCCGCGGGGCTTCGTCCATTCGGCGATGCCCGTGCCGTCAAGCTCACGGTCAAATGCGTCCAGCACGATCTCAAACTTGGGGCGGAGAATGTCGGCGTGACGCTTCATGTGGGCCAGCACGCCCTCCGCGTCGCCGAAGAATTTCACGTGACGAAGCATATTCAGCTTGTCGTGGCCGATGGTTTGAATGGTCATGGTGGACTTCACCTGCGCCAGATTGCGCTCGCTTGCCGCCATCAGCGCAACGCCTGCGCCGGGGTAAGACACCTTGGATGTGGACGCGAAATAGTAGATCATGTCCTCATTGCCGTGCTTTTTCGCTTCGGCAAAGATGTCGAGCAGCTTGTCGCCGTCGGCGTAGAGGTCGTGGATCACGTATGCATTGTCCCAGAAAATGCGGAAATCCTTGGCGGCGGGCTTCATTGCGGCGAGGCGGCGCACCGTTTCGTCGGAATCGGTGATGCCCTCGGGGTTGGAATATTTCGG
>SVSO01000083.1 GCA_015064195.1 Oscillospiraceae bacterium
GTGATGATCAGAGACGGTGACTGTGCCCGCATCCGCCGCGAAGTCGTAGCCTGCAAGGAAATCCATATCGGACTGATGGCGGCTGACCATAACGGAGGTGGGCAGCTTGATGTTCGGATACCAGGAAGCATCCGTGCCTTCGCCGTAATCGAAGGGGCGGGCGGTCTTGTATACGCCCTTCATCACCGGGAACGGGATGACTGCGCGGCGGTCATGGTCGTTGCCCCATTCCACATCCGGCGGGAAGGATGCCTTGTATTTGTCGTGTACACGCACGGCCAGGTTGTTCCACCACATGAAGGGGAGCGGACGGTCGGTGCGGTTGTATACCACAGCCTTTGCCTCCACGACAGAGCGGCCGGGATAAACGGTGATCTCCACCGCGCCGCGCATACGGTTGTACGGCTCGGCTTCACCCATGATGCAGGTCACGGAACCGTCGGGATTCTCGCGGGTGACGGCCTCCAGCGGCATGAAGGTGGTGGGGCGATGATGCTGCGGCCAGTTGAATTCCACGCCGCCGGATACCCACGGACCGGCGAGCCCGACCAGTGCGGGCTTGATGACGGTGTTCTGATAGATGAACTCATAGCCGTTCGATTTATCCACCGCACCGTGGATCTTGCCGCCAAGCTCCGGCAGGAGCGTGGTTTTGATGTATTCGTTCTCCAGCGTGACGGCGTCGTAATCCTTGTCGATCGTCTCGTTGGTCAGACGGTCGGTGTACGGCAGTGGGTAAAGTCTGCCCGCCGCGCCCTGATAGGGCTTGTTTTCAAGGAAAAAGGGCAGGCTGTTGGGAGCCTTCGGCTCATAGGTGGGGATGGTCATTTTTCCACGGGTGAGTTTGACTGACATATATGTTCTCCTGTATTTTTGTTATATTCGGTGAGCGTTTTATCCATTATATCATACTCCCCTCACACCTGCAAGGTAAATCGGGACGGAATTTTACGCGAAATTTCACCGCTCGCCGCCGTTGACAAACGGCCGCATTTGCGGTATAATAATTGATAGAACTTGTAGAAAGGTGCGAAAACGATGCAGATACCTATCATCACCGAGTCGGATTACGGCGCGTCCTCCATCTGGTGCGCGGATATCCGCGCCGGCATCCGTGCCGAACTGGCGCGCAAGCGTTATACCGCTGTGGAATTTGACGGCGCAGCGCTCGAGACCCTCGACCTTGCCGCCATGGGCTTCGATATGACCGTACTCATCGGCCCCTCCCATGGTTTTATCCCACACGCGCTGGATACGCTTCGCCGGCAGGGCATCGGCGTGGTGCTGGTCAGCTACCATCTGCCGGACGACATCTTTGTGCGCGGTCTGCTTCGCATCGATTATGCCGCCGGTGTCCGTATGCTCATTCAGCATTTCGCTGCCTGCGGATGCAGCCGCACCGCGCTCTACGGCAGCTTCTCCGATTCCTCGGCGGACTACATCAAGAAAAGCGAATTCCGCGCGCTCACAGACGGTGTCTGCTTTGACAATCCCGGCAGCCTCGAGGCGTGCTGGGAGAGCTTTCGCCCCCATGCACGCGAATTTGACTCGGTGCTCTGCGTCAATGACATCGCCGCCGCATCGCTCATCCACCGTCTCACCGAGGAAGGCATCCGCGTACCGCAGGACATTCAGGTTGCCTGCTTCGGCAGTTCAGAGATCTCCCGTATCTTCAGCCCATCCATCACCTCTGTCATCCTCGATAATGTGGAGCTGGGACGGCAGACCGTGTCCATTTTTGCCTATCTTCGAAAGGCGGATCCCAGTGTCAGCGTCAGCGTCAGAGTGGCCGGAAAGCTGGTCGTGCGTGAATCCACGCGGCCTGCGGGCGTTGAGCCGGCGCTTTCTGCCAGACACCGTGCGCAGGACAGTGCGCCCAGCTTTTATGATGACAGCGAGGTGCTCCTTTTCACGCGGCTCGAAAAACTGCTGATCGCCTGTGATGAGCTTGACCGCGCCATTCTCGGGGGGCAGCTCGCCGGCGAAACCTCGGAGCTGCTGGCAGAGCGTCTGAATCTGGCGCCGGAAACCATCCGCTACCGTATACGCCGCCTGACCCAGCAGATTGGCATGGACTCCCGAGCGGATCTGCTCGAATTTCTGCGTGAGGGACGATTTTTGCGGATGTTCGGCGCAGATGAGAGAATTTAAACAATTATTGGCAGGGCGTCCGCACCGCCGGCGACGGCTGAAAAAAGCGATTGCCCGCTGAGAAGTCAGGAGAACAGATCATATGAACGAACCCTATTACAACCGAGTCTTTCCGACGAATACCTACATCGACCTGCGCCCGCTGTACGATGACAGAACCGTACTCCGGAATCCGCACAAGGGCTGGTACTATCATTTCATCGACAATGGACTGAACCGTCCCTACTACCGGGACGGCATCGCACCCGGCGACCATCTGGAGCACGTGCCGGGTTTAAATCATCTCTATCTGCGCATCGACTGGGCGGACATCGAGCCGGAGGAGGGAAGATTTGACTGGAAATGGCTGGATGGCATTTTCGATGAGTGGAGCCGATATGGCTATCGCTTCTCGTTCCGCGTCTGCTGCTTCGTGTCGAACACGCCCTATTCTACGCCGAAATGGGTACGCGAGGCGGGTGCGGCGGGAACCGAATTGACCGGCTGCTTTGAAACGCCCTTCGGTGTGCAGGAGGTGACACGCTGGGAGCCTGATTACGGCGATCCGATCTTCCTTGAAAAGCTGGAGAATATGCTCCGTGCCTTCGGCGATAAGTACAACGGCAACGAGCTTGTTGAATTCGTTGACATCGGAACCTTCGGAACATGGGGCGAGGGTCATACCGGATTTGGCTCCGGAAAGCTGTGGAGCCCCGATGTGCTTCGCCGTCATATCGACCTGCATCTTCGCTATCTGCCCGATACCACGCTGCTGTTAAATGATGACATGGTGACCCATGCCGCCCGTTTCGGCGGAGCGGATGCTGCCGTCGCGCTGTGGGAATACGCCATGGGTAAGGGCATCGGTATGCGCGACGATTCGCTCTGCGTGCCCGGCTACGACAAGCATTACGGCTACGATACCATGCGCGCAGGACAGATGACCGCCGCCGCTGCCCATGCGCCGGTGGATCTGGAATTTGCCCACTACCGGATGATGCAGACAGCGGATTTCAAGAATGGCTTCCCGCTCATTGACGCGCTTGCAAAGACCCATGCTACCTTCGCCGGCTTTCACGGCTATGCAGACAAGTGGCTGGATGAGCAGAAGAATCTTCATGATTACATCGCCAACCGGCTGGGCTACTGGTATTTCCTGCCGGGTATGGAGCTTGCCGAATGCGTGAGCGGACTTCCGACACTGATGCGGCTGTATGTGGAAAACCGCGGTTTCGCGCGGGCGTATCACCCGTTCACCCTGCGCATATACGCCGTCCCATATGACTCTGCCGTATCGGGAGAGACGCGGTATCTTCTCTGCGAGCAGACTGGCGCCAATCTGTGCTGGGAGAGCGGTAATACTGCGTGCGAGACGCTTCGTCTTGATTTTCGCGGTGTGCCGGCGGGAGAGTACGAGCTGTGCGTCGGCCTGTACGAGGGCGGACGTGCTGTGCGCTTCGCTGTGAAAGAGAACTGTCTGCGCGGCAGTGATGTTTCGCTTACGAGATTCACTGTGCGGCAATTTTAGAGAATAAAAAAACGCAGCTGCACCGAATCCGGTGAATGCCTGTATCGCTCTTGCTATGACCGCAGAACTGCCGGAAGGTGAGAATCAGACCGGCGATCTGGCAAAAGAGGACATGATGCTGACCATGGCCTCCACCATCCATTCTGCAGACGGCGGCGGAGAAGTATAAAAGTACGCTGAGGCTTAAAGCCTCAGCGTACTCTCTTTTTGACATCACGCAAACTGGGACGGCTGTTTTATCGCAGTCAGGCCTCCGGTTCGTCATGCCGGTTCTGATCCCGGTACTGCTTGAGTGCGGCAAAGCGCAGAAACTGCTTGCGGGAATTGACGCCCAGCTTGGAGTAGATGTTCTTGTTGTGATATTTCATCGTGTTTTCCTTGATGCCGATGGCGGCGGCGATCTCCGCTGTGGATTTGCCCTCCGCGTACATCTCGTAAATGCGCATTTCCTGAGGTGTCAGCGTTTTCAGATTGCAGATGAAATATTCGTAATCCTCCAGCACGATCTCGTTTTTGCTTTCCTCCGAGAGCTGCAGGATCTGACTTTTTGCCAGCTCATATTCCGCCAGTGCCTTTTCGTAGGCTTCTCTGGCGCGTCCCGCTTCCTCCTCCGCCGCGATCTTTGCCGCCTCCAGATTTTTCAGCTGTTCCTCGTGGACGGAGGCTTTCCGTTCGATGAATGCGAACAGATCGTCGAATTCGCGGATCTTCAGCGAATCGCCGGAATCCTCGCTGTACTTGATCTGCTCGATCCTGCGGAGGATGGGAGCCACGTATTTTTTGCTCAGGAACAGGCAGTAGGCGAACATGATGAGTACCACGGCAAGGATGATCCCGACGGTTTTCAGCTGTCCGTTCCGGACAAGAGCATCGAACTGCGCTTCGGTGATCATGAGAGCTGCGGTGAAGGTGTCCCTGCCGAGGGTGAGCACTCTCGTTTTTCCGATGCAGATCTCGCTTCCGAAATCGAACACCGCATTCCGGCCCTTACCGGTGATGGTCACGCTGTCCGAATCGATGGAATTGTATCGGCCCGAATTGAACTGTCCGGTATAGATGTCCATCTCCTCATCCAGCAATGCGCCCACCAGCTGTCCAAGCTTGTCATCGCTGACCTTTTTTGACAGCTGGAAATACATATCGTTGATCTCAAAGCCGCACACGCCGATGATGTGCTCCGAGGGATCGCGGATGGGCACATAGATATACCGTGCCCGCTCCCATGTGTCGGGGATCTCCACCGTCCGGCTCAGGATATAATGCGTACCGCCGGCGAAAGCGGAGTCGCAGGAATCGAAAAAGTCGGTGCGCATTTCATTGTTCCAGCCGCTGTGGAAGGTGACATTCCCCTTTTTTGCGGTGGAAAAGGATCCGCGATAGAGGGTGATCTCGTTGTTGAGGGTGCTTTCCGAGTAGAGATTGATGTATTTTAAGTAAATCCCGTTATAAAGCGGCACATCGGAGCGGCTGTTGACCGTGGTGTCAAGGATGAAGAACGCACCGCTGGACGGCGTGAGCTGCATATGCAGATAAACCACATCATACAGTGCATTCTGGAGCGATGACAGCGCGTCGGCATTGTTTTTCAGCGCTTCAAATGTCAGATCCTGTCCGGTCAGAAAATCCTGCAGTGCCGTCTCCAGCCCGTCTGCAAAGGAAATGGCATGAGCCGCCGCTTTTTCGTAATCCCGGCGGATGGTTTCTGCGTAAGCGGAAAGCCGGGTGTCCAGCACATCCATGATCCGCGCTCCCGTGGGATTCATGATACCGAACAGATTGAGCAGCAGCAGGATCAGCGACAGAACCAGCGCAATGGCCGATATGATATAGGCAACAAAGCGGCGGCGGATGGAAATGCCCTCCGTTTTGATCTGACGAATGATGTTCGGCAGATCAAATCTCAGAATTGATTTCATATGCCCCTCCTATTTGCCGGACAGGACTTTCAGCTCTGCAAGGGCGCTTGCCGCCAGTGCATCCAGCGCGGCTTCCGGATCTTCGCCATCCCCGATGCGCTTGATATATTGACTGCGTGCCGCCTTCAGCACGGTTTTCACGTTGGCTTCAAATTCAAGCTGTGTGTCCGATGCGCCGTCGTAAAGCGGGAGGGCGTAGAAGGTGTAGGAATCCAGCATCGCATCCACCGTCTGATAGACACTGCGGTAATTGTCCTTTTCCATGCCGCCGAGATCGGAAAACAGCGTTTCAAAGGCTTCATCCGTCACCGGCAGATAGCCCGCATGGGTGACAAATTCCAGATTGTGGGCCGGATCGGTCAGCCATTTCGCGAAAATATACGCCGCCTGATTGCGCCGCTCATCCTCGCTTTTCATGGCGAACAGTCCGCCGCCCCGATAGATCACGCCGGACGAATCATGGGTAAAGACAGGATAGGGCAGGGCAAGCGCTTCGATAGGCTCGGTGGTGTTGTCGGGATAGATGACCTCCGCCGGCTGATACAGCACGTCCGCCGTGGAGCCGGTGTTGGCGATGACCTCCGCCGTTTTCCAGCGCGCGGCCGCGTAGCCTTCATCAAGACAGATGCCGCCGTAGATGGCAGTTTTGGCCAGCGGCATCCAGATGGTGCGGAAGGCATCGTCCTCCAGCCGCAGTCTGCCGCCCCGGATGAATTCGCTGCCGTGGGCTTTCATGCCGATATAGGCATAGTGGTAGTAGTCGTTGATCTGCAGAAAGCTCCGGCCGCCCGACCAGTCATAATAGGTGCGCGCCGCCGAAAACACGCCGTCAAAATCCGAAAGCGCGGACATGGTGATGCCTGTGTCGGCAGAAAAACGGTCGAACAGGGTCTTATTCAGGAAAAACGCTTCTGTGGATTTTGCAATGGGAAGCATGAGCAGATCTTCATCGAACCAGCCCTCCGAGAGAAATGTGCCGTGAAAGGCGGACAGCTCGTCCTCGGTGAAATAGTCATCCCACGGGAGCAGATTTTCCGCGCCGACGATTTGTGCCACACGCGGATATGCGGTAAAAAGATCCGGCATCTCATCCGCGCCCGGTTCACCGTTGACGGAGGCGGCGATGGCGCTGTCAATGGCGGAGGAGCTTGTCACCGACACCACATTGACCGTGATGCCGTGTTCGCTTCCGAGGGTATGATTGAATTCGTCGATGACCACATTCAGCGGAGATTTTGTCTGACTCCCATAGACGTGCCACATGGTCAGCGTCACCGGATCGGCGGGATTTGGCATTCCGCGCTGTGCACAGCCCGGCAGAATTGTAAGAATAACGAGAAGCGTGAGGATTTTTTTCATGATAACACCTTCCAGCAGGGATTTCCTACCCGAATTCCCACCCTTTTTTGCATTTTTTCCGAAAAACCTACCCATTTTTGCTTCATCGGGTAGGGACAAAAGCTGTGGAAATCCGTATAATGGTAATTGCAAGAAGTCCGAGAGAGGATATTGGTCTTGCCGCAGCTGATCCTGCGATAGGGGATTCCCGAGGCTCTGACGGTGCGCCAACACCGCAGAGCTTTCCCCATATTACTAAAGATATTATATCACAAAATCCCGATGTAATCAAGTGAATCTGTGATATTTTCAGAAAAGGAGGCATGATACATTATGAGTTTTGTTGGAAAATGGGTGTTTCATTCCATCGGCACACTGAGCGATGCGGATGAACTTGTGTACATGAATGCGGAGGAATATCTCGCGTCACCAATGCCTTACGTGGATGAAACGGATGAAGAAGCGGTTGCGGATGAGCTGAAGGAACGCCGTCAGATGATCGGCGGAAAGATCGTGGTATGCGAGGACGGCAAGCTGTATATGCTGATGCCGCTTCCGGAAGGCGTGACAGAGGAAGAAGTCAATGCGGCAGTGGCGGCCGGTCACATCAAGCTGTACGACGGCATGATGGCCGATGAGCCGAAGGCATGGGAGGAGCGTGACGGCGCACTCTGGCTGGAGGTTGGGGAAGGCATGAGCGAGGACGGCTGGGTAAAGCTGTCCGACGAGGAAGGCCGGATCGATTTCATGAACACCCGCTATGTGAAAGCGGAATAAGCGGAGGTTCCCATGAGCATTCTCAACAGTCTGAAAAATGCGGCGCTCTCCCTGCTCAAGCGGGAGTCGCGCAAGGCGGTGAACAAGGTGGTTGACAAAACGGTGCAGAACATCGGAAAGGGCAGAAATCACACGGAGAAATTCACCTTCCAGTCTTTGCCCGCCAACGTGGAGGAGCTGAAAGCCCTTCCCGAAGCCAAGCTTGACACCGCATTCAAAACCACGGCGCTGGTCATTCTCGCTCTCAATCGCTATGAGGCCGATCCCGATGCGTGCATTGCCATGCTGAGCTTTTTGAAAGGGCCGGAAGAATTCGGCGGCAAGGAGCAGAGCTTCTTAAAAGACCGGATGGCCGACAAGGGCTACAAGGCGCGCTCCTTCCTCGGCGGCGCGACTCCGGCCAACAATTACACCCCGGCAGAGCCTTACACCGTGGCTGTCAGCGAGAATCCCTATTCCTTCGATGAGGAAAACTGGGCAACGATGTATG
This sequence comes from Oscillospiraceae bacterium, assembly GCA_015064195.1. The sequence continues at coordinate 8,180 of SVSO01000083.1, forward strand.
TGACCAGCGGCGGCGCGGACAATCCACGCCCCATCAAGCTTCGCAAAAAGCCCTCCACCGGCGAGTGGTTCCTTTGCGACATCCAGTGCCTCGCCGACATCCGGATTCCGGCGGCGGAAGATAAGTGGGCATGAGGATCGATCTGTTCGATTCCGGCTGCTTTCGCGTCCTCGTGCCGGAGGGCTGGCTCGCCTTCTGCGGCATCGACAGTCAGGGCCGCACATGGCCGCGAAAGGTACACATCTGCAAGGATGCGCGGATTCAGACGGATTTTTACACCCATGTGAGCATCACCGTATGCTTTTTCGGCAAGGAGGATATCTACATCTCCCCGAAAATGTTCTACGATGACATTGCCGACATGGAGCCGTTTGCGACCGGCGCACACACATGGAGCGGCTACACCTGCACCAGTCTCGGCTATCCCTACACCATGCTGGAAGCCCATGAGGACGGCTGTGTCTTTCAGGTGATGATCCTGATGAAAAACGGCGATTATGTGCTGTCCCTTGCGGATGCGGATGTGCAGAGCATTCTGGAAAGCATCACACAAACGAAATAGACCGAGGGGCGATGGAGCGTGCAGTTCCCTCGCCCCTTGATCGATCAGGAGGAAACGATGAAAAAAACCACAATTCTGCTCGCCGGACTGCTGGCACTTGGTCAATTAACATCCTGTACCGCCGCACCGGTCGAAAAGCAGACATCCGATCCCATTTCCATGGTGAAATCCTCCCATAGACAGGAGGAGTGGGACGGGGAGATCCTGCTGGCGCAGAGTGAATATTCCGGCGCAATGCTGTCGGAGGATGCGGCGGCGGCATATCCGGCACTGGCGGAGAGTCTTGCGCAGACGGAGCGTATGGCAGAGCGCGCCATGTCGGATGAATTCGACAATCTCCTCGCCGATGCAAGAGGGGAGCTTTCGCTGGCAGGCGTGGACAATTTCACCGCCAGATACTCCACGCTGGATGTGCAGATCCGCCGCGCCGACAGCGTGGCCGTGAGTCTGCTGTCCGATTCGACCCTGATTTACGGGCGGATCAATGGCCGCTATCTCCACGGCACGACCTATGACAGCAAGACCGGCAAACAGCTGGCGATCACCGATGTCATCACGGATATGAGCAGGATCCCGGCCATCGTGAAGGAGGAGCTTGCGGGCTATACCTGGACCGGTGACTTCAACTCCGAAACGGCGGTGGCAGATTATTTCCGCAGTACGCCGGCGGACGGACTCAGCTGGACGCTGGATTATAACGGAGTGACTTTCTATTTCGCAAGCGGTGATCTGGCTGAGCTTGGCAACGGACGGCTGGCGGCAACGGTGTCCTTTGCCCGGTATCCGGAGCTGTTCTATGAAGCGTACATGGCCGTTCCCGATGCTTATTTGGTGGAGCTTGCGCAGGGGCATCCCTTTTACACCGATCTTGACGGCGACGGCAGGGCAGAGGAGCTGACCGTTTCTCCCGTCCGCTGCGATGATGGCCTGTCCTACGATTCCTTCGGCGTTTATACCAACACGGATGCGCAGTATTATCAGACGGATCTTCCGGCGGATATGGGCGGCTACCATCCCTATTATGTCAAAATGGCGGACGGCGGGCAGTATCTGTACGTGTTCGCGGAGGGCAGTACCTTTGCGTCCGATGATATGACACTGCGGGTCATCGATATTTCCGGCGGAGGATTCCGGGAGGTGGGCGATATCTGCGCCGCACCCGGGTATCTGCCTGTGGATCTTGCATGGGCACTCACCGATCCGGAGAATATGATGCTGGAAAATTTTGAGCGCATGGAGGAAGCGAAGCCGTACCGCGTGGGAGAGGACGGAATGCCCGGGAGGAAATAAGAGATGGCTGTGCATTATTCCAAAAATCACGAAGGATTGTTTTTCATTGACAACGATATGGGAGAGCTGATCATTCACGGTGAGGGCAGCGTTCGTGCCGAAGATACCGAGACATGGAATCCGGATGAAAGCTGGAAGGCGGCAGTTACTGAAATTACGGTGCGGGATGGGATCACGGAGATCGGCGGCGGCGTGCTTGAGCAGTTTCCCAATGTGAAAAAGCTGAATCTGCCGGGATCTCTGACCCGCATGGAATCGACCGATGGGCTGAAAACGCGCCTTTGCACGAACGATGTGCTTCTCAATGCGGCATACGGCTCATTCGGCGATGCTTTTGCACTGGAGCATGGCCTGCGGTTTCTGCCCTGTCCCATCGTGCTGGGCTGGTACAGAGATGAGGAGCACGATGAAAGCACCAAGCTGGTACTGCGCTTTCATGAGGATGGCTCGATGGATATTCTCATCGACATCTTTACCGTCGGCATCTCAGCGGGATCAAGCGGCGGTGCAACGCTGGAACGGCCGATGCCGGAGGATTACCATCCCGGCTGCACGCCCGAGCAGTTTGCGCAGCTGTTCCCGGCGGTATACTACGATCAGATCATGAAAAATCCCGAGGTGGAGATCTTTCTCCGCCGGGAAGCAACAGGAAAGGAGAAGGGCAAGCAATGAGCAGCCTGAAAAACCTGACGATTCTGCATTCCAACGATCTTCACGGCGATTTTTTGGCGGAAAGGGTGGATGACAGACTGGTGGGCGGCGTGTCACGGCTGTCGGGATATGTGAACAAGACCCGCCGGGAAACCCCGAACACCATCTACTGCATCGCCGGTGATATGTTCCGCGGATCGGTGATCGACTCCGAATTCCGCGGCATTTCCACCATCGAGATCATGAATATGGTGGCACCGGACGTGGTAGCCATCGGCAATCACGAGACGGATTACGGCATCGCGCATCTGCTGTTTCTCGAAAAATGCGCGAAATTCCCCATCATCAATTCCAATCTTCACATCCGCACCAACAATGCGCGGCTGTTCAAGCCTTATCACTTTGTGGAGATAGATGGGATGAAGATCCTGTTCATCGGTATCCTCACCGAGGATATCGTCAATCAGACGCGCAATGAGGGCGTGATCGGTTCTGTCGTGGACGTGCATGAAGCCAGTCAGGAGATCGGACGCATCTGCAATGCCTATCATGCGGTGGATATCGATCTCACCGTCCTGCTGACCCACATCGGCTTCGAGGAGGACAAGAAGCTGGCGGAGCAGCTGGATCCCGCGTGGGGTGTGGACATCATCATCGGCGGCCATTCCCACACCTTCATCGAGGAGCCGGCCATCGTCAACGATATTCTCATCGTGCAGGTGGGAACGGGAACGGAT
>SVSO01000084.1 GCA_015064195.1 Oscillospiraceae bacterium
TTCTCCGCGAAAATCTTGGAGACGGAGGCGATGGATTCCTCGGTGCAGACAGGTTTGCCGCAATCGGGGCAGTAGAATACCGGAATCGGCAGACCCCAGTGACGCTGACGGGAAATGCACCAGTCGGCGCGCTCGTTGATCATGGAGACCATACGATCGCCGCCCCATGCGGGCATCCACTGAACATTTTCGCAGACCTTCACAGCGTCGGCGCGGAATGCATCAACGGAGCAGAACCACTGAGGCGTTGCGCGGAAGATGATGGGATTCTTACATCTCCAGCAGTGCGGATAGGAGTGAAGCACCTGCTCGGATGCGAGAAGTGCGCCGGTTTCCTTCATGTCAGCGAGGATGGCTTCGTTGGACTTTTCATAGTAGAGGCCGGCAAATTTGCCTGCGTCCTCCGTCTGATAGCCGCGGTCATCCACGGGAACGATGATGGGCATCTTGTATCTCATGCAGGTCACATAGTCGTCCGCGCCGAAGCCGGGAGCGGTGTGAACGCAGCCGGTACCGCTGTCCATGGTGACATACTCAGCGAGAACGAGCATAGAATCGCGGTCGAGGAAGGGATGTTGTGCCTTCATGTATTCAAAATCAGAGCCGACGAATTCTGCCACGCGCTCGAATTCTTCGATGCCGGCAGCCTTCATGGTGCGCTCGGCCAGCATATCGGCGACGATGTAGGTCTCGCCGTTTGCCTTGACGGCAACGTACTTTTCGCGGGGATGAACTGCGATGGCCAGGTTGCCGGGGAGCGTCCAGGTGGTGGTCGTCCAGATGACGAAATAGGTGTTGTCGAGGTCGAGTGCGGACAGCTTGCCAAGGTCGTCCTTTACCTTAAATTTAACGTAAATAGACGTGCAGTCGATGTCCTTGTATTCAATCTCGGCTTCCGCGAGGGCGGTCTCATCGTGGGGGCACCAGTAAACCGGCTTGAGGCCCTTGTAGATGTAGCCCTTCTTGTACATTTCGCCGAAGACCTTCACTTCGCGCGCTTCAAACTTGGGGTCCATGGTCAGATAGGGATTGTCCCAGTCGCCCAGCACGCCCAGACGCTTGAAGGAGGTCATCTGAATGTCAACGAAATCCTGCGCGAAATCGTGGCAGGCATTGCGGAATTCGGAGATGGACATCTTCTTGCGGTCCAGCTTGTTCTTCTTGATGATGGCGGATTCGATGGGCATACCGTGGTTGTCCCAGCCGGGAACATAGGGCACCTTGAAGCCGCTCATGGACTTGTATTTATTGATGAAATCCTTGAGCACCTTGTTCAGCGCCGTGCCCATGTGGATGTTGCCGTTGGAGAAGGGAGGGCCGTCGTGGAGAATGAACAGCGGCTTGTCCGCGTTCTTTTCCAGCATCTTTTCGTAGATATTGTCCTCTGCCCATACCTTGCCGATTTCCGGCTCACGCTGCGGCAGATTGGCGCGCATGGCGAAGTCGGTATTGGGGAGATTCAGTGTTTTGGAATAATCCTGTGGCATTGCAGTTTGCTCCTTTATATGAATGCTTATTTTTTCTTCTTTTTCTTGCCGGAATCTTCAAAGAGAAGATTAAAATCGGCGTCATTGTCATCCTTGTCCGCATTTTTTCCGGTCACGGATTTGACAAAATCGAGGTAACTTGCGTCATCGCCGAGATCGCTGTCCGGCGTATTGATGACGTCATCCTCGTTTGATTCCTTGTAGATCTTGTTCAGCTCGCGGATGGAATTCTTCAGCCCGGGCTTGTCACCGGTCAGCGGCTCGCGCACGGTTTCAAGCTCCTCCACCGGTTCCGGCTCGCCGAAAATATCGTCATCGGCCGGCTCTTCCGGGGGAAGCTCCACGGGAATTTCTTCGGAAACCTTCTCAAGTTCAGCCGTCTCCGAATATTCATCTGCCGGTTCTTCGACGGGCGCTTCTTCTTCCGTCTCCGGAGCGGCATACATGGCGGCGATATCGGCCTTGAGGGAATCCATGGCGGAACGGCGCAGCTCGGACACCTCGGGGATGTTTTCCTCATCGATGCCGTCGGTCAGCTGATTCACAAGCTGAATATGCTGGCTGTAGCGGGCAAAAAGCTCCTGACGCAGCTCCACCGTGTCATGCTGGAGCGCGGCGTAAAGATCACGCGCAACGGCGATCTTCTCCGCAAAATCGGAAAGAATGCTGTTGCAGGAGGATTTCGCGGACTGGATAATGGCTTCGGCGCGATTTTCCGCGTCGGACTTGATTTTGTTTGCCGCGCGCTTGGCATCCACCAGCGCACTGCGGATGGAATCCTCATCGCTTTTCAGCTCGTCAAGGCGGGTCATGGTGGCCTTCAGCTTGCGCTCCAGCTCATCGTTCTCGCGATACAGCTCAGTGTATTTTTCGATGAGAAATTCTATGTATTCATCCACTTCAACGGGATTGTAGCCGCGCATGGCTTTGCCGAAGGTCTTGTTTTTTAATTCATGCGGAGGAAGCATTGGTTTCATCCTTTCGTTAAATTTAACCGTGCTACAGATAACGGCGGGCTTCGAGACGGAGCCGTCCTTTCGCGGAACGCTCGTCAAGGCTGTCGATGACAAATTTGCCGCCCCTGCAGCCGGTCACTTTTCTTGCCGACAGAATATCGCCCGCCGCGACCTCGGCATCCGGTTCCGTGGCGGGAAAATGATTGTGATCCACAAGTCCCTGACGGATCAGCTCCTTTGCTGTCTCGCGGGACGTGCGGCAAAGCTCGGACAGCACTCCGTCAAGCCGCGCGGAAGCGACTGTGCCGCGAATGCTCTCAAAGCTGCGGGTATAGCGAAAATCCACGGGCAGCGTGACATCCACGGTTTTCACCTTGTCGCGCCCGATGGAAACAAGCTCATTTTTCAGAAAATCGGCGACCTTCGGCGATGCAAAGAGGATCGCGCCCTCATCGTCAAGGAGAATGTCGCCAAGGGCTGCGCGATCAATGCCAAGCCCGGTGAGCGCGCCGAGAAAATCCCGGTGAGCCAGCCTCACATAGCCGCTTGATTTGACGCGCAGAGGTGTGATGGCGGCGGAAAGCTCGTCCCGGCAAACATCGGCAGGGGAAGTATCCTCCGTCAGGGCATAGCGATAATATGCCGGCAGACAGCAAAAAATTGCACGCTCGGCATCGGGATAGCCGCCCCAGAAAAAGCACAGCGGGTCGGATTCATCGCCGGCAAAATAACGGGGCAGCATTTGTTGGATGATAAACTGTTCGCGGGAATTGAGAAAGCTGCTGAGTGCGGGTGAGCCGTTGCCCGCGCGGGCATACAGCTCCTCCATGCGCCGGACGAGCAGCTGTTCTTCATCCGACAGCCGTCCATACAGTTGAAACGCCATCAGATCACCACCGGAAGTGCGATCTGGAGCACGCTCAGCAGAACGAATGCGATGAAGAAGGAGAGATCGATGGGCAGATCGCGGATGGAGTCAAAGCGATCAAGGATCATGCGAACCGGTACGATGACCGGCTCTGTGACCATCATGATAAAATTGAAGAAATGGGAATCCTCATCCACGGGAAGCCATGACATAATGGCGCGGATCATCATGAGAAACTGCAGAATCGAGATGAAGATCGTCACGAACTGCGTGATTACATAGATAAACTGAATCAAAACGGTGCTCCGTCATGACCGGAAAGCCGACAGCGGCGGGGAATACATCCCGCCTGCGGTTGGTCAGATTTCGTTTTCGTAATACTCGTTTTCAGGCTCCTTCTGACGCTTTTCGCGCAGAGGACCATCGGAAACATCCACGTTGCAGGGCGTGATGACATAAGTATTGTTGGCAACGCGCTTGAGGTTGCCGTTGATGGAATATGCGACGCCGGAAAGGAAGTCCAGAAGACGGCGTGCTGTCTCCTTGTTGGTCTCCTCAAGGTTGAGGACAACGGTGCGGCGGTTGAGCAGGTGATTTGCGATCTGGGGAACATTGTCAAAGCGTTCAGGCTTGACCACCTTCAATTCAAGGGAGCTGCCGCTGACCTGCATACCGTCATCCTGAGCGGGTACGCCATACTGATCCTGAGGTATATACTGCTGCTGCGTGGTCTGCTGATACATCTGGCTGTCGTTGAAATCACTCTGGATCTGATCGGTGTAGTCGTCGTATGCCGGATCGTTCTCGGGATTGATACCCTGCTTAATCTTGTCAAAAAGTCCCATTCTATGTTACCTCCAATAATTATGCAACATCATATTTTTTTATTTTATGCCCTTGCTCCGAAGATGGTGGAGCCGAGCCGGATCTCAGTTGAGCCGCATTGCAGCGCCTCGGGATAGCTGCCGCTCATGCCCATAGAGAGCACGTCGAATTGTGCCATACTATTATTATGAGCGATATTTTGTGAAATGTCAAGAAAAAGTTGAAAAGTTTCTGCAAAAAATTTCAAATAATCGCTTTTTTCGTCACATTTCGGCGCGATGGTCATCAGTCCGCGGAGTCTGAGGGAGGAGAGGTGTGCAAGCTCGCCAAGGAACGATGCCAGCTCCTCAGGCATGACGCCGCCCTTCTGCGGTTCGCGGCCGATATTGACCTCGACGAGGATATCCATTATCAGACCGTGCTTTTTTGCCTGCCTGTCGATCTCAGCGGCCAGCTTTACGCTGTCAACCGATTCGATCATGTCAACCTTGTCGATGATGTATTTGACTTTGTTCGTCTGGAGACTGCCGATGAGATGGATCTCCAGCTTGTCCCTGCCGGGGGGTGTATGCAGGCTGTCGTATTTTTCAAGCAGCTCCTGCACACGGTTTTCGCCGATGGCGGTGATGCCGAGATGGTCGATGGCGTAGTTGATCACGTCTGCCGGGACGGTTTTTGTGACGGCCAGCAGCTTGACCTGCCGGTCGGGCGCAAGGTCAGCGATCTGCCGCCTTGCCGCCTCAACATTTGCCGAGATTGTGTCGAAATCGAAGCTGCGTGCTTCGGTAGATGTTTCCATGCTTGTCCTTTTTTGCGGCTAAGAGATCATCTTACCGACGTAGAGATCCTTGCCTCCGGTTATCATGATATCGTAAAGTGCCAGTTTTTCAGGGTATTCAGGGTCATTCACATCCTGGGGAGCGACCACATAGTAGCCGTCCGATTCCAGCAGCACGTCGATGTATCGGAAATCCACGGTGTTGCCGATGAGGATGTAGACGCCCATTCTGCCGTCTAACAGACGCGCCGCCGAGATGGGCACCTTGTAGCCTGTGTAGGAGCTGCGCACGATCTCCACCGGCTGCATTCTGCGGAAGGAGAAATCCTCCGGAATTTCGTAGCAGGAGAAGATGAGCAGTACGCGGCGGCTGTTATCGGGTGCGACCACATCCGTAAGCTTCATGGTCAGCATAACGTCATTGTTATAGGGGAAGGATATGTTGTAGTTCCAGCCCTCGTTGTAATAGCGAAGCTCCTCACGCGTCGTTTCCAGAACGATGGACCATGTGAAGTCCGTAGCGATCTTTCCGATGGCGGTGGGATGATAGCTTCGCGGCTCGCTTTTTATGATCTCATCGAATTTTTCAACGGTCATACTGCTTGCCAGATCGCCGGTGAAGATGTATTCGTAGCCGTCGAGGGTGGAGGAGAAGAAGCCGGCAGTGGGAGCAAGAACCGTCTCGCTTACACTGTCGAGGCTGGCAGTGAGGGCATCGCGCTCAGCCTTCAGGCTCTCGATTGCCCCGTCGAAATTTTCAACGCGGCCGGTGATGACCTGACGCTTATTGAGCAGTGTCAGCAGCTCATCGCGGCGTTTGGGAAGATTCTGATAGGTGGAATCCTCGGCGGCGCTGCGGATGGTGTAGTAAAATTCGCTGATGCGCGCGTCGATGGTCGCGGTATCGGAGGCGGCGAGTCCTTCCACGGAATTGCTCTCGGTGAGCAGCTCGATCTTGTGGTCGAGGGTGATGATCTCGTCGCGGGTGAGGCTTCCGGAGTCGTCATTGCCGGCATAAATGGAAGCCAGAACTGCGTCCTTGCGCACCTTTGTGCCGTCGGAAAAGCTGTAGCCGATGCCGCCGGTAACGGTGGAATAGACGATCTGCTCATTTCTGAGAATGTAGGCGTCAAATTCGACCGTATCGTTTTCGGTGATCTGGAGGGCATACTGCGTGATCATCTCCGTGCCGAAGCTGTTGATAAAGTGGTAGCCGAGGTAAATGACGACCACGATGGAGATCACGACGGACAGCAGATAGCCGAGCCAGCCGGAAAAGGGATTCTTTGCGGTTTGATCCTTTGTGTTCTGCATTCCGAATCCTTATACTGCGAGTGATATTATACCTACTATTATATCACATCTTGCGCATTAAGTTAAGAGTTTTGACGCAATGTTTACAATAACTTCAAAATTTCCGTCCGGTTTTATCCAATTGACCGCCGGATTTCGCCGGAACCATGTGAGCTGACGCTTGGCGTAGCGGCGGGAAGCCAGCTTGATCTGATCGGCGGCTTCGGCAAGGGTGATGTGACCGTCGAAATAATCGATGAATTCCTTGTAGCCGATGGCTTGAGCCGCTGAGGAATTCCGTGTCAGCCGTCCGGATTCGAGGAGGGTACGCACTTCGTCCGGCAGCCCCGCTTCCATCATCCCATCGACCCGCAGATCGATGCGGCGGTAAAGCTCCTCCCGCTCCCAGTCAAGGGCGAGGATGACGGCATCATACGGCGGCTCGCGAAGCCGGCTTTTGGCGTCCCATTCGGTTTTGGTGATGCCGCTTGCAAGGTAGATCTCCAGTGCCCGCGCCACACGCTTCACGTTGTTTTCGTGGGTCGCGGCGGCCGCATGGGGATCGACCGCTCTCAGACGCTCCCAGAGCGCGTGCGGGCCGTCACGATCCGCATCGGCGAGGAGCGCGGCACGAAGCTCGGGATCCGTCTCCACGTCGGCGTAATCGTTGTCCGTCAGCACCGCGTCAAGATACAGTCCCGTGCCGCCGCAGAAAATGGGCAGCTTTCCGCGGGAAAGAATGTCGGCGACGGCAGACTTTGCGCGGGGGGCATATTCGGCGGCGGAGAAGGATTCCGACGGCTCGAGGATATCGATCATGTGATGGGGGATTCCGCACATTTCATCGGGTGTGGGCTTGGCCGTGCCGATGTCCATGCCGCGGTAGATCTGCATGGAGTCGCAGGAGATGATCTCGCCGTCAAACTGCTTTGCGAGGGCAATGGAAAGCGCCGTTTTGCCGGATGCGGTCGGCCCGACAACGGCGGCGATTTTTGGTTTCATAGCACATTTTCCGGAGCAGTGCCGAAAATCCGGCGATCCTGTCCGTCTCATCAAATTTTTTCTCAATAATATTATACATGAAAAAGTATGATTTGTCAAGGTCATGTGCATATTTTCTGTCGAAAATACGACAGCCGGGAGCATTTGCTCCCGGCTGACAAAAATCAATCGCCGATACCGGTAACTTCCACATTCCGGAACATAAAGGTATTGGGGCTGACCTTCCACTTTTTTCCGAGATTGGAGGTGAAATTCCGGATGGAGACGTTCTTTGTGACGTGGTACGGGTAGGGCATGGATTTTTCGTAGGATTCCGTCACCCAGTTTTTGTCAAAATTGCTGAACAGGTAGACTTCGTTGTACGTCGCGCCGGTTTCCGGTTCTTCCAGCTTGAGGCCGTCAATGGTGATGTTCTGCGGCATATAGCATTCGTAGCCGAAATCGTGATTGACGTAGCAATTTGCGCCGATGAGGTGGTTGTCATCCTTCGAGCCTGCGCCGCGGTTGGGAATCCACGTGCAGTTCTTCACCACCACATCGCCGTTCCACGTTGCGCCGTAGTCGCCGCGCAGACTCATGAAATTGGTCTTGTAAACGGTGGTGTCCTCAATGGTCAGCAGTCCGTGGCCGATGGCGTTGATGCCCTGATGGCCGAGCGTACAGCCGCGGATGGTGGCATTGGTCACGCCCATGTGCGCATCAAACCGGGAGAATTCGCAGTTTTCGAGGGTAATGTTTTTGCCGTAATCGGAGACGAAAATGCCCCAGTATGCGGAGTTCATGATGTCGATGGTCTGTCTGCAGCTGCGATACGTGAGATTGACCGCACGATTGCTGCGCAGATCGTAGGAGCCCATGCTGACTGGCACGCCCGCAGATCCGATGGTACGGTAGATTTTGTGCGGCGTGAGCAGGCAATTTTCGATGGTCACGTTGGCACAGCGGTTGACCTGAATGATGCCGTCGTAGGGCGCACCGTGATCCAGCTCGCCGGTCACATAGTGGGTCAGACCGTCCACCGTCACATTGGAGCGGACGATCTCAATGCCGGTGGTGTAGTAATTGTATTTTGATTCGTGCTGATTGGCGATGGTGGTGATGGTGCCGGCTTTGATGGTGATGCTGTCCTTCTCCAGCGGGAATGCGGTGATGGACGAAATATTGTCAAAATTCCAGATGATGGGCGTGGTGGGATCCACTGTGCCGTCCGCTTTCAGAATGAAGCAGTCGGTCATGGTTGAACCGTTGTTCTGATTCGAGCCGTAGCGGATAAAATTCTTGGTGGTCTCGTCATTCACCATAACGTAGCAGTCGCCGGGGAGCGTGCCGGTGAGCGGGAGCTTCTGCTGATTTTCGGTCAGCGTCGTGATGCCGAGAGCCTTGAGATCGATGCCCTTGGTGTCCTCGCGTGCGACGCGGAAGGTCTGCGCTCTCCGCTCATTTAATGTGATGGCGGTATCGTCAATGACAAAATGTGCCCCCGTCCAGTCAACATCGGTCTGAATGATAGCCGTGCCGCTCCGTTTGCCGATGTAATACTCCGCGCCGTCCCTGGCACGCACGGGCAGATCGTGGAGATTCGCATAAGCGTGGGCGTTCACGATGGCGGTGAAATCATTGGCCTCGCCGTCACCCACCGCGCCGAATTCTTCATAAGCAACCGCATCGGTGAGCGGGTGGACGAAGGTATAAGCTGTGTCGAAATCGAGGGATCCGGATGCGGCGTCGATCACGTCGGCGAGGAAGATGTACAGACCGCGGGAGATGCCGCCGTCCATGGCGGAACGGAGCACCAGATCGCCGTCCTCCACGGTTACTTCAAACTTGTCCGATGCACCGTCCTCCGAGAGAAGAATGCGGCTTCCGGGCGTGCCTTCATTGGCGATGTCCAGCCAGACTCCGGCTTTTTCATAAAGCCGCGCCTGCAGCAGCTCTGCTGTTTGTTTCATCGCATCACCGGCGACGATGGTGCGGCCGGTCAGCTCCTTGCCGGCGATGGTAAGGGCGGAGATGGCATATTCGGTCATCACAGTGTTGTCGTATCCGGCGGGAATGATGACTTCCGTGGGGATGGTGGAGAGGGAATCCTTGTCGGTACAGCCGAAAAATTCGGTGAGGAACGCTTCGGCGGCGCGAACGGTTGCGGCATCCGATCCGCCGAGGATGTAAAGCTTTGTGCCGATGGTGCGGACGGTGAAGCCGTCAAGTCCGAATTCGTGGGTGTCAAGCCCGGCATCCTTTGAGCGCGTGGTCATGCCGACAATGATTTCGTATTCGTTCACGGGATTTTTCTCCCAGTCGGTGGTAATGTCCGCCTCAACGCCGCAGGTTGACAGCACACGCCGGATGCGCATGGCGGCTTCCACCTCGCTGTCGGTGGCAAGCTCGGAGCGGACGATGGTGAAATGGGGCGCATCCTCGGAAATGAGCTTCAGCTCCTTGCCGACAGGCTTTTTTTGACATCCCGCAATCAGCAGGACAGCAGCGGATGCAAGCAGAGCAAGCAGGGCAAGCAGGCGTTTTTTCATAGAAACCTCCCGGAAAAATTGTAATGAATGATGAATGATGAAAAATGAAAAATTGATGAAGATTTTCGCCCACAGGCGAAAATCGACCATAATTATTCATTATTCACTATTCATTGTTCATTAATTAATAAACATCGCATCGCCAAATGAGAAGAACCGATACCGCTGACGGATGGCTTCCTCGTAGGCTTTGAGCATCAGCTCACGGCTTGCGAGGGCGGAGACCAGCATGAGCAGGGTGGATTCGGGCAGGTGGAAGTTGGTAATGAGCGCATCCACCGCTTTGAATTTGTAGCCGGGGTAGATGAAGATGCCCGTGTCACCGTGCATGGGGTGAACGATGCCCGCGTCATCCGTCACCGATTCCAGCGTGCGGCAGGATGTGGTGCCAACCGCGATGATGCGGCCGCCGGCGGCACGGCGTTCGTTGATGAGTGCTGCCGATTCCTCGGAAACGGAAAAATATTCCGAATGCATCACGTGATCGGTCAGCGAGTCCACCTTCACCGGGCGGAATGTGCCCAGTCCCACGTGGAGCATCACCGGTGCGACCGCCACGCCCTTGGCGCGGATCTTGTCCAGCAGCTCCTCGGTGAAATGCAGGCCAGCAGTCGGTGCGGCAGCCGAACCTTCCGTCTTGGCGTACACCGTCTGGTAGCGGGATTTGTCGGCGAGACGCTCGGTAATGTAGGGCGGCAGGGGCATATTGCCGATGCGGTCGAGCAGGTCGTAGATGCTGCCGGCGGTGTGATCGTAGACGAATTTCACCATCCGGTTGCCGCCCTCCAGCAGTTCGGTCACGTCTGCACGAAGAAGCCCGTCCCCGAATACAATGGCAGTACCGGGCTTTACCCGGCGTCCGGGGCGCACCATGACCTCCCATGTGTCAAGCTCATGCTGGCGGAGCAGGACGAATTCGATCTCCGCGCCCGTCCCCTCCTTGATGCCGTAAAGACGCGCCGGGATCACCTTGGAATTGTTGATGACCAGCACGTCGCCGGGATTCAGATAGTCGATGATGTCGTGGAAAATTTTATGGCTCAGCGTGCCGTCCTCGCGGTTCACCACCATGAGCCGGGAGGCATCGCGTACCTCGGAGGGATGCTGGGCGATCAGCTCCTCCGGCAGGTCATAATGGAAATCCTTGGTGGTCAGCGCGGTTGCAATGCGTTCATTTGTGATCATTGTACGAATTACTGCTCCTTAACAGTTGAAAATTCAGATAGATTGCGATTTGACAAGTCTGCGGAAATGTGATATGATTATATCAGCGGAAAATTTGAAAATTTCCGTTTGATAGAGGCGCACTCTCCGATGAGTAGCCGCCGGTTGGCAGCCGATGCCCATAACCGACGTCGAAAGGCTCAGGGTGCCGAAGTCTAATCGCTTTCGGCGGCGGTTTCTCTGGTTCCGTGGACGAACAGTTGCGGGATTGTCATCATTCATATGATGGAGAGCTATCTTTTTGTATTAAATATCCGGATGTCTTATCATCCCTTATATTATAGTACATAGATAGCTGGTTGTCAACCAGTTTTTTTATTTTCCCCCCGATTTTTAC
>SVSO01000085.1 GCA_015064195.1 Oscillospiraceae bacterium
ATTCTCGCAGGAAGCTGCCATTGTGATATTGTCTCTTAACGAAAAGGAAAACAAATGATAGTCCTGAAATACTGTGGAAAACAGTGAAAGATAGCTTTCATAATCGAATTCCTTGATGTCGATTCCATCCAGAAGAACGCTTCCTTCTGTCGGATCATAAAGGCGCATCATCAACTTGATGAATGTGGATTTTCCGGCACCGTTCTCGCCTACAATCAACAGTTTTTCACCTGCGTGTATGGATATGCTCACATTTTTTAAGACATAATATTCGCTGCCGGGATACTGAAAGCTGACATTTCTGAATTCTATTGTATGAGCGCGATTCGAAGGAATACCTTTTGTTCCCGTCCGCATCATTGAAGGGATGTTTATATATGCATCCAGATTGTCGTAATACATATCATATGCCTTAATTTCCACGAGTGCATTGATGATTTGCCGTATTGCCGTCGAAAAAGATGTTATGGCACTGATATACATCATAAAGGAGCCGAGAGAGATTCTGCCATTTGCGGTATTGTATATTAAGTACCCATATGCTGTGAGCTGTTCCAAAAATGTGATTACTGCAGCGATAGTGCCGGATTTTATGTATTCATTGTTCTGCTTGCACAAATTATGATTGACACGTGTAAAGAACTCCCTTTCCTTCCTTAAAAGCCATTCTCCCGCTCGATAAATCCGTAATTCTCTGCCCAATTCAGCCTTTTCAAACAAACTGGAAAAGTACGTCCATCTGCGTTGATCATCGATAATGGTATCTTCCATCTGCTTGATTCTTTTCAGTGCCCGGCTTTCAAAAAATGCTCCTGCCACGGAGAGTGCAAGGAAAAATAAGATGATCCAAATATTCAGTGTAGATATTATTACGCATAGTCCTATGAGCGTGACTGCATGCCCAATAATACCAAGTGCACAATCCAACAGATAACCGAATCCGTGCCAGTTGCTGTAAAGAAATTTTTTTGATTTTTCTTGCATCTCCAAAAATTCCGGTTTTTCCAGATTACCGTAGTCACAGACGTACAAGGTTCTGTGCAGCGCATTGTCAAATTCGGCAGCAACCTTACATCGACGTGAAAAACCATCTTTAGAAAAATAAACAGTAAGAATTTGAATGAGAAGCAGAGAACTGACGAGCAGTACTACATAAAAATAGGGCTTATCCAAACTCTCGTTGTTAAGCAATTCATCGATGAGCAATTTTGGAATCAAAGCAGTCATTGGCGGGATAAAAGAATGTAATATCTGGTAAAGTACATTCCAGATCACATAGCATTTATCATATTTCCAACCGTTTTTTATAAAGAAAGTAATTCCTTTAAACATAATCGTCCTCCAAAAAAATCACAGGAATATACACCTGTGATCAAAATACGTTGTTCAGGTGTTGTCTTGCAGATATAAAAATACCGTAAAGACAACACAAACCAAGGGCAGCGAAGCTGTCCTGTTTTCAGACGATTTGTTTTGTTATCTTTACGGTTTATTCATTGATAAAAGGCTTGTAGCAACAGTAGCAGCGCATAACGAGACCTCCTTGTTTTTTTACATTGTATCATTATTTCATCAAAAATGGTAGTGGAAAAATGTAAATTTTTGTTGTCCCTTCTTGACATCAACAGTAAGCGGCAGTCCGCTGGTACAAAACGGGCGGCTCATTGGAGCCATCACGCATGTCCTCGTGAATGATCCCTGCCGTGGGTATGGGATTTTCATCGAGAATATGCTGGCGGCGGAAAATACAGTTGCGGAGGTATCCTGAAGCATTTACGCGTATAATGCATAATCTTATAAGAATGCTGTTTCCGATTGTCAGAAATAGCATTCTTTTCTTTGATGCCTTGACATTGAAGTGGCTATATGCTATAATGTACTCACTAATTCGTGAGGTGAAAGCGGCATGAAAAACTTTACTAACCATACAGTATTTGAAAACGGTACGGAATACATCTTCGATGGTGACCGGTTGTGTGCAGACATTGGAGATGCCGTTCGTCTGAAGGAAAAAATCTACCGCTCGATCTATTCTTCGGAAAAAAACTGGCTGGATACGGTGTTTTATCTTAAGGATCTGTCGGATGTGACGCTGGATTTTGGCGGTGCGACGCTCTTTCTGCGTGATGACACACTCCAGCCCTTTGTGTTGGATGGATGTCGGAATGTGACAATTCGGAATGTGGTTGTCGAATACGAGCGCTCTCTGATGGATGAGATGGAGATCGTTGATGTCAGGGATGGCGAGATCTGGTGTAGACAGACTGACAAGCAGAAGATGCATTTCCCCATGAAAGCGGAGGACGGCTTTCTCATCCCCCTTTCAGGTAGCAAAGAGTATCGAAGTGATCTGACGGAACCGCACTTTTTCAATCTTTATAAAAAAGAGACGCAGACATGCGTTTCCATGTGTCTTGTCAGAATTGGACGCAATCTTCGCGTGATTCCTCACGAGCAGTATCCATTCAAATATTACGATCTTTCTGCCAGTCAGAGAGGGGAGTATATCGTTCTTACCGGTGAGATTCCTCGCGGAATCTGTTCGGATGTTACCTGTGCGCAGACGCATGCCGCGCGTGATTTAAGCTCTTGCTTTATCATCCGCTCGAAGAACATTCGTCTTGAAAATTTCCGCGTACTCAACGGCGGCGGAATGGGTATCCTCGGCATGTATTCTGAAAATAACACGCTGGACGGGCTGAAGTTCTTTTTTGATGAGCGCTCGCATGGCATTGCTACCAATGCCGCCGATGCAATCCATTTGATATCCTGCTTCGGGACAGTCGAGATTATAAACAGCGTGCTTGAGGGCATGAAGGACGATGCACTCAATATCCACGGAAACTATTATACAGTGGTCTCGGTGGAGGATGGTGTGATACACACAAAGCTCGCTACCGACACACAGAAGCATCCTGCGGTGAATGCGCATTATGTGATGTTCGGGAAGGACGATGAGCTTTCGGTTTGCCATGGAGGTACCACTCTTGTGAAGCAGAATCTGCGGCTTGACCGCGCAGAGGTAACGGGCGACTTTACCGCCGATCTTTATGTGAGTCAGGATACCTCTGCGCTTTGTCCGGGCGACACAATCGAGAATCTCTCGATCCAGGCGGATCTTCACATAAAGAATTGTCGCTTCGGCAAGGCAAATACACATCTGCGCCTGCAGACACGCGGCAGGATTTTGATGGAGGACTGCGAATGTGCACTGACGATTCTGCTGCCGGGTGATAAGAATTACTGGTACGAAGGCAGCCCCGTCAGGGATCTCACGATCAGAAATTGCAGATTCGTCGGCGGCAGAGGCAGTGGTTATATTGTGGCAAATCCGGAGTTTACTCATTGCCCCGAATCACCGTATTACCATTCGGGTATTAAGGTGTTCGGCAATACCTTTGAAAATGCAAATGCGCTTGCGCTGTCGAATTGCAGAGATATACGCTTTGAAGGCAATGTCACCCTGTCGGGACTTCCGTTTGCGAACAAATTCGGCAACTGCGCGGAAATTACAGAAAAATAATCTCCTGAAATCAGCGAAAGCCGGGGCACATAAATGCGCCCCGGCTTTTCAATTTCTTCTAAATTTAATAAATCCGGATCTCCGGAATCACGACGCGATCGGAATCGAGCGTTTTCAGCACGGTCAGCTTCACTGCCGATGCTTTCGTCGGCGCAAAATCCACCATGGCCAGCCGATGGATATTGTCCGTCACATGGCAAACCTCGCGCCAGCCGTCCTCTGTCAGCAGGCTTACTGTGAATTCCGTCACAAGATCGCGCAGAACCGGCATCGCGCGGTAGCCGTAGGTATATTCCGCGAAGGGGATGTCGGAGGTGACGCGTACCTGCCGTACCGTCTTTTCACCGTCGAACGTCAGCGTGATGCTCTGCGGCGCGGGAGCGGCGGAAACCCATGCGTATGGCTCGCCGTCGGTCTTGCGGGTGCGGCCGTTAATGACGCAGGCCGGCTCGCAGCCCTCGGCAGCACTGTCTGCGGTAATCGCTGCGGACAGCGCCAGGTCGGCGGGGTCGTGATTCACCGCGCCGGGGATGAACATGCCGTCCTTCAGAAGCAGCTGCTGCAGCTCATCGATATGCGCACTGACGAGGCCGCGCGGCAGCTTGCCGTACTTTTTACAGAGATGTGCGGCGGTGGCGACGGCTGCGCCCATGGTACCGCCGGTCAGCATGACGCGGGTGGGGCCGAGGCCGATGTGCGTGACGCTGATGCAGCGTCCCACCATCATGAGATTGTCGATATTTTTCGAATAGAGCGCACGCAGCGGAATCGGCGTGATGGGGCACTTGCGGTTTAAGGTGAACAGGCCGCCCTTGCCGGAGAAGATGCCATCGACGTGATGCACATCGATATTCCAGCCGCAGAAGGTGACGGCATCGGGGAAGGTTTTGCCCTCGACGAAGTCGTTTTCGCTTATGATGTAGTCGCCGATGAGGCGGCGGGATTCACGCTTGGCGTTGTAGGTGCCGAAGGCGACGAGGCGGTAGTTCTTCACCTGCTCGCGGCCTTCCCAGGAATTTTTCAGCCAGTTGTAGTAGCCCGCACCCATGCGGATCTGCGCGTCGCGGACATATTCGCTTTCGAAGATGTCGTCATAGTCGTTGGGCATCTCCAGCCACCAGGAGCCGCTGCCGAGGTTCGAGGGCTTGCGCCCCAGCTCATCGCCCTCGGGCAGCTTTGCTGCCCATGCCGGCGGGATGTATTCGACGGGATGATCGGTCTCCTCGGCATAGTAGCCGCAGAAGCCGTGGCCGAAGCCGCCGTTGTTACGGGAGCGCATGGCGCAGCCGCTCATGGTATTGCCGTCCGCGATATCCGGTGCGAAGGCCTCGTTATGCTGGAACTTCGCCTCGCGGCCGATGCGGTATGCTGCGCCGGCATAATAGCCGAGCCATGCGTCACCAGTACCGTCCACGAAGAGGTCAGCAGAGAAGGCGGATTCGTCGAGCGTCATGGTATTCACCGCGCGCACACCGGTGATGCGGCTGCCGTCCATAACAACATCGCTTACGAGTGTGTTGTCGAACACGGTAAGATTTTCCTCTGCCTCAGTAAAAATGCGGAAGGTTTTTGACCAGGTGATATTATGCGCATGGCGGTAGTTTTTCAGCTCATAGACCACGCCTGTCTCATGGTAGCCGCGATGTGCCGCGCCCTCCAGCGTAACGTTGGCTTCATCGGAGCCGTTGCCGCCAAGCACGGGGCGGTCATGCACCAGCGCGGTTTTGAGGCCGTATCTCGCCGCCGTGATGGCAGCGGCGATGCTTCCCACGCCGCCGCCCGCGATGAGCAGGTCAAAGTGGCCGTAATCGGTGAAGCCGGGCGCGCCCTTTATGGCGACGCGCTCCTTTTTCATGCGCGAAAGCTCGCGGGAAGGTGTGTAGTCGTAATCGTTCGTGATGACGACGGCGGCAAATCGGCCGTACCAGCCGGTGGTATCGAAAATTTTCAGCGTATGCTCACCGGGCGCAAGGTCGAAATCGGCGGCAATCTCAAAGTACCAGCCGGCGACATGCATCTGCGAGCAGATGTGGCCGGAGCGGATGCCGTCCACATCGACGATGAGGCCGTCGGGCTTGTGCTCCACGCACCAGTTTTTGGTACGCAGGAAGAAGCGGTGCATGCCGGCCTCGCGCACAGTGAAGCGCACGCTGGCAGGTGCGGTCGGATTGCCGACACCGTCCGCCATGAGATAGGGCTGTCCCATTTCGCGCACAAACTGTGTCTCGCATATAAAGCCGCCGTAGTCTTCAAACTCCACGGCATCGATCCATAAGGTTTCCATAAAAAAATCCTCCTTCTGTGCAGTTGTCACAGATTCTCTACCATAAATTATAACGCAGGGCGGCAATGTGCGCAAGTCCTTTCCGGTGTTCTTAACAAAAAAGCAACAAATTTTGCCGTTTCTCTTCCCAAACGCGCGGATTTATGGTATAATGGAGAAAAACTCCGGGAGGTATCGAGATGAAGTTTATAAGACCGTTGACTTCCTTTCATCTGCGCACCATCGCGCTGATTTCCATGTTCATCGACCATTTCGCCAAGGCGTTTCTCGGTGACCTGCTGAATGCGTCCCATACCGTGACCAATGCGATGCGCTCCAGCAGTGCACTGCGCGATGTGGTACTGGTTGCAGCGCATCGCAATCAGGGCATGCTTTGGATGCTGTTCGACATATCGCATTGGATCGGCCGACTGGCGTTCCCGCTCTACTGCTTTTTGCTTGTGCAGGGATTCCTGCACACTCGCTCAAAGCCGAAATATGCCCTGCGGCTTGGTATCCTCGCGCTGATTTCGGAGATCCCCTTCGATCTTGCCTTTTTTGATACGGTGCTCGAATTCAGGAACAACAATGTATTCTTTACACTGCTGGCAGGACTGCTGCTCATCTGGGGCGTATCGTCGCTGGAGACGCTGCTTGCACGTCGGATGGAAGGACGCGCCCTTCGACATGCTGCAATGGCGGCGGGAACGGTTATCCTATGGATGGCCGCCTGCATGCTGATGGCGGGTGTGCTCTGCTCCGATTACGGTAGCTCTGGTATTACGACGATCCTTGCCATGTATTTGCTTCGCCGCCTGCCCTGTGCAGGTGTAGCGGCCGGATGCACCGCTTTGATGGTACTCAACATGTCGATTGCGCAGATTTTCGGCTTCTTCGCGCTCATTCCCACGGCGCTGTACGGCGGAAAGAAAGGCCCCTCCGCCAAGGCATTCTACTACCTCTTTTACCCCGCGCATCTGCTGCTCTTTGTGCTTTTGCGCATCCTTTTGAATATCTGAAAAAGCCGCCTCCGCGATTCGCGGAGGCGGTATTCTACATAATCCGACAGAATTCGTAAAGAATCTGCGCAGTATGACGTATTTTGACATCAAGATTCGTTTTTTCGCACATTGCGTCAACAATTGCTGTTGTGATATAATATCCGTGAAATACATTCACGGAGGTTTTATCTATGAGCGAAACAACCAGACAGCATGCCGCAGGTGTACTCTTGCGGATGGGAGTATCTATGCGTATGCGTGGATGGGATGATCTGCTGACAATTGTAACACTGGCAGCAGAATCACCGGAGCCGCCGGATACGGCTGTGCTGTATGCCTATGCAGCCGAGGCGGCGGGGGTCGGCATACAGACGGTACGCAGCCGATGCAGCCGTGCAATCCGGGACGCACTGGCACGGGGACTGCCGGGGGTACCGGCGGAAATGTCTGCAGGGGCGTTCATTGCTGCCGCAGCAGAGCTTGTGCGGCGAGAGGGTTAAACGGTGCCGGTGACGCGGAGTACGGCGACGCCGGGCGTGACGGCGAAGATACCGGTTGTGGGATCCTGCTCGTAGGTGGCTGCGGGCACGGTGATGCGGCCGGGAACGGTGACGAATTCACCGGTGGCAGCATTGTAGGTGTAATCAGTGCCTTCGGTCAGTGCTGCACCGTCCAGCGTGACGGTGAGATCCGAGAGGATCGGATCGAAGGTATCCGAAACGGACAGGTTGTCGG
This sequence comes from Oscillospiraceae bacterium, assembly GCA_015064195.1. The sequence goes on from SVSO01000085.1 coordinate 7,523, forward strand.
CGGCAGTCGCAGGGGTATTGCCGGTATTCTGGATGACAAAGGTGTAGGCGAGGGTGCCGTTTTCGGTGACAGTGGCGGGGCAGATGGCCTTGCTGATGGTCAGATCGGCTTCGCTCACGGCCTCAATGACCGCTTCTGCGTTGACAGGGACAGCAAGGCCGCCGCCGGTGATCGTCGCGGTATTGGTGATCGAGCCGTCGGTTCCAAGCGGTGCGCCAGCGCTGACCAGTGCATCGTAGATGAGCTGGATATTGCCGCCTGCGGGTACAGTGATGCCGGTGATCGTCAGCGGATTGTCATCAGCGATGGTGGGCGTTGTCTGCAGTACGCCGTTCACAAAATAGCGGAGCGTGCCTGAGACGAAGGTGAGCGGAACCACGCTGATGGCCGGATCGCCGACTTCATATGCGCCGAGATTATCGGTGACGGTGAGATCGGTAAAGGCGGTCGTGCCGCTGTTGACGATGCTGACGATATAGGTGACGGTATCGCCCGCGCCGTAGGTGCCGCTGACAGCGGTCTTGGTGGCGGAGAGCACATCGATAAGCTCACCCGTGACGATGTTGGAGTTGGTGACGCGGTCGTTGTAGGAAAGCGTCGCCTGATTGATGAATGTGGGCATGGGAATCCTTCCTTTCCGGAGACCGTATGCGGCCTCACGGTGTCAGTATATGCCTGGAGACGAGATGATGGTACTATGCTTGACAAACGGCACGCGGCGTGGTATAATTTAGAAAAAAACCATTTGGAGGATATCTATGGCAATCATGAACGATCATATGCAGCTATGGCGTGAGATTGATACGAGCGACTGTATGGTCAGCAGCATCGCGGCCTATCGTGTCACAAATACCGACGAGCGTAAGTTTGTGCGTGACAATCCGCGGGGGGAGTGTGCGCTGACCTTCGTTCATGATGGCGGTTACCATTATATCCGGCAGAATGGTACGACGTTCGATTGTATGCCGGGTGAGATGACCTTTCTTCCGCGCGGAAGTATGTATCGGCATGTGCCGCTGACGCTCCCCTCACATATGGATGTGGTTTATTTTACACTGCGAAGGGCAGATGGTACGCTGTTTGAATTCGAACAGCCGAAGATTCTGCATTTGCACTGCATGGAGTCGGAGCGGATGTCCCGCCTGTTTTCTGAACTGTGCACGAAGTTTTTCGGTGTGATGACGCCGCGCGCGGAGGTTAAATCGATCCTCCTGCGGATCCTCGGTGCGCTGGCGCGTTGGGAATCCTCGGGCAGTCTGACCGAGATGGAACTTGCGATGCTCACACCTGCGCTGGAGCATATGACTGCTGCAGACGGCGATGTCCGTGTGCATGAGCTGGCTGAGTGCTGCCATCTTTCGGAGTATGCGTTCCGGGAGTTGTTCAAGAAATATGCGGGGATACCTCCTAAGGCGTTTCTGCTGGAACGGCGCATGGAGCGTGTTGAAGCACTTCATGCAGCATCAGATATGACGCTGACCGATGCGGCGCGAATCTGCGGGTTTGAGGATCCGGCATATTTTTTTAAGGTTTATCGCCGACTTCACGGACATGCACCCGGAAAGATGGATTAAAATTTAACAAACGTTGCGATTATTACAGGAATTCCTGCGATAATCGCATTTTCTTTTATTCCGAATAATGGTATAATAAAAGAAAAATATACAGGAGGCGGTAGTTATGGACAAACATTATGACATCCTTGTTGCCGGTGCGGGCAGTGCCGGATTTACAGCGGCGGTGATGGCGGGGCGGCTTGGCAAGCGTGTACTGCTCGTGGAGAAAAACGGCATGCCCGGCGGCATTCTGACCGTAGGAGGCAACAATGACATTGCACAGTTCTGGGCACATCAGAAGCCACTGATCGCCGGCATCGGCTGGGAATACTGCCTGCGGCTTGAAAAAATCGGCGGCGCAGAGATCCCTGACATGAAACAGGTGTATCCGCATCACTGGCAATACGGTGTACATGTGAGTATTCCGCTGGCTGCGCATATGATGGATGAAATGCTCCTTGAGGCAGGCGTTGATATCTGCTATGAGCAGACGCTGTGTGCGGTCAACACGGAGAAGTGGGACGGTCAGACGCAGATTGTGAGCGCCGTGATTACGTCAAAAAGCGGGCTTATTACCGTGAGGGCGGATACTTATATTGACTGTACAGGTGACGGTGATCTGTCTGTGTTTTCCGGAGCGGAATACGAGCTGGGCGAGCCTGATGAGAACGGGCTGTCTCTGCAGCCGGGCACGATCCGGTATTACATGAACCGGCCTCCGGCAGATCGTGCGGAGCATGATCGCATCACCGCCGTTCTCCGAAAGGCGGAGGCGGAGGGCTTGCTTACGGGCGGCGATCTCTGCCGCCGGGGCTATAACAGCATTGCCGCATCGCGTGGAAACAATGCCAATCATATCTCCCGCTTCAACGGCGCAGACAGCGAAGATAAAACCCGTGCCGATATTGAGGGCAGACGCTGCGTCGCGCGGATCATTGCGGCGCTGCGTGCGGCCGGGATCGATCCGGACATCATCACCGTCGCGCCGGAAACGGCCATGCGGGAAACACGTCGCATCGTCTGCGACGGACGCATCACAGCGGAGGACTATGTTGCGGCACGGCGCTATCCGGATGGCATCTGTCATTCGTTTTATCCCATTGATCTCCATCGGGACGGCACCGGCGGTATTTATCAGGTGTTCCTGACCGACGGGCAGATGCCGTCCATCCCGTTGTCGGCAATGACGGTAAAGGGTGTGCGCAATCTTTATGTTGCCGGGCGATGTGCGTGCGGCGACCGGTTGGCGAATTCCGCGTATCGCGTGAAGGCATCCTGCATGGCGATGGGACAGGCATGCGGCGCGGCGGCAGCGCTGGCAGTGGATACCACGGACGGCGCATCAAGGGGGATTGACATCGATACACTGCGGAAAAATTTAGCGGATTCCGGCGCGATCGTGCCGGAGAAAGGGGAATAAAATGAAACGATTTGTGATATTGACGCTGCTTGCGGCAATTCTGCTGGCGTCGTGCGGCGGTGAGGCTTCCGCCGAGACCACGGCAGCGGATACCACCACGATGCCCGAAACCACCGGCGAGACCTTTGATGTGCCGGAAACGCTCGACTTCGGCGGGCGGACATTTACGATTCTCGCCTGCGATGAGAGCGTGCCATATACATACATCGAGAACCCGGAGGAAGAGAATGGCGATGTAATGAACGATGCCATCTATCGCCGCAACAGCATGGTTGAGGAATACCTGAATGTGGATATTCAGCTGGAAACGGTACAGGGAAGCAGCACATTGGCAAGATTTCAGCAGGATATTGCTTCCGGTGATGCGGTGTTTGATATGGTTTCGCCGCATATCATCAGCGGTATCGCTACCTTTGTCACCGAGGGCTATGTGGTGGATCTCTCCGCACTCGATTATGTAGACTTTTCAAAATCCTGGTGGAACGGCAGCTTTGCCGAAACGATGGCGATCAAGGGGAAGACATTCTACGCGTCCGGCGACATGATTGCACCCAATGCGCGCGTGATCGTGTTCAATAAGCAGATGATGGCAGATTACAAGCTGCCGGACATTTACGAAACGATCCGAGCTGGAAAGTGGACACTGGATGCGATGGGCA
>SVSO01000086.1 GCA_015064195.1 Oscillospiraceae bacterium
CGTGCACCAGCTATGAGCTGGTGGCCCACGATCAGACGGAAGTCACCTTCTGCGGCAACGATATGACTACGCTCAGGCTGCTCAAAAGCATCATGGGGACGGATTATTATCACGTCAGCATTTCCACAGATGTGGTGGGCATCGAATCGGCGGTGGCACTCAAGAACGGCTACGCGCTGGGCATCGCCCTGACCATTGGCGTGAATCAGAAGCAGTTCGGCATGGACAGCGAGCTGCATTTCAACTCCCAGGCGGCGATCTTCTATCAGAGCACCCGGGAAATGGCGAAGCTGCTCCATATGCAGGGCGCGGACAGTCTGGAAACGCTGGCGGTGGGACTCGGCGATCTGTACGTCACGGTTTACGGCGGCAGAACGCGGTTGGTGGGCATCCTTCTCGGACGCGGACTGACCATTGACGAAGCCAAAGCGGAGCTGAACGGCGTGACGCTGGAATCGTTGGTGGTGGCAGAACGTGTCGCTCGTGCCGTTCGCAGACGCGCGGCGGACGGCGGTGCATCTCTTGAGGATTTCCCGCTGCTCCTGCACGTGGATGACATCCTCACGAAGAAGTCACCGGCGGACATTCCTTACGAAGCGTTCACTTACGAGAAAAACTGAATCGAAAACGGCTGCATCATCGGATACAGCCGTTTTTGTATGTACAGAAAAAAAGCAGATTGTGCAAAACACAGCATTTTGTTCATGGAAAGCCGACGGTAAATGCGTTATAATTCAATTAGGATTATTCGATGTATTCGGAGGGATTTTTGCCCGTCAGCTTTTTGAAGGTGCGGGAGAAATAGAACACATCCGAAAATCCCACCGCCTGCGCCGCTTCGGACACATTGCAGGTGCGGCTGAGGATTAAATCCTTTGCCTTGTCGATCTTCAGCCGGTTCTGGAACTGGACGGTGGTACAGCCGGTCATCTGCTTGAACAGCATCCGGAAATAGGAGGTGGACAGCCCGGACAGGGATGCCAGCTCCTCCAGCGAATAGGTGCGGCTGTAGTTTTCCCGCATGGTCTCCACGATGTCGTCGATGGTTTTGTAATGGGCACTCTGGATGGACCGGCGATGCTCATCCCACAGCAGAATGAACAGAATATCCAGCAGCATGGAGCGGCATTTGATTAAATAGCCGGTTTGCTTTGCCGACCACGCGCGGGTCAGCTGGGCGAAGTCCTCCCGCATATGGGTGCTGTCACTGCACCGGAAAATGTGAGGCAGAGAGTCGATGATGGCGCAGGATTCGGCGTTCCCCGGAATCAGGCCGAATTCACAGGAGTAGAAGCTCCACGGATCGGCGGGATCGCTGGCACCGGCATAGCGTTCGCCCTTGCGGATGAACAGCACATTGCCCCGGGTCACGGTGTGGCGTTTGCCGCCGTTGAAGGAGTAGATGGCCGAGCCGCTTTTGGCATAGGCCAGCACGCAGGTCATCACCTCTCTATCGTCCTTAACCGGCATGGTGCGCGTGATGGACCAATCCGGATTCGGTTCGCGGTCAACCACAAAGCGCGGCGTTGTGATCTGGATATCCAGCTCGGAATCGTACATGAAAATCACCTCAGATTCATTGTATCATAAATAGTCAGAAAATGCAAGCAGAAAATACAAATTCAGAAAGGAATATTCAAAAATGAATCAAATCGAACTCCCGATCAGCGAAAAAGAACTGTGCGACCGATATGAAGCTACCTTCACCGCTGCCGTCAACGATGTTCTGCGGGAATACGGCTATCTGTATCAGACGCTCCCCTACGAAATCCTTCCCCTGCGGGACAGCATGAAGGTCTGCGGCGTGGCGTTCACCATCAAAGGCTCCAAGAACCTGACGCTGGAGGGCGAGATGGAAAAGCGCGCCCAGATGCTGGAAGCCCTCGGCCCGGATACCGTGGCGGTATGGGATACCTCCGGCGACGACAAATCGGCGCAGTGGGGCGAGATCATGACCATGGCGGCCATCAAGCGCGGATGCCGCGGTGCGATCGTTGACGGCGGCGTGCGGGATACCAACCGGGTGCTGGAGCAGAATTTCCCGGTATTCTGCCGCTATCGCACGTCAAACGGAATGCTGGGACGCTTCCGCATGATCGATTATCAGATCCCGGTGCAGATCGGCGACGTGAAGATAAACCCCGGCGACATCCTGTTCGGCGACATTGACGGCGTGATCGTCATTCCCCGCGAGCTGGCGTACGATGTGCTGGTGAAAGCAGAGAAGATCCGCGACAACGAGGAAGGGATCAAGGATCAGGTCAGAAGCGGCGTTGCACCCTCTGAGGTCGTGCGCAACGGCGGATATTTTTAATTGAAATCTAACATTGGAGGATACTATCATGAAGAATTTAAACGGAAAAGTGGCGGTCATCACCGGTGCGGCCGGCGGAATGGGCGTGGAAATCGCATCCATGCTGGCAAAAGAAGGCGTCAAGCTGGCACTCTTTGATTTCTCGGCGGATAAGCTGGCGGCACTGTGCGAATCGCTGGGCGATGCGGAGATCTTCACCGCGGTGGTGGATGTGCGCGATGAGGCGCAGGTTGCGGCGGCTATGAAGAATGCGGCGGAAGCGCTCGGCGCACCGTCCATTCTCCTGAATCTGGCTGGTCTGTCCATTCCCGCAAAGCTGTGGGAGATGGCGGAGGCAGATTTCGACACCACCATGGATGTGAACGTGAAGGGCACCTTCCTGGCGTCCAAGCATTTCGCATCCGTTGCGGCTGAGGAAGAATGCCGCATCATCAACATCGGTTCCATGGCGGCCAAGCGTGCCAATGCCAATGCGCCCCTCTACTGCACCGCAAAAGCGGCAGTCAATATGCTCTCCGCCGGAATGCAGATGCAGTTCAAGGACAAGAACATCCGCGTGACCACCCTGAATCCCGGCGGCGCGGACACCGGCTTCTGGGGCGACCGTCCCGTCAAGCGCGAAAATCTCCTCAAGGCATCCGATGTGGCGGAGGTCATGCTGTTTGTGCTGACCCGCGAGAGCCGCGTGGCATTCAGCGAGATCAACTTCGAGAGCTTTTTAATGATGTAACGGAGGATACTATTAATGAAAACAACCGATCTTGCGCTCAAGGTGAATGCCCATTACCGCGAGGTGAAGGCGGAAAATCCCAGCGCATATTACACCGTTATCGCAAACTACGGCATGGTTCTGCTGGCAGAAGTATGCGGCGAAGGCTCGGCGGCGGACACCTTCATCCGCGCACTGCTGAAAAAATACCCCGATGAAGTCACCCACGGCCGCTACAATTTCCCCAGCTACAGCATTTCCGGCATCGCCAAGGCGCGCGCACTGTATCGCGGCATGAACGATGATCTGGATCAGGTCATCGAATTCGCAAACGAAATGATGACCGCTTCCCGTGACAAAAACGGCATCATGTCCATGCCCCGTGAGGGACGGCATGAGCAGGTGTGGATCGACGTTGCCATTGCGGCGACACCCTATCTGCTGTTCGCAGGCCTCGCCACCGGCAACAAGGCATGGATCGACGAAGCGGTGAAGCAGACGCTGGATATGTACGATCTGTTCCGCGACGATGCGTGCGGTCTGCTCCATCAGTCCCGCGATTTCTGCGGCGAGGGCAAAATTTCCGAGGATCACTGGAGCCGCGGCAACGGCTGGGGCATCGCGCCCCTTGCTGATCTCTGCGAATTCCTGCCTGACGATCATCCGGAAAAAGCCCGCTGCAAACAGTATCTCAAGGCTCACGTGGACGCACTGCTGCCCTATCAGTCGGAGAACGGTATGTGGCGGCAGGAGATCACCGTTGTCGAGCTGGACGGCCTTGATTCCTATGAGGAAACCTCCGGCACAGGCCTCATCGCCTATGCCATCGGTGTCGGCATCCGGAGCGGCGTTCTGGATCGCGAAACCTATCAGCCCGTCTTTGAGCGCGCACTGAGCGGCATCTGCAAGGTCAGCATCCGGGAGGATTATTCCGTTTACAACAGCTGTCCGGGATGCCTCTGTCCCGGTGACGGCACGATCCGCGCATATCTTTCCCACAAGCCCACTCACAAGGATGAAAATCACGGCGCAGGCCCGGTCATCATGGCGCTGGCAGAAGCTGCAAAGCTGGGTATCGCCGACGTTGAGGTGGAATGATGTTTATTACAGAGCAAGAGCTTGCGGCGATCCGTGCCCTGCGCGATGAAGCGTCGCAGGCGGGTGAGCTTTGGCGCGCGCTGAAGGCGAGAACGGTGCGCAGCACGGCGGAGGACACGCTTGTCCAGAGCGGCGATACGCAGGAATGGTGGCATCTCTGCTGGGAGCGAATGGCGGACGCGGCATTCGTGTACGCCGTGGAGTGCGATGAAACGCTGGGACGCTGGGTTCACGACCGCACCATGGCGCTTTGCCGGCTGGATGCGGACGAATGGATCGGCCCGTGGTTCCGGCATCGTTATGAGCCGTCCCTCGGTCAGCTGGAGACGGCCCATGTCACCAACGCGGTGACAGAAGCCTATGATCTCTGTCCGATGCTGTTCACGGATGAAGAAAAGGCGGAGATCCTCACCGCACTCCGGGAAAAGGGCATGGATCCGTGCCTGCGCTTCTGCCGCGCGGTGAATCATCGCAGCAACTGGTACTGTGTGCTCGCAGGCGGATTTGCGGCGGCGGCTGTCATCCTCGGCGATGCGGCGGCGGTCGAAACGGCGGTGGAGCTGTATCGGGAATGCATCGGCCTGTACAATTCCGACGGCTACGGCGAATCGCTCCAGTACGGCAATTATGCATCCCTGTCCCTTGTTCATATGCGCCGGGTACTCATCCGGTATAACCCCGCCCTTGCGGATTTGCTCAGCCTTGGGCCCATCGCGGATACCGTGAAGCTGGCGGCGGCAAGTCATCTTTACATGAAGCCGCTGAATGCCGACGGCCGCGACGGTGTATATCCCCGCTCCGTCAATTTCGGCGACTGTGCGGCCATCTACCGTCCCACCGGCGACGTTCTGCTGGCCATCGCTGCGGAGTATGGCGATCCCAACGTGGCAGGACTGGCGCGCTGGCTGTTTGACGTGACCTATGCCGATCCCACCCTCGGTCCGGATGAGCTGGCAAGCTTCGGATTTTTCAATCAGTTCGGCTGGAATTCCCTCGTTTCTCTCGCAAATGCGGCATCGGCCATCACGCCCAAGGATGCAGGCATTCCCGAAAAAGCGGTATTCCGGATCGGCAACGCCATTATCCGCGACAGCTGGGATGACACGAAAACGGTCGTTGCCATGATGACCGGCGGCGAGCCCCATCGGGTGAATGCCCACCGCCATCTTGATCAGAACAGCTTTGTGCTGGCGGCATACGGCGACCGGTTCTTCATCGATCCCGGCCACTGCTGCTATCGGCTGGAAACGTGGAAAAAATCCTGTCAGACCGACCATCACAACACGTGGGATTTTATCGGCGAGGACGGCACGCGGTACACCCAGACGAAGATCCCGCTGAATGTGCCCTTCACGAAGTACATCGAATATGACGTGCCGGAGGGCTTCGCGGTCATTGCATCCGATGCGGCGGCGGCATACGGCGAGCATTTTAAACGTGCTGAGCGCATCATCGTCACCGCTTTCCCGAACGTGATATTCCTGATCGACCGCATCGAGACGGACATTCCGGTGAAGATGGTGTCCCATTTCGCCGTGAACAACCGGGACGGCAAGACCCACAATCACATCAAATTCTGGAATAAGCACGTGATCCGTCGGGGAGAGGGCGCGATGAAATTCTTCACCTTCCCGGTGGGCGAGGAAATGACCATGACCCAGCGCTGGGGCTATTGTCACGACAACTATCATCCGCTGCCGAATCACGCCGGCGAAGGCAGAGAGGGAAGCGCACTCCTGTACGATTTCACAACCACGGCATATGCGACCTCTCATACCGTTGTCCATCCCTTCGCAATTTCACCCATCGGTGAAATTCCGGGATGGCATATCAAAAACGAAAATGACAACACAGTATTTACCGTCCTGTCTCCCGGCAACCGGGAAAAATGGCAGCTGACACTGACAGATGGAGGATTTGAGATCAAAAAAATATTATAATAAAAGGAGCAACATCATGAAAAAGCAACTCGCGTACATCCTGCTGCTCGCAATGGCAGCACAGCTTGCCGCTTGCGGCGAGACCCCCGGAGCCGGTGCAGATAGCACCACCGCTTCCACCGACACCACGACTGCCGAGGTAACGACATCTCTCTTCAACCCCGATCTGCCCGACAAGGATTACGGCGGGCATCAGTTCCGCCTCCTGTCCTCGGATGAGATCGGTTCGGGCCGGTATTCCTATGAGATCGATGCAGAGGCCGAGAACGGCGAGACCATCAATGACGCCGTCTTCCGCCGCAATTCCGCAGTGGAGGATCGCTTCAATGTGGAGATCGTCAAGGTGGAGGTCAACAAGAGCCAGACGCTGAACACCTTCAAAAGCTCGGTCATGGCAAACGATGACGCCTACGATGTGCTGGTGGATGAGTGGGTGAAGACACTCTCCATCGCCCATGAATATTGCCTTGAGATCGACGATCTGCCTTACATCGACATCGAAAACGATTGGTGGGAAAAGCGCGTTATCATGGGCGCGGCAATCGGTGGCAGAGCGTTCGGTCTGACCGGCGACATCAACATCGTTGACGATAAGCTGACATGGGGTCTGATGTTCAATAAGAATCTTGCAGATGAATATCTGGACGTGGATCTCTATCAGACGGTACGCGACGGTAAGTGGACTATCGATGCGCTGGAAGCTGCCTGCAAGGGTGTTCAGAACGATCTCAACGGTGACACCGTTTACGACGATAAGGATCAGTGGGGCTTTGTCGGTTCCGGCAATGCGGCTATGACATTCCTGTGGGCCGGCGGCGGTATCTTCGGCAATCTGGAGGATGATGGTTCCGTCACCCTGACGCTGGATTCCCAGCGAAATCTGGACGTTCTCGAACGCACCTTCGACTTCTATTCCGATCCCTCTCTGGTATACCATGTGGAAAAGATCAAGAGCGCAAACTATAACGGAACGACCAGTTATCATGCCCGTTCCCGTCAGATGTTCAATTTCGGTCAGATCCTGTTCATCGCCGGTACGCTTTCCTACAGCGAAGAATTCCGCGATATGGAGGACGAGTTCGGCTTCTTACCGTATCCGAAGTATGACGAAGCGCAGAAGGAATATATCACCGTGGCACAGGAAGGCGGCGCGACCATGTTCTCCGTTCCGAGATCCGCTCCCGATGCCGAGCGCACCTCCATCCTCCTCGATGCGATGTGTTCGACTGCAAAGGTGTACATCACCCCTGCGTTCTATGATGTATATCTCCAGAGAAAGATCGCCCGCGACAACGATTCCGCCGAAATGCTGGACATCATCTTTGACAGCCGCGTATTCGACATCGTTTATTCCTACGATTTCGGCTCCATCAAGCAGTTCAATAAGGTTATGATCGCGACCAGCAACACCATCGCTTCCAAGCTGGCATCTTACAAAAATGCAGCGCAGAAAGCGTATGAAACAACTTATAGCGAAATTCTTGCATTGGAATAACAGAGGAGATTACAAATGAAAGCAGCACTTCTGAAAACATGGAATAATATGGAGCTTACCCAGCTTGAAAAGCCGGTGATCGGCGAGGGCGAGGCTCTTATCCGCATCACCTACGCAGGCGTATGCGGTTCGGATATCACCGTCTATTCCGGCAAACATCCGACCGCCACCGCTCCCGTCGTTATCGGCCATGAGATCATCGGCGTTATTGAAGAAATCGCGCCGAATGACAACTTCAAAGTCGGCGACCGCGTGACCGTCGAGCCGCTCATCTCCTGCGGCGAGTGTGAGGCCTGCAGAAAAGGCCACAAGCACGTCTGCAAATCCTTGAAGCTTCTCGGCATCCACGAAAACGGCGGTTATGCCGAATATACCAAGGCTTCGATCGATAAGCTGGTCAAGATCCCCGAGGGTCTCTCCGATGAGCTTGGCGCACTGGCTGAACCTTTCGCAGTGGGCTATCATGTGGTGGCGCGCTCCGGTCTCGTTCCCGGCGAAGATGCACTGGTCATCGGCGGCGGCCCCATCGGTCTCGTCGTGGCACTGTCGGCAATGTACGCCGGCGGCAACGTGGTCATCTCCGAGGTGAATGAGAATCGCCTCGCGCTGGCCGAATCCCTCGGCATCAAAACGGTCAATCCGACGAAATGCGACGTGAACGCGGCCTTCGCAGAGATGACAAACGGCAACGGCTTCGACGTGGTGTATGAGGCATCCGGCTCCAAGCCCGGCATCCTCATGACAACCGATGCCTGCAAGATCCGCGGCAGAATCGTGCCGCTGTCGCTGGCAGGCGTGCCGGTGGAGTTCACGCTGGGTAAGGTCTCCTTCAAGGAAATGTCCGTCATCGGATCGAGAGTCTATACCTTCGAGCATTTCTGCAAGGGCGTGGAGATGCTGGCAGAGATCGCGGCAAAGAAGGATATCCGTCCGCTGGTGAGTGATATCCTGCCCCTCGACGATGCACAGAAGGCCATCGACATGATGAAGGGCGGCGTGAATCGAGGCAAGATTTTGATCGATTGCAAATAAGCGCGAATCGTTACAACGAACCGTCGAGGACAATGTGCACGCAAATGCACAATGTTCGCACAAACTCTGCAAACAAGTTTGCAGAGACAGTTGCCGGGGTAGGGGCCCCGGCTGGGGCTATAGTAATTCCGTGCACAGACTAACTGTCTGTTAGCGATAGCGTTGATTAAAGCTTTTTGCGGAGCTTTTTCTCGAAAAAGCGACCGTATCCCTTAATAAACAATAACGAATCACAACACCAAGGAGACAAACTCATGAATCTTGAAATATTCAGCCTTAAAGGAAAAACAGCCATCGTCACCGGCGCGAATACGGGACTGGGACAGGGAATGGCAGTGGCGCTGGCGGAAGCGGGCGCAAATATCGTCGGCGTGGCGAGACGAGAGATGAGCGAAACGGAGGAGCTGGTCAAAGCGGCGGGTGCGGAGTTTTTGCCCGTGATCGCAGACCTGCTCACACTTGAGCCTATCGACCGCATCATCGAGGAAGCTACCGCACGGTTCGGCGAGATCGATATCCTCGTCAATAACGCAGGTATCATCCGCCGCGAGGATGCCATCGACTTTTCCGAGGAGGATTGGGACGATGTGATCAATACCAACCTCAAAACGCTCTACTTCCTGTCGCAGAAGGCAGCGCGCCAGTTCATCAAACAGGGTCACGGCGGCAAGATCATCAACATCGCTTCCATGCTGTCCTATCAGGGCGGTATCCGCGTGCCGGCATATACGGCTTCCAAGCACGCGGTTATGGGCGTGACCAAATCCATGGCCAACGAGTGGGCGAAGTACGGCATCAACGTCAACGCCATCGCGCCCGGCTATATGGTGACGAATAATACCGAAAATCTGCGCAAAGACCCTGTCCGCTATAACGAAATCCTCGGCAGAATTCCCGCAGGAAGATGGGGTATGCCCGCGGATATGGGCGGCACGGCTGTTTACCTCGCATCCAAAGCTTCCGATTATGTCCACGGCTTCACTGTGGCGGTTGACGGCGGCTGGCTGTCCCGGTAAATGATTTGTTAACAATTCCCATAGCCTATTGACAGAAATCCGAAATCGGACTATAATATAGTAGTCCGATTTCGGATTCTTTTTTGCATGGAGGTTGTCGTGAACGATCGTGAGTTTATCGCCGGCGTGGATCGGCTGATGCGGGAGCAGTACGCAGTATATCACAGCGCGGCGGTGAGATGCGGACTGTCGGATTCGGCGATGTGGATCCTGGATCTCGTCCATACTGCCGAAACGCCGTATACACAGACGGAGCTGCTTCGCGAGTGCCATTATCCCAAGCAGACCATCCATTCCACCGTGACTGATTTCGTGAAAAAAGGCATCATGATGCTGGAAAAAATCCCCGGAACGCGCAATCGGAAGCGGATTCTTTTGACAGAAGCTGGGGAAGCGCTGGCCGAAGCGACAACGGCACGGCTGGAAGAAGCGGAAAAACGCGCCGCCAGCCGATTTTCCGAGGAGGAACGGGCGCAGTTCATCTCCACACTCAGCCGGTTTAATTCGGCACTGCGGGAAGAATTTTCCGCAGAATTTTTGACATCATCAGAGGAGCAGCAGGGTTAGTCATGCAGAAGGATTCCAAAGCTTTATTCGCCAATACGCCGGTGCTGAAGCTGTTTTTCATCGCCGCCATCCCCGGCATGATCAGCATGGCCGCGGCTTCGGTATACAGCCTCATGGAGGGCATCTTCATCGGCCAGTTCCTCGGCGGCGTGTCATTTGCCGCGCAGAATCTTGCCATGCCCTTTATTATGATCGGCTTCGCGCTGTCCGATCTCATCGGTGTCGGCTCGTCGGTGCAGATCTCCATTGCCCTCGGCAAAAAGGATGAGGCGCGGGCAAACGGCCTGTTCACCGCATCGCTGCTGATGATCCTTGTCTGCGCGACGTTCATGGGCCTGTTCATGTTCTTCGCCGCACCGCCGATCATTGCCGCCATGGGTGCAGAGGGGGAAACGCTGCGCCTTGCCACCAATTATCTGCGCGTTTATGCTATCTTGGCACCCCTCTGCTCCTTCACCTTCGCCATGGATAACTACCTGCGCATCTGCGGCTTCATCCGGGGCAGCATGGCTCTGAATATTTTCATGTCCGGGCTCAATATCGGC
>SVSO01000087.1 GCA_015064195.1 Oscillospiraceae bacterium
ATAACCGCAGAACTCAAGAGCGTTAACAACCGTTACCTCGACTGTACGGTTAAGATATCGCGTATGTACAGCTTTCTCGAGGACAGGATACGCCAATACGTACAGCAGAGCGGTATCGCTCGCGGAAAGGTCGATGTATATATCGGCGTGGAGGTGGTCGAGAATGTTGGTATGACTATCGACATCGACCGCGCAGTTGCTGAGAGCTACATAAACGCACTGAAGGCACTTCGCGACGAGTTTGGACTCAAAGACGACATCTCCGTTATGAGCGTGGCGCAGAACCGCGACGTGTTTACGATAACCAAGCCCGAGGAGGATATGGAGCGCGACTGGCTTATTATAAAGCCCGTGCTCGACGAGGCTATCGCGGCATTCTTAAAGGTGCGCGAGTCAGAGGGCGAGCGCCTCAAGGCTGACATTATGGACAAACTTCAAAAGATCGAGGGGCTTGTCGCAAAGATAAAGGAATACTCCGAGGACGACATCTCCTCCTACCGCGTAAAGTTTGAAGCGCGCCTCAAGACGCTTCTCGCAGACAACGCAGTTGAACTCAACCCGAATATGGTGCTCACCGAGTGCGCGATATACGCTGACCGCGTGGCTATCGACGAGGAGCTTGTGCGCCTTGGCTGTCACTTTGAGGCAATGCGCGAAATATTCGAGGCAAACGAGCCCATCGGACGCAAGCTTGATTTCCTTATGCAGGAGATGAACCGCGAAACCAATACCATCGGTTCGAAGGCGAGCAACGTCGATATCGCGGCTATCGTGGTCGACATAAAGAGCGAGCTTGAAAAGATACGAGAGCAGATACAGAATATCGAGTGATGGCGTGAGGTAAGAAACTATGAAATTTATAAACGTTGGCTTTGGAAATATGGTTGCCGCCGAGCGCGTGGTTGCCGTCGTAAGCCCGGACAGCGCTCCGATAAAGCGCCTTATACAGGATTCAAAGGATAACGGCAGAGCGATAGACGTGACCTGCGGCAAGCGTACGCGTGCGGTAATAATCACCGACAGCGAGCACGTTATTTTGTCTGCGTTCCAGTCCGAAACAATATCCAACCGTCTGTCTGACCGTGACGAGGGTGAGGACGACGAGATCGACGAGGTCGTTTAAGGCTATGAAAAAAGGAATTTTGATAGTTATATCCGGTCCGTCCGGAAGCGGAAAGGGCACGGTCATCAAGCGCATTATGGAATACGACCGCAGCTTTATTTATTCGGTGTCCGCGACGACGCGTGCGCCGCGTGTCGGCGAGAAGCACGGCGTGAACTACTACTTCATCGACCGCGCGGATTTCGAAGCGCGTATCGCGGCGGATATGATGCTCGAGCACGCAGAGTACTGCGGCAACTATTACGGCACGCCAAAGAAAGAGGTTTGGGAAAACCTCGAGGCAGGCCGCAACGTGATACTTGAGATAGAGGTCGAGGGTGCGATGCAGATTAAGAAAAAGTGCCCCGACGCACTTCTCGTTATGATAACGCCGCCCGATTTTGAAACGCTCGAGGCAAGACTTCGCGGCAGAGGCGACGACGTTTCGGAGGACGTAATACAAAAGCGTCTTGCGACGTCCAAAAAGGAGCTCGCAAAGCTCAGTGAATATGATTACATCGTGGTCAACGGCGACAATATGGTCGACGAGGCCGCGCATGAAATAATCGGCATTGTGGATGCGGAAATGCACCGCGTGTCGAGAAACGAAGATTTTACAAGTAAATTTTTCGCCTGATAAGGCGCAATTTCAAAAAATATTTTGTACCGCCGCAACAGCGGCAGAATGGAGATTACAATGATTTATCCTTCCGTTGAAGAACTCAGCCAGTACGGCAAGTACAACCGTTACATTCTCTGCATCGCCACCGCAAAGTGTGCACGCCTTGTCACCGATGAGTATGTGCATCAGCGTGAGCAGGCGGAAAAGCTCATCGCCAACAAGGAGACGGACAAGAGCCTCGCCTCCATGATCAAGCGCGACATCCGCGATGAAAAGGCGGTCAAGAACGCCATCAACCGCATTTATCAGGGCGAGTACAAGATCGACGACGCCACCATCGACCTCCGCGAAGACAGAGACGATGTGTAATTCCCCCGCGCTCTCGGTTGCGAGAGTGCGGATCCTCGAGCTGCCCCACGCGGCGGACAAATGCTACGATTATCAGATCCCGCCGGAGCTTTCCGGACGGGTGACGCGCGGTTCGCTTGTCATGGTGAATTTCGGCGGCACGGCAAAGCGGACGGCTCTTGTGGTGGGGCTTTCCGAAACCTCGAAATACGAATCGCTGAAGCCGATCCTGTCCGTTTCCGATCCCCGGTTTTTCCTGAATGACGAGCTTCTGGAGCTGTGCGATTTCCTCCGGGAGCGCACATTCTGCTCCACCGGCGATGCGGTGCAGACCATCCTTCCCGGCGGCGCGATGAATACGCTGTTCCGCCCTCATCGCGATCCCGTGGAGCGGCTGTACCGGCTGATCTGTGATCCGTCCGGCCTGCGCCTCGGCAAAGCGGAAGCGCGTGCCGTCGCCTTCCTCGGCGGCGGTGAAAAATCCGCGGCGGAGCTTGCGGAATCTGCCGAAGTTTCCGCGGCAACACTGCGCAATATGACGGCAAAGGGCATCCTTGCCATGCGGGAGCGGGAGGTCTATCGCAATCCCTATGCAGGACGCGGCGCGGTGACGGACGATAATCGGCTCAGCGATGAGCAGCAGGCGGCGGCAGATTCCCTGTCGGCACTGGCACTTTCCCATAAGCCCTGTGCGGCGCTGCTCTACGGCGTTACCGGTAGCGGCAAGACCCGCGTCATCAAATCGGTCATGGACCGCGTGATCGCCGACGGTCGGTCGGTCATCATGTTGGTGCCAGAGATCTCGCTGACCGGACAGACCGTGGACCTGTTCTGCGGCTATTTCGGTGAGCGCGTGGCCGTCATTCATTCGTCCCTGTCCGACGGCGAAAAGGCGGACGCATGGAAGCGCATCCGCGCACATCAGGTGGATGTGGTCATCGGCACACGGTCGGCCATCTTCGCGCCCCTCGATAACCTTGGCATGATCGTCATCGATGAGGAGCAGGAGCACACCTACAAGTCGGACATGAATCCCAAATATCACACCCGCGATATCGCACGGTTCCGCGCGGCAAAGCAGGGCGCGCTCATGCTGGGCGCATCCGCAACGCCGTCGCTGGAGTCCTATTATCGCGCTAAATGCGGCATTTATTCGCTGGTGACATTGACCAAACGCTATGGAAATGCCGTGCTGCCCGAGGTCATCGTAGCCGATCTGCGCACCGATGCACAAAAAGGGCAGATCACACCCATCGGCTCGGTCCTGCGGACTGAGATCGCGAAAAATCTTGCAAACGGTGAGCAGTCCATCCTGTTCGTCGGCAGGCGCGGCTACAACAATTTCATGAGCTGTCAGAAATGCGGCGAGGTCATCACCTGCCCCAACTGCTCCGTGTCCCTGACCTATCACCGCGAAGGTGAGCGAAATCTGCTCAAATGCCACTACTGCGGTCACATGGAGAACGTGCCGGAGATCTGCCCCAAGTGCAAATCCGAGCATATGAGCCGACGGGGATTCGGTACACAGCTGGTGGCCGAGGAGCTTCATGCGGCATTCCCCGAGGCGAGAATCCTCCGCCTTGACGCGGATGCGGCGGCGGGAAAGTTCTCCCATGAGCAGATCCTGTCCGAATTCCGCGAGCACCGTGCCGATATTCTGATCGGCACACAGATGGTCACAAAAGGCCACAATTTTCCCGATGTGACGCTGGTGGGCGTCATCAATGCGGACGCGGCGCTCTATCTGGACGATTTTCGCGCAACAGAGCGGACATTTGCCCTGCTGACACAGGTGATCGGACGCGCGGGACGTGCCGATAAGCCGGGACGGGCGGTCATCCAGACCTATTCGCCGGATAACGAAACGATCACCCTCGCGGCAAAGCAGGATTTCGACGGCTTCTATGAGAGCGCGATCAAACTGCGCAAACAGCTGCAGTTCCCGCCCTTCTGCGAGTTTGTGCTGATCGGCATCCATGGCGAGGATGAGCCGGAGGTGCTGGCAATGGCACTGGAAGCAGACAAAAAACTGCGCGGCTATCTCGCAGACGAGTTTTCCGACGTGAAAAGCTACGTGTTCGGCCCGTTTGAAGCACCAGTGTATAAGGTCAATCAGGTGTACCGGATGCGCATTATCATCAAATGTCAGGTAACGAAACGTGTGCGGGAATTGATCGGACGAATCCTCGCCGATTTCCCGAAAGCAACGCCAAAATCAGCAATGCATATCGACATCAACCCAGCAAATATGTAACGGCGACACACGTTGTTCGCACAAACAAAAACAAACAATTACGCAGAGACAGTTGCCGGGGTAGGGGACCCGGCTGGGGCTGTAGCCAGTTAGCGCACAAATTAACAGTCTGTTAGCGAAAGCGTTGTATAAAGCTTTTTGCGGAGCTTTTTCTCGAAAAAGCGACCGTATTCCCTTAACAAGCAAGTCAGAATCGCAACCCCCAGAAAGGTGAAACACATGGCAAAATTAAACATTGTAAAAGAAGGCGACCCGATTCTTCGGAAGAAGAGCCGTCCGGTTGAAGTGATTGATGACAGAATCAAGCAGCTGGCGGCTGATATGATCGAAACCATGCACGCCGCAAAAGGCTGCGGACTGGCGGCTGTGCAGGTGGGCAAGCTCCGCCGCATGGTGGTCGTAGAGGTGGAGGATGGCGAGACATATGTCATGATCAATCCGACCATTATTAAAAAATCCGGTAAGCAGAATGAGGCGGAAGGATGCCTGTCTGTGCCGGAAAAATGGGGCATCACCGATCGCCCCATGACCGTCACTGTCCGATATACCGACCTTGACGGCAAGGAATGTATTGTTACCGGTTCGGAGCTGAAGGCGAGAGCGTTCTGCCATGAGATCGACCACCTCGACGGTGTGCTGTTCATCGATAACGTGGTCAGAATGCTCGATCCCGATGAGATCGAACAGTGAGGTGCGAAATGAAATCAAAAATCCTGTTCATGGGTACACCCGATTTTGCGGATACATCTCTGCGCGCGCTGATCGAAGCGGGCGCGGATGTGATTGGCGTGGTGACACAGCCGGATAAACCCAAGGGCCGCAAAATGATCCTGACCCCGCCGCCGGTTAAAGAGACGGCGACTGCGCATAATATTCCCGTGTATCAGCCGAAAACGCTCCGCGGCGATGAGTTCGCGGCTCAGCTGGAGCAGATCAACCCCGATATGATCGTGGTTGCCGCATTCGGTAAGATCCTGCCGCAGAATGTGCTGGATTACCCGAAGATGGGCTGTATCTGCGTTCACGGATCGCTTCTTCCAAAATATCGAGGTGCCGCTCCCATGCAGAGAGCCATCATTGACGGCGAGCGCGAAACGGGCATCACCATCATGTATATGGATGCAGGCATCGATACCGGCGACATGATTGCAAAGGCGGTCGTGCCCATCGAGCTGCATGACGATTTTGAATCCGTCCATGATAAGATGGCAGAGGCGGGCGCAAAGCTGCTGCTGGAAACCATCGAGGCAATGGAAGCTGGCACGGCAACCCGCGAAAAGCAGGATGATCTCAAGTCCACCTACGCCGCAAAAATCGAGAATGCAGACTGTGTGCTGGATTTCGATGCGGATGCCATGGCGGTCTACAACCGCATCCGCGGTCTGTCACCCTTCCCACTGACAGTGGTGGAGCATCGCGGCCGCGCACTGAAGATCGTCAGTGCCGAGCTTTGCGATACGGTGAAGGAGCATCGGAATCCCGGCGAGGTGTTAAAGTGCGACGCCGCCGCAAACCGCATTGAGGTAGCCTGCCGAACCGGTGCGATTGCCATCACCGGTCTGCTTCCCGAAGGCAAGAGCCGCATGAGAGCCGCCGATTTCATCAACGGCAGAAAGATCGAGGCGGGCGATCGGCTGGTCAAATTCACACGATAAGAAAGGTGTCGGAAAATGTATTTTTTCGGTATTGACGCCACATACCTCTTTCTCGTCCTGCCCGCAGTTCTGCTGGCATTCTGGGCGCAGATCAACGTGAAGACCACGTTTTCCAAATATTCCCGCATTCCCACCGCACGCGGCATGACGGGCAGTCAGGCGGCACGGGCAATCCTTGATGCCAACGGCCTGTACCATGTCCGCATCGCCACAGTGTCCGGCGACCTCACTGACCACTTCAATCCCAGCGACAATACAGTCTACCTGTCGGATACGGTGCATTCCGTACCATCGGCGGCAGCGGTGGGCGTTGCGGCGCATGAGGCGGGCCATGCGGTGCAGCACGCGGTGGGCTACGGCCCGATGAAGCTCCGCGCGGCCATCATCCCCATTACCAACATCGGCTCGAATCTGGCCATGCCGCTGATCCTTCTCGGCATTGTGCTGTCCTTTCCCACCCTCGCCCTCATCGGCGTGGCGGCGTTCGGACTGTCCACCCTCTTTCAGCTGGTGACGCTGCCGGTGGAATTCAACGCAAGCTCCCGAGCACTTTCCGCACTCCGGGCCTATCTGGAGCCGTCGGAACAGAAAAGCGCGAAGAAGGTGCTGACAGCGGCCGCGCTCACCTATGTGGCGGCACTGGCGGTATCGCTGGCCAACCTTCTGCGGCTGCTCCTGCTGGTGCGCGGAAACAACAGACGAAGATAAGCATGGATACAAGAAAAATCGACGCCCGCACGGCGGCATATCAGTCGCTTATTGCCTGCGAGCGTGACAAAAAATACAGCAATCTCGAGATCGATGCGGTCATCCGCCGACATCGGCTGGAGGGCGCGGAGAAGGGATTATACACCACCCTCACCTACGGCGTCATCGAGATGCGGATCACCCTCGATTATCTCATCAGCCGTCTTTCATCAAAGCCGGTGGAGCAGATCGATCCGGAAGCGCGAACTCTTCTGCGCATGGGACTCTATCAGCTCATCCGCCTCACCCGCATTCCCGAACGGGCGGCGGTCAGTGAGACGGTGAATTTAGCGAAAAAATTTGCCCCTCGCGCCGCATCCTTCATCAATGCGGTGCTGAGAAGCTTTCTGCGGCAGATGGACCGGGATAATCTCCCCCATCCGGACAAAAACGACCGGATCCGCTACCTCTCCGTGCGCTATTCCGTGGGCGAGGATGCGGCGGCCATCCTTGACGCGGCGTATCCCGATGCAGAGGAGATTCTGGCGGCATTCTCCCATCAGCCGCCGGTTACACTGCGGGTCAACACACTGAAGATCTCCCGCGAGGAACTGCTTGCACGTCTGACGGCGGACGGCATCGCGGCGGAGGCCTGCCGGTATTCGCCCTTCGGCGTAAAGCTGGAAAACGCTACGATTTCTTCGGAAATTTCGGAACTTATTTCGGCGGGATTCGTCTATATACAGGACGAGGCATCTCAGCTGGCGGTGAGATTTGCCGCCCCGGAGCCGGGCATGACGGTCATCGACACCTGTGCCTGTCCCGGCGGAAAGAGCTTTTCGGCGGCGATTCTCATGGAAAACCGCGGCATTGTCAAAAGCTTTGATCTTCACAAAAACAAGCTGTCGCTCATTCAAAAGGGCGCGGAAAAGATGGGTATCTCCATCATCGAAACCGCTGAAAAAAACGGCTCTGTGCCTGACGAAACGCTGACGGAATCCGCCGACCTTGTGCTGTGCGATGTGCCATGCTCGGGACTTGGCGTGATCGCGAAAAAGCCGGAGATCCGCTACAAATCCGCATCGGAGATCCTGCGCCTGCCGGAGATCCAGTACGCGATCCTCAAAAATGCGGCGGATTATGTGAAGCCCGGCGGTGCGCTGTGCTATTCCACCTGCACGCTGAATCCGGCGGAAAATGAAGCGGTGGTGAGGCGATTTCTTGCTGGAACGGATGCATTTGCGCCGGAGGAATTCGGCATGGACGGCATCACATCCGACGGCGGAATGCTGACGCTGATGCCGCATATTCACAATACAGACGGATTTTTCATTGCAAAATTCAGAAAGATAAAGAAATGATGTTTGAAATCAACGGCAAGGCCGATCTTCTCAGTATGAATATTCCCGAGATCAGCGCGTTTCTTGCCGATCTCGGTGAGCCGAAATACCGGGCAAAGCAGATCTTTGCGTGGATGCACCGGGGCGTTGGCATCGACGGCATGACCGATCTGCCGAAAAAACTGCGGGAAACGCTCACGGAGCGGGCTGTCGTTGATCTGCCCACCGTTGAGCGGAAGCTGGTGTCCAAGCTTGACGGCACGGTGAAGTATCTGTTCGGCCTGTCGGACGGCAATGTCATCGAGAGCGTGTTCATGCGCTACAAGCATGGCAACACCATCTGCATTTCCAGCGAGGTGGGCTGTCCCATGGGATGCAGATTCTGCGCGTCCACCATCGGCGGTCTGGTGAGACGGCTCCGGCCGGGCGAGCTGCTGGGACAGGTCATCGCCGCTCAGCGTGACATGGGCGAGCGCATCTCCGGCATCGTCATGATGGGCATTGGCGAGCCGCTGGACAACTTCGACAATTCCCTCAAATTTTTGTCCCTTGTGGGCGATCCGGACGGCATCAACATCGGAAGCCGCCACATTTCGCTGTCCACCTGCGGACTTGTGGATAAAATCGACGCGCTGGCTAAGGAAAATCTCCAGATCACACTCTCCATATCGCTTCACGCGGCGGACGATGCGACCCGCTCGTCCATCATGCCGGTGAACAACAAGTGGAACATCGCGTCACTGCTTGATGCCTGCCGCCGGTATTTCGATGCGACAGGACGGCGCATCTCCTTTGAATATACCCTCATTGCGGGCAAAAACGATTCGCCCGCCTATGCAAAAGAGCTTGCCGGAACGCTCAAGCGCGGACTCTACCGCGGCTCGAAGCCCTTCCCCATCCATGTGAATCTCATTCCGGTCAACGAGGTGGAGGAGAGCGGATTCTCCCGCTCATCCGCCGACGCGGTGAAAAAATTCGCCGACACTCTCACATCCCTCGGCATCAATGCCACGGTGCGCAGAAAGCTTGGCGGCGACATCAACGCTTCCTGCGGTCAGCTGAGACGGGCAAGCATGAAAAATGAGTAAAATTTAGCATTTGCAGGATGATCTGCGAATAGAATCTGACAGAACGAAACGGCATATCCCAAAAAGGGAGGATGAAACAGGAAATGAATTATTACGGTAACAGCGATACGGGCATGGTGCGCTCCATGAATCAGGACAGCTGGCGCATCAGACCCCTCTGCAAAAACGCCGCACTCTGCGTCGTCTGCGATGGCATGGGCGGTGCGAAAAGCGGCAATGTGGCCAGTGAATGCGCCGTGGAGGTATTCTGCGAGCGGGTGGCAAAATACACCGCGCCGAAGATCCACGACGGCACACTGCGCCTTATATCGGATGATGCCTGCATCATTCTCGATGATGCGGCACATGATGCCAACAGCGCTGTTTATAAAAAATCCCAAAGCTCCATCGATTATCAGGGCATGGGCACCACGCTCGTTGCCGCTCTCGTCTGCGATGACATGGTGTATGTGGTCAACATCGGCGACAGCCGGCTCTATCTGATCTCGGACAATACCATCACCCAGATCACCCATGACCATTCCTATGTGCAGCATCTTATCGATACCGGCTCGCTTTCCGTGGAGGATGCGCGCAATCACCCCTACCGCAACCGTATCACACGGGCGGTTGGCATCAAAAATGAGATCGAAACGGACATTTTCTCCGTGGATCTGTCATGCCTTGACATCGGTTATCTCCTGCTCTGTTCGGACGGTCTGTGCGGACAGGTGCTTCCGGAGGAGATCTATGCCATTATTTCCTCCGACCTTGATATTGACGTGGTTACAGACGTGGATCAGGAGCTGGCGGATAAGACTGTGCGCCTGATCGAAGCGGCAAACAAAGCCGGCGGCCCGGACAATATTACGGCTTTACTTATCAAATACACCCGACAGGAAGAGTGCGCGGATGGTTCCGACGACGATGAATGAGGGCCGGTGAAGAATGGATACATTTGAGAAATATGTCGGTCAGGTGATCGACAAGCGATACCGCATCATTCGGGTGCTGGGTATCGGCGGTATGGCGGTGGTGTTTGAAGCCAACGATCTGCTCATGCGCCGGAATGTGGCACTCAAGATGCTCAAGGACGATATTGCCAAGGACACGCCGTCGGTCAAACGCTTCATCAATGAATCGAAGGCCGTCGCCATGCTGTCCCATCCCAATATCGTCAACATCTACGACGTCAGCGTCAAGGACGATCTGAAATATATCGTCATGGAGCTGATCGAGGGCATTACCTTAAAGAATTATATTCAGAAAAAAGGTGTGCTCAATTATCATGAGATCATCAGCATCACCGAGCAGATCCTGCTGGCACTGGAGCACGCACATTCAAAGGGAATCGTCCACCGTGACATCAAGCCTCAGAACATCATGATGCTCAAAAACGGCGTCATCAAGGTGGCGGACTTCGGCATCGCGAAGCTGCCCAATGCGGAGACGCTGACCATGACAGATAAGGCCATCGGCACGGTGTTCTACATCAGCCCCGAGCAGGCCAGCGGTAAGCAGATCGACCGCCGAAGCGACATCTATTCGCTGGGCGTGACCATGTACGAAATGGCTACGGGCAAGCTGCCCTTTGTTGCCGACAGCCCGGTGACGGTGGCCATCATGCAG